>USCL01000001.1 GCA_900553145.1 uncultured Desulfovibrio sp.
AAGTTTCCCCCGCCCCCTCCAAACCTCCCCCACCCTCTTCAAAGACTTTCAACTGGTGGGGAGGCCGTGCGGAAGGAGTTCCCGCCGTATGAAAAAGCGGGGCGGCAAGGCTGGGTGCAGTTTGCGGCTGTTCGGCTCCGTGCCGCATCAAAAATTTTTTGCGTAGTTGAAGCTGTATCCGCCTTGGCGGCAGGGCATTGCCGGCACACTCGCAATGGGGTTGCCAGCCTTCGCCGTTTTCTCGAACAGGGCCAACGGAAAAGGCCGAGGCACGAGGGTACGTTTCGTTGAAGGGGATTCCGCTTGTTGGAGCGGATTCTGACGGGCCGGAGTTATCCGGCTTTTTTTGCGCTGTTTGGGGATGGCGGCGTTTCCGGTTCCGGGGCCGGGAGGAGGCCATGCCCCGTCCTTGCCGAGCGGCGCGGTTCTCCCTATTATTTCATTTTGCTATCGTATTGATGTATTCCGGATACGGATCGGGCGGCGGATACCGGGCTGGTTCCCTTCGAAGCCCCGATCACAACGCTCTCGGCGGATTTCATGGAAAAGCTCCTTGTTCTCGGGACCGGCAATGCCGGGGCCACGCGCTGTTACAACACGTGTTTTGTCCTCCATGACGGCGGAGAGCCGTTGCTGGTGGATGCGGGCGGCGGCAACGCCATTTTTACGCAGCTCGAACGGGTGGGCGTGCGGCCTGCCGATATCCACCACGCGTTTCTGACCCATTGCCACACCGATCACCTCTTCGGCATGATCTGGATGATCCGCAGCGTTGCCCAGAGCATCCGGAATGGGACCTACAGCGGTTCGTTTACCCTGTACTGCCATGACGGGCTCGCCGGGATCGTCCGCGCCATCGCGGACATGACGCTGCCCGCCAGCATGACCCGGTTCATCGGCGACCGGATTCGCTTCGTCCCTGTGGAAGACGGCGGGGAACGCCCATTCGGGAACTACAGGGCCACGTTTTTCGACATCGGCTCCACAAAGGCGCGGCAATTCGGCTTCACGCTGCGTCTCCATAACGGCAAAAAACTCACCTGCCTCGGCGACGAACCCTGTACGCCCCAAGGCAGGAAATACGCGGCGGGCAGCGGCTGGCTCCTCAGCGAAGCCTTTTGCCTCTACGCGGATCGGGATCGCTTCAACCCCTATGAGAAGCACCACAGCACGGTCCGCGAAGCCTGCGAAACGGCGACGGAACTCGGCGTCGGCAATCTCGTGCTCTGGCATACCGAAGATACCCGCCTCCCTGAACGCAAGGCGCTGTACACAGCAGAAGGACGCCGGTATTTCGCAGGCAACCTGTTCGTCCCCGACGATCTGGAGTCTATCATCCTGTAAGGTGGCTGGCCGGGTCGCCTCCCCGTACGCTCAATCCCCTGCGGCTTGGAAGCCGTGGAAGAGGGAAATGAGGGGCGAAAGGGCAATCCGGCGGGCGTTCCCAAAAGGGCCTGCCCGGCGGCGGGTTTCCGGGCCCCGCGGGTATTGGCGGCGATGCGGCCTCCCTCCGGGAAGACGCCTCCCTTGTTTCTCCGGTTCATTCCTCCTCAGCGCGTCCCTCCCCTTGACGATTCGACAGGCAAACTTATGTTTGGGGCTGGATCGCCGGGCGTATCCCGGCCAAGATTTTGCAGGAGGATTCCCATGTCTGAGCAGACCACCAATCATGAATTCCGTGCTGAAACCCGTAAGGTTCTGAATATCCTCACCCACTCCCTGTATTCCAACCGGGAGATTTTTTTGCGTGAGCTCATTTCCAACGCCTCCGACGCTCTGGACAAGCTGCGCTTCCTCCAGAGCCAGACGCAGCACGAGGCCATCCGTGATCCCGAGCTGCCGCTCGAAATCCGGATCTCTTCGGACAAGGTGCAGAATTGCCTGACCATCACCGACACCGGCGTCGGCATGACCCGCGACGAGATGATCGAAAACCTCGGCACCATCGCCCACTCCGGCTCCGAAGCCTTCCTCAGGGAACATTCCCAGACGTCCGAAGACGGCACGGCCAGCGACGCCTCCAACATCATCGGACGGTTCGGCATCGGCTTCTATTCCGTGTTCATGGTCGCGGACAAGGTTGAAGTGACCTCGCTTTCCGCCACCGGGGACGGCCCCGCCTACCGCTGGACTTCCGACGGCACCGGCACGTTCTCCGTGGAGGAAGCCCCGGATCAGGCCGACATCAAGCGCGGCACCACCATCCGGGCCTTCATCAAGGAAGGGGACAAGGAATTTCTGGAAAAATACCGCATCGAAGGCATCATCCGCACGCATTCGAGCTTCATCCCCTTCCCCATCCTCGTGGACGGCGAGCGCGTGAACACGACGCCCGCCCTGTGGCGCGAACCCAAGTTCTCCATCAAGAAGGAACAGTACGACGAATTCTACAAGTTCCTGACCTACGACCAGAAAGACCCGCTCGACGTGCTCCACCTGTCCGTCGACGCCCCGGTGCAGTTCAACGCCCTGCTGTTCATCCCCGACATCACCAAGGACTACTTCGGCGCGTACCGCGAACACTGGGGGCTGGACCTCTACGCCCGCCGCGTGCTCATCCAGCGCGAGAACAAGGAGCTCATCCCCGACTACCTCGCCTTCCTCAAGGGCGTCGTGGACACCGAAGACCTGCCCCTGAACATTTCCCGCGAAACGCTTCAGGAAAACATCGTCCTGCGCAAGATCGCGCAGACCATCAGCAAGCAGATCCTCTCCCACCTCGAAAAGATGGCGAAGGACGACGCGGAAAAGTACAATAACTTCTGGAAACTGCACGGCAAGGTCTTCAAGCTCGGCTACAGCGACTTCGTAAACCGCGACCGCATCACCCCGCTGCTGCGCTTCAACTCCTCCGCGATGGAAGACGCCGACGGCCTGACCTCGCTGGACGACTACATTTCCCGCGCCCGCGAAAGCCAGAAGGAAATCTGGTATGTCGCCGCGCCGAGCCGCGAAGCCGCCAAGGTCAACCCGCACAGCGAAGTGTTCCGCCGCAAGGGCCTCGAAGTGCTTTACCTCTTTGAGCCCGTCGACGAGTTCGCGCTGGAAACGCTGGGGAAATACAAGGAGTTCACCTTCAAGGCCGTGGAGCACGCCGACAGCGCGGTGCTCGACTCCTTCGCGGACACGGACGAGCAGCCCAAGGCCGCTCCGCTGTCCAACGAGGACATGAACGAGTTCGACAAGCTGCTTGAAACCATCCGCAAGGTGCTCGGCGACCAGATCAAGGATGCCCGCGTATCCCACCGTCTGGCGGACAGCCCGGCCTGCCTCGTCTCCCCGGACGACGGCGTGACCTCTTCGATGGAACGCCTGATGCGCGTCATGCAGAAGGATGACTCCATCCCGCAGAAGATTTTCGAAATCAACCGCGATCATCCCCTGCTCCGCACGATGCTGAAGCTTTCCAAGGCCGATGCCGACGATCCGCAGCTTGCCGAAATGATCCAGAGCCTGTTCGACTCCACCCTGCTGCTCGACGGCTACATCAAGGACCCGCACGCCCTCGCCAGCCGCGCCACCAAGCTCCTTGAGCAGGCCAGCGCGTGGTATGCCGACATGAAGAAGCTGTAGGGAAAGATTGAATGCTGGGGAAAGGAGGGGCCTTTCTCAAGAAAGACCGCGTTGCTATCGATGCCCGTAAGGCTCGGGGACTCGTTGAACGGGCTCGGCCCCTTGGGGACGCCCTTCGGTCGTCCCTCCTCCGAGCCCCCTCCTCCCCCAAGATTTTTTTGTGCGGTGACAGGTTCCGGCGCTGTCCGGCATAAAGGGCCGCACCGAGTTCTTGAAGCAAGCCCCGCCACCCAGTGGACGGGGCTTGTTTCATGTTGGGATTCTTTCCTGAAAAGACTTGAAGAAATGTCCCTTTGCTGAGAAAATGGAGGGGATGCGCTTCCTTCCGAACCGCACCGCCACTCCCGGCAATGCCCGATCCCGATGAGCCGCACGCTCCCGGAACAGGATTCGATAAACACGAACGTCTTGGGAGAGGGAGGGGTGGGGTTTTGGGAAGGGGGAAGCTTTTCTTCAGAAAGGTTCCCCCTTCCCCAAGCCCTCGCCCTTCCCTCCCCGATCAAGGATCCCCCATGAACAAACTGCTGGTGCTCGGAATAGGAAACATGCTGCTCACGGACGACGGGGTGGGCGTGTTCGCCTCGCAGGAACTGATGAAGGAAAACTGGCCGGAGCAGGTGACGGTGCGCGAAGGCGGGACGTTCACGCAGGACATCTTCTACAGCTTCAAGGGGTACTCCCACCTGCTGGTGCTGGACGTGGTGCATTGCGGCGGCAAGCCGGGGACCCTCTACCGGCTCACCGAGGACGCGCTGATCAAGGACGACAAGCAGCGCCTCTCCATCCACGACATTGACCTCATCGACTCCCTGCGCATGGCCGAAAAGCTGTTCGGCGCCAAATCCGAACTGCTCGTGCTCGGCGTGGAGCCCAAAGACTATGTGACGTGGAATATCGGCCTCTCGGAGGACGTGCAGGCCGTGTTCCCCGAATTTCTCGCGCTGGCCAGAAAAGAAATCGGGGAATGGCTGAAACGGTACGGCACTGGGGAGGCGCGGGCATGATCCCTCTCGGGGCCATCATCAACGCTTTGGGCATCACCGCCGGCAGCCTTGTGGGGCCCGCCTTCCGGAACGCGTCCGTGCCATCGTCTTTCAGGGGCTCGGCCTCTGCGTGCTGGTCATCGGGTTCAAGATGGCCCTGCTCATGCAAAACCCGCTCATCGTCATTTTCAGCATCGTGATCGGATCGGGCGCCGGCGAGGTGGCCGGGCTCGAGGCCCGGCTCGTCCGCGTGGGCGACTGGCTGAAAGCGCGGCTCAAGTCGTCCAACCCGCTGTTCACCGACGGCATGGTCAACGCTTCGGTCCTGTTCTGCATCGGCGCGATGGCCATCATCGGATCGTTTGACGAAGGGCTCAGGGGCGACCGGGCCGTGGTCCTTTCCAAAACCATCATCGACAGTTTCGCGGCGCTGGCGATGGCCTCGGCCTATGGGCTCGGGGTCTTGTTCTCGGCCATACCCGTGCTTATCTATCAGGGGTCGCTCACACTGCTCGCGGGCAGCCTCCAAAGCTGGCTTGATCCCACGGCCATGACGGAACTCACGGCCGTCGGCGGTACGCTCATTATCGGCATCGGCCTCAATATGCTGGAAATCATCCGCATTCCCCTGTCGAACATGCTCCCGTCGCTGCTCGCCGTAGTGGGCCTATGCGCGTTGACGGCTTCCTTCCCGGGAACGTTTTAGATCCGTCATCCCCGCACGGCATCAGATGGAAAAGCGCTTCCGCCCCGGACGGGGAAAACGCTCCTGATGCCTGAGGGGCATAAACGGCGACAACACTTTTGACATGGCCGCCCGGCCCCCAGCGCCGGAAGCGGCGATTCACCCGTAAGACACCCCAGTCTGGACAGACTTCCTAAGGAACCTATGAGCCATTCTTCCATCCATATCGAGGGCGCGCGCCAGCACAACCTCAAGAACCTCACGCTCGACATCCCCCGCGACGAACTTGTGGTCGTCTGCGGCCCTTCGGGGTCGGGCAAGTCCACGCTCGCGTTCGACATCGTGTATGCGGAAGGCCAGCGCAGGTATGTGGAATCCCTTTCCGCCTACGCCCGCCAGTTCCTCCCGCAGATGGACAAGCCGGACGTCGATAAAATCGAAGGGCTCTCCCCCGCCATCTCGCTGGAACAGCAGACCACGGGCCGCAACCCCCGCTCCACCGTGGGTACGGTCACCGAAGTGTACGACTTCCTGCGCGTCTTCTTCGCCCGCCTCGGCAAAATGTATTGCCCCCAGTGCGGCCGCCCCATCGAAGCGCGTGCCGCCGACGAAATCATCGCCGACATCCTCGCCCTGCCCGAAGGCACGAAAGTCATCATCATGGCCCCGCTGGTGGAACTCCAGAAGGGCACGCACCTCGACCGCTTCAAGAAGCTGAAGGCCGAGGGCTTCGTACGCGTGCGCGTGGACGGCCAGCTGTACGGCATGGAAGACATCCCCGCGCTGGACAAGAACAAGAAGCACACCATCGATCTCGTGATCGACCGTCTGGTCATCAAGGACGGCATCCGGGGGCGGCTGGCCGACTCGGTGGAGCTGGCCCTGCGTTACGGCGAGGGCCGGATCATCGTGAACGAGCCCGACAAGGGGGCTGGCGGCGACACGCTGCACGCCACGGAATCGGTCTGCCCGGTCTGCAAGATCAGCCTGCCCGCGCCGAGCCCGCAGCTCTTTTCCTTCAACAGCCCGCAAGGGGCCTGCCCGCGCTGCGCCGGGCTCGGGACCGTGGAATACTTCGAGCCCATGCTCATCGCGCCCAACCGCGGCCTGTCCCTGAACACCAAGGCCATCCTGCCGTGGGCCAACCCCAAGACCTTCGCCCGCTACGAAGAGGCGCTGACGGCCCTCAGCAAGCGGTTCGGCTTCACCCTGTCCACGCCGCTGTCCGCGTATTCGCCGGAGGCCCTGCACGCCCTGTTTTACGGCGAGGACGGCACCACGCAGAAATCCAAGAGCGGCCTGCGCCGGAACCGTCTGGGCGGCTCCGTGGCGCTCGAGGCCCCGGAGTATGACGACAACGCCCCCGCCCCGGTCAAGGCCTATGACGGCCCGTACAAGCTCGCCGCGGACAATTGGCCGGGCGTCATCCCCCTGCTCGAACGCGGCATGCAGTACGGCGACATGTGGCGCGATCTGCTGTCCCGCTACCTCCAGAGCATGAATTGCCCCACATGCCACGGCGCGCGGCTGCGGCCCGAATCGCTGGCCGTGCGCGTGGACGACCTCAACATCCATCAGTTCTGTTCCCTGCCCGTGGAACGCGCCCTCCGCTGGCTCAACGAACGCGCGTTCGACGGACGCCACGCCCTCGTCGCCGAGCCGCTCCTCAAGGAGTTGAACCACCGGCTGTCGTTCATGACCAACGTGGGCCTTGACTACATCTCGCTGGGCCGCACCATGACCACGCTCTCGGGCGGGGAATCGCAGCGCATCCGCCTCGCCTCCCAGCTCGGTTCGGGGCTGGTGGGCGTGACCTATGTGCTTGACGAACCGTCCATCGGCCTGCATCCCCGGGACAACGAGCGCCTCATCGCCACGCTCCGCAGCCTGCAGGGGCGCGGCAACACCGTGCTGGTGGTCGAACACGACGAAGCCACCATCCGCGAAGCCGACCATATCATCGAGCTCGGCCCCGGATCCGGCGCGCACGGCGGCGACATGGTGTACCACGGCTCTTTCGAGGAGCTGATCAAGCACTCGGAAACGCTGACCGCCAAATACATGCGGGGGGATCTGTCCGTGCCCATCCCGGACGAACGCCGCGAACCCAAGGGGTGGCTCACCCTGCGCGGGGTCACGACCAACAACCTCAAGGACGTCGACTGCCCCATCCCGCTCGGCACGCTGACCTGCGTGACCGGGGTTTCCGGCTCGGGGAAAAGCTCCCTCGTGGTGGACACGCTGTACAAGCACCTTGCGCTGGCGCAGGGCATCCGCGTGGATCAGCCCGGCAGCATCCGGGGCATCGAGGGCGTGGAGGCCATCGAGCGCATCGTGGCCATCGACCAGACGCCCATCGGCCGCACACCGCGCTCCAACCCGGCGACCTACACCAAAATCTTCGACGAGATCGGCAACATCTTCTCCATGACCCCGGACGCCCGCAAGCGCGGCTACCAGCCGGGACGGTTCAGCTTCAACGTCAAGGGCGGACGCTGCGAAGCGTGCAGCGGCGACGGGCAGATCCGCGTGGAGATGCACTTCCTGCCAGACGTCTACGTCACCTGCGACGTGTGCAGGGGCAAGCGTTACAACCATGAAACGCTCGAAGTCCGTTACCGGGGGCTGAACATCTCGGAAGTGCTGGATATGCCCGTGCGCGAGGCCCGCCAGTTCTTCTCCAGTTATCCTGTACTCGAACGCCGCCTTGCCGTACTGGAAGACGTGGGGCTCGACTACATCCGCCTCGGGCAGCCCGCCACGACCCTCTCCGGCGGCGAAGCGCAGCGCATCAAGATATCGCGCGAACTCGGCAAGCGTTCCCTGCCCGGCACCATGTACATCCTTGATGAGCCGACCACGGGGCTGCACATGCATGAAGTCGGCAAGCTCGTCACCGTGCTGCACCACCTAGTGGAGCTCGGCGCGACGGTCGTGGTCATCGAGCACAACACGGACGTCATCCTCGCTTCGGATTACGTCATCGACCTCGGCCCCGGCGGCGGGGAAAACGGCGGGCGCATCGTCGCCGCCGGAACGCCTGAAGCCATCATGGCCGATCCGAACTCCGTCACCGGCAAGTTCCTCACCGAAGAACGCCGGACGCGGCGCAAACTCGGAGACGGCTAACCCGTCCGGACATGCGGGGGAGGAGAAACGGGCCTTTTTTGAAAAAGGACGGGGATACCCCGTGATACCCTTTCCCCCCCCTGAACCGCATCCCTTGCCATCGCGGACGCCGGGGATATGGACATCGGCCGCCTTCGCCCGCAAGGGAGATCCGCCCGCTGTTTTCCGGTTTCCGCCTCTTCCCCTTCCCGCCGATCTCTTTTTGCCGGAGGGGGCATTCCGGCTGAAACCGGAGCGAACAAGACGCAACAACGTCCGCTTCGGACACAAAAGGCGGGAAGCCGCCGGGAAACGGTGTTCTTTCCGAAACGCTTCCAAAGGACTGCATATGGTTTCGCTTGAACTCAATCAGGATCACTGCATCCGGTGCGGCCGCTGCATCAGCGTGTGCCCGCAGCGCATTCTGGGCCGACGCACGAACGGGGCCGTGGACATCCTGCACGGGGCGCTGGCCCGCTGCATCCGGTGCGGCCATTGCGTCGCCGTCTGTCCCAAGGCGGCCCTGACGCTGGGACATGCCGCGCCTTCCTCCCTGCCGCTTGTGGAGGAGGCCCCACTTTCCGATTTGCAGCGCGACATGCTGTTCAAGGCCCGGCGCTCCACCCGCGCCTACAAGGATGAACCCGTCGATCGCGGCGTTCTGCTCAAGGCACTGGAAGAGGCCCGCTACGCGCCGACGGCGTCCAACTGTGAAGAAGTGGCGTGGCTGCTGGTGGAAGGCCGCGACAGGCTGCACGATCTGGCCTCCCGCGTGGCGGACTGGATGTCGACGCTCACCGGGAAGTACAGCCATGTGGCGGCGGCTTTCCGCGCCGGGCAAGACCCGATCCTGCGCGGCGCCCCGGCTCTCATCCTCGCGCACGGCGACGCCAACATGCCGTGGAACGCCCTCGACTGTACCGCCGCCGTCAGCTATCTGGAACTCGCCCTGCACAGCTACGGCGTCGGGACTTGCTGGAGCGGTTTTGTGATTGCCGCCGCCGGCAACGGCGTGGATCTCGGCATTCCCGTCCCCGAAGGCCGCAAAATCTGCGCGGGGCTCATGCTCGGGTATCCTTCCGTCCAATATGCCCGTGTCCCCCCCCGCAAGCCCGTGCGGTTGACGGTTGTGGAGTAAACACAGGGGGAAAAGCCTTCCGGGAAAACAGAGCGCACTGGCAACGCCGCCTTTTTTCCGTGAGCGTTGCCGCCTCTCCTTCCTGAACCGCTGCGCCCGGTTCCGGTAAGGCTGTCCCGGCACACGCCGGAGGCATTATCCCCGGACGGTGTTTCACAATATCGCCCTGTTACCGGAAAAGCTCCATCCGGCAACAAGGCGAAAGAAAAAGCCCTGAACAACCATTCAGGGCTTTTTCTTTCGCCTCTTGCCAACGTCTGGGCCGGCATGCCAAACCGCCACGGGATGGCGGGGCCCTCTTCGCTCCACGCGCCACGTGCGTTCAACAAGTAAAACCTGTAAAAAACCGGGGAGGAAAAGCGCATCAGCGCAATCCCTCCCCGGTTGACGGCTTATCTCAAATCCAAGGACTAGGCTTCGAAGTTGGCTTCGAGCAGAGCGAGGATCTGGTCGCGGCTGGCGGCGCGGGGGTTGTTGTTCAGCAGACGCTTGGCGGCGAAGGCGCGGTCCGCGCAGGCGGGCAGGTCTTCATGCTTCACGCCGTAGTTGGCGAGGCCGGTCGCGATGTCGAGGTCGCTCAGCAGATCGCGGAAGGCGTCTTCCACGTCGGCGGCGCGATCCATCACGCTCATGCAGGTGGAACGGTCATCGCCACGCAGGATGTCGGCCACGATGGCGTACTTCTCGGGATTGGCGATGTAGTTGAAGCCCACGCTGAAGGGAGCGCAGAAGGACATGGCCAGGCCGTGAGGAATGTGGCATTCCACGGGCAGGGTCGTGCCGATGGCATGGATGATGCCGTTCTGGGTGTTGCCGAAGCCCATGCCGGCGAGGGCGGAGGCGTACATCATGGCATCACGGGCAGCGGCGTTCTTGCCGTTGGCATAGGCCTGACGGATGTTGGCGCCGACCAGCTTCATGGCCTGAAGGTTCAGGGCGTCGGTGATCGGGGTGGCGGCGATGCCGCAGAAGGATTCCATGGCATGCACGAAAGCGTCAACGCCGGTCATGGCGGTCACGCGGGGAGGCAGGCCGAAGGTCAGCTCGGCGTCGAGGATGACGGTATCGGCATACATGTATTCGGAAACCACGCCCTTCTTGCCGCCGTTCTTGGTGTCGGCGAGCACGGAAATGTTGGTCATTTCAGAGCCGGTGCCGGCGGTGGTGGGGATCAGGATGGAGGGCAGGCAGGGATTCGGAACCACGTTGATGCCGAAGTACTTGTCGATGGGGCCTTCGTTGGAAAGCAGCACGGAAGCGGCCTTCGTGGTGTCGAGAGCGGAACCGCCGCCGAAACCGATGATCACGTCGGCGCCGAAAGCCTTGGCTTCGTCGGTGCAGTGCTGGATGGAGTCCATGCTGGGTTCCAGCTGGGCTTCAGCGTACAGCTTCCATTCGACGCCGCCGGCGGTCAAAGCTTCTTCGAGGGGCTTCTGGACGCCGATCTTGGCCAGACCGGGGTCGGTCACGATGAAAGCCTTGGTCCCCTTGAGGTTCTTCACTTCGTTAGCGGCTTCTTTGATAGCGCCGAGGCCATGCACGATCTTCTTGACGGTGTAATGCACAAAAGCCATTGTCGTATCCTCGCGTTGTTGAAGTCTTCATATGTCGAGGCAGGACAAAGCGTTGCCTTGCCCTGCCGACGATTTTGGAACTGAAAGTCCCGATGCCTCCTGACGAAGGCATCGGGCTTAGTTCTTACAGACCGAACTTCTGTTCGACAGCGGTGAACGCCTTATCGATGCCGTCGACGATTTCGTCGATTTCAGCGGGGGTGGCGATCAGGGCCGGGCAGAGGGTCAGGGTGTTGTTGAATTCGCGGAAGGAGCGGGAGGTCTTGCCGATGAGCACGCCGGCCTGCTTGGCGGCGCCGACCATCGCGTTGGCGACGGCTTCAGCAATGGGTTCCTTCGTGGCGCGGTCCTTCACGATTTCGATACCGGCGAACAGGCCCTTGCCGCGGACGTCGCCGATGATGGGATGCTTCGCCATCAGGCCCTTGAGGCCTTCAAGGAGGCGATCGCCCATCTTGGTGCAGTTGTCGAGCAGGTTTTCACGTTCGATGATTTCGATGTTGGCCAGAGCCGCAGCGGGACCAGAGGTGCAGCCACCGAAGGTGGAGATGTCGCGGAAGTAAGCGTCGGTGTCGGCCGGGTCGTTGACGAAGTCCTGGAAGACCTTTTCGGTCGTCACGGTGCAGGAGATGGGAGCGTAGCCGGAAGCGACGCCCTTAGCCATCGTAACGATGTCGGGCTGGACGTTGAAGTGCTGGTAGCCGAACCACTTGCCGGTACGGCCGAGGCCGCAAACGACTTCGTCGATGATCAGGAGCAGGTCGTACTTGTCGCAGATCTCGCGGATGGTTTCATAGTAGCCAGCCGGGGGAACGAGGATGCCGCCGCCAGCGGTCATGGGTTCAACGATCACGGCGCCGAGTTCGTCCGGACCCACGGTCAGGATGACTTCTTCAAGCTGTTTGGCCATCTTCACGCCGAGGTCGGCGCAATCGCCGAACTTGGAGCGATAAACGTCGCAGTCAGGGAATTCATAGAAGCCGGGAGCGAAGGGACCGTACTGAACTTTACGTTCGAACTGGCCGCAAGCGCTCAGGGTACCGATGGTGGTGCCATGGTAGTCACGGGCACGATACAGGATGCCGGTCTTCTTGCCGCCGTGCTTCAGCTGGCCGATCTGACGGACAATCTTGAAAGCCTTTTCGTTGGCTTCGGAACCGGAGTTGGAGAGATACACGCGGCTCATGCCGGGCATCTTGGAGATCAGCTTTTCAGAGAACTTGATGGTGGGGACGTTGCCGATGCCGTTGGCAAAGTAGCACATTTCCATCATCTGCTTGGCGACGGCGTCAACGATTTCCTTGCGGCCGTAGCCGACGTTGACGGTCCACACGCCGCCGGACACGGCGTCAAGATAGGTCTTGCCGTCGATGTCGGTAATGCGCATGCCTTCGCCCTTCACATAGATGGCGGGCTCGAAATTCTTGTGCTGGGTCAGGTGGTGCCAAACGTACTTTTTGTCCAGAGCGACCAATTCAGCTTTATCGTAGGTCATGGTGCATTCCTCATGAAATAATGATGTTATTGTCACAGGAAGGTTAAAGGAGAAAACCAATTGGCGCACATGGGCCGCTTCCTACCCTTACCCTTGACTTTGACCGGAAAACTGGCCAGTCTCATGCGGACATGAGACTGGGCCAGTCATGAATCTCGTCTTACTTCAGGATTTCGCAGGTGCAGTTCAGTTCGTAACCGAGAGCATCGGAAACGCCCTTGAAGTACACTTTGCCGTCATAGGTGTTGATGCCGCGAGCCAGAGCCTTGTCGTCCTGGCAAGCCTTCTTCCAGCCCTTGTTGGCCAGGTCGACCATGTAAGGCATGGTGGCGTTGGTCAGGGTGAAGGTAGAGGTACGGGCCACGGCGCCGGGCATGTTGCCCACGGAGTAGCAGACCACTTCGCCGCCGTTGACGGGATACTTGAAGGTCGGCTTGTCGTGGTAGGTAGCGCCGTGCTTGGCGGTGGGTTCGATGCAGCCGCCCTGGTCGATGGCGACGTCAACGATGGCGGAACCGGGCTTCATGGTCTTCACCATGGCTTCGGTCACCAGTTTCGGGGTCAGAGCGCCGGGGATGAGGACGGAACCCACGAGGAGGTCGGCGTCCTTGGTGGCGGCGGCGATGTTGAAGGCGTTGGAGGCCAGGGTCTGGATGCGGCCGCCGAAGAGGTCGTCGATCTGGCGCAGGCGGAAGAGGTTGCTGTCAAGGATGGTCACGCGAGCGCCCATGCCCATGGCAACCTTAGCGGCGGAGAGACCCACGGTGCCGGCGCCGAGGATAACGACGTGAGCGGCCTGCACGCCAGCGGTGCCGCCCATCAGGAGGCCCATGCCGCCTTCGATCTTGGTCAGCATCTGAGCGCCCACCTGGGTGGCCATGCGGCCGGCGACTTCAGACATGGGAGCGAGCAGGGGCAGGAAGCCGTTGTCGAACTGCACGGTTTCGTAAGCGATGCCGATGACCTTCTTTTCAAGAAGAGCCTTGGTCAGGGCCGGTTCCGGAGCGAGGTGCAGGTAGGTGTAGAGGATCAGGCCTTCGTGGAAGAGATCGTATTCAGGAGCCAGAGGTTCCTTCACTTTCACGACCATGTCGCAATCCCAGCATTCCTTGGCGGTGGCAACCATCTGAGCGCCGGCGGCGACATACTCTTCGTCGGTGATCATGCTGCCGAGGCCAGCGCCCTTCTGCACGAGAACGGTGTGACCGGCTTCTTTAAGAGCATGAACGCCAGCGGGAGTGATGCCAACGCGGAATTCCTGAACTTTGATTTCGGTGGGGATACCTACACGCATTTGAGTGCCTCCGAGAGCAGTATGTTGAAGTACGTTTTGAAATTCAGGGTGGGGTTGTACTCCATGCCCTCTTTATAGCAACTAGCGTTCCATTTTTCTCAAAGTTCATAATAGAGTATTTTTATTATATTTTTTGAAAATATCCTTTTGCAGGATTTTTGAGCCCAATGCAGTCTCGAATCATTTGCCGCCGAATCAAAGCAATATGCGAGTTGATTTTGCATTACAATGCATAGTTGCATCAGAGAGGTTCTTCCATGACGTCACACCCTGCCTTTTGCGATCACATTCTCCATCAGAACGAGCTCGTCGCCGCCGGAATATGCCACGGGGATACATGGAATTTAATTTTTATAAACAGCATGTTAGGAGATATTCTTCAACTTTCTCCCGGCCGGATGGACAACGAGCCGCTTTTGCCCCGCCTGACGCGATGCGGATTTGACGAAGTGGAAGAAAGCCTGAGCGAACCCCACGGAGGCGAGCTGATCGCCCACCACAGAGAGGGTTCCATGTATATTATCCGCTGGAAAACCGTTTCCATTGGCGATTCCGCGGACGGCGAGCAAGTTCGCCTTGTCACAATGTCCAAAATCCCGGTCGATCAGATCAACCGGGTGGCGGAACTGCCGTGGCAGGAATTGACGGTCCTGCTCGACTCCATCCACGACGGGATCTGGGTCATCGACTCGGACGGCATCACCCTGCGCGTCAACAAGGCGATGGAGCGCATCGCCGGGCTGCGCGCCGAGGAGGTCATCGGCAAGCATGTGACCGAACCCATGCACAAAGGGCGCTTCGAAACCTGCGTCACCCTGCGCGCGCTCATCGAAAAGCGTTCGGTCACCATGTTCGACGACTACTCCAACGGCAAACGCTGCCTGAACACCAGCACGCCCATTTTTGACGAAAAGGGCAACGTCTGGCGGGTCATCGCCTCCATCCGGGACATGACCGAGCTGGAAACGCTCCAGCGCAAGCTCACGGATCTGGAAATGGAGACCCTCGCCTACAAGGCGCGTCTGGAAAACCTCGAAACCGAAATGGACGCCGGGTTTGTCGGGCACAGCGCCCCCATGCGCCGCCTGCGCAAGGAAGCCTCCAAAGCCGCCCGCACTGAAGCCATCACGCTCATCCTCGGTGAAACCGGGACCGGCAAGACCCTGACAGCCAAAGCCATCCACGAAATGGGCCAGCGCAGCGCCGAGGCGTTCATCGCGGTGAACTGCGGGGCCATCCCCATGTCGCTCATGGAGTCCGAACTGTTCGGCTATGAAAAAGGCGCCTTCACCGGCGCGGCCAAGAGCGGCAAGCCCGGCATGTTCGAGCTGGCCCACAAGGGCACGCTCCTCCTCGACGAAATCGGCGAACTCCCCCTCCCCATGCAGGCCAAGCTGCTGCAGGTGCTCGACGGCCACCCGTTCCACCGCGTGGGCGGGACAAAGCCCATCACCGTGGACGTGCGGGTCATCGCCGCCACCAACAAGCCGCTGGCCGACATGGCGGCTTCCGGGCAGTTTCGCGAGGATCTGTTCTACCGCCTCCGGGTGCTGACCGTGGAAATCCCCCCGCTGCGGGAACGGCCGGACGACATCCCCGTCCTCGCCATGCACTTTTTGCAGGAGATCATCAAAAAAAGCGGGCTGCAAAAGAATTTCGATCCGCAGGTCCTGAACTGCTTCCTGACGTACCGCTGGCCGGGGAACGTCCGCGAGCTACGGGCCCTCGTGCAGTCGCTGGCGACCATGAGCGAGGACGAAACCATCACCATGCAGGATCTTCCACAGTACATGCAGGCCCAGTCGCCCCTTCCGCAAGGCAACGTTTCGTTCCGCCAGCCCATGCGCGAGGCCGTCGCCGAACTGGAGCGCAACATGATCATGGCCGCGCTCACCGAAACCGGCAGCACCTACAAGGCCGCCCGGCGGCTCAAGGTGAGCCAGTCCACTATCGTCAGGAAGGCGCAGCGGTACAAGATCGGCCTGGTGGAAATCGCCCACAAATAGTTTTCCCGGAAATGCCCGCATACGAATAGGAGGCAAATCAGGCTGTTGGGATTGCCGGGCGGGGCGAGGTTGACACCTGCGAGTCTCGTGCGCTAAAGCCCAAAATAAGGTGTGGGGTTGCACGCAGCCACGGGACTCAAATGGAAAGAGAGAGGATTCTATGCTCAAAAGCCTGCTTGCCGCCGCGGTGACGCTCGCCCTTTTCACCTTCCCGGCCCACGCCTCTGACAAAACCATCCTGAAGGTGGGCATGGGCGATCCCATCGATTCCGAGATGGGGGCCATCGGCACCCGCTTCAAGGAAATCGTGGAAGCCCGGTCCGAAGGCAAGGTGGAAGTCCAGCTTTTCCCCTCCGGCCAGCTCGGCGACGAAACGGAAATGATCCAGAACGTGCGCGCCGGAAACCTCGATATCGCCGTCGTGGGCATCGCCAACACCGTCCCGTTCGTGAAAAAGCTCGGCATCCTCACCATGCCCTACATTTTTGACGATATCTACGATGTCGTCCGCGCCACTACGGGCCCCGCCCACGATCTGCTCAACGGATATGCCATCCGGGAGGGCGGCTTCCGCATCCTCGGCTGGACCTATACCGACTACCGCTACATCTCCAATTCCCGAAAGCCCATCAAAAACCTGAACGACATCAAGGGGCTCAAATTCCGCGTCCCGCAGAGCGCCATCCTGCTCGCCTGCTATAAGGCGTGGGGGGCGAACCCCGTGCCGATCTCGTGGGCCGAGACGTTCACCGCGCTCCAGCAGGGGCTGGTCGACGGGCAGTGCTACGGCTACATCACCTTCCTCGCCTGCAAATTCAACGAAGTGCAGAAGTATATCACCGAAGTGCACTATACCTACCAGCTCCAGCCCATGATCCTCAGCCAGCGGGCCTTCAGGAAAATGCCGCCGGAGATGCAGGCCCTCATCACCAACGCGGGGCGCGGCGCGCAGGAATACTGCCTTGCCTTCCAGCTCGCCGAGGGCGTGAAGGCACGGCAGCGGCTCATCGAGTCGGGCGTGCAGATCGATCAGCTTGAGGATGAGCCCGACTGGAAGAAGGCCGCCGTCTCGCAGGTCTGGCCCGAAATGGAGGATTTCGTGGGCGGAAGGGCGGCCATCAATGCATTCCTCTCCACCATCGGGAAGAAGCCTTGGAAGTGATCCGCCGGGAGGGAAAAGCGGCTTCATAAGGTTGTCTATTCCCGCGCGCTACCCTACACTGGCACAGCGCCGCGCCGGCGCGTCCGGGGGGGCTTCATGTTCAAGAAGGTTCTTCTAGCGATTCTGGACAATTTTGAAGGATACGTCAGCCAAATCCTGCTTGCATTCTTCGTGCTCATCCTGCTCTTGCAGATTTTTCTGCGCCAATTTGGGCACCCGCTGTATTGGACTGAAGAACTCGCACGGTATTCCTTCGTCTGGTTCGTCTTTTTCGGGGCCTCCTATGCGGCCCGCCTTGCCGCGCATAACCGGGTCACCATTCAATTCTACCCCTTCCCCCAGTGGGTGGGGGACGCCTGCATGCTCATCAGCGATGGCGTGTGGCTGTTTTTCAACATCGTCATGGTCGTGGAGAGCCTCGAGGTGATCGGCGATCTCCGGGAATTTCCGTATGCCACGCCCGCTCTCGACTGGCAGCTCTCCTCCATCTACTTCATCTTCCCCATTGCCTTTACCCTGATGTCCGCCCGCATCATTCAAGTCAACGTGATGAAATTCATCTTGAAAAGGGAACTTCCCCCTCCCGACAGGATTGAAGTCAAGGAAAGCCGGAAAGCGTTCGCGGACGGAGAGAAGGCATGAGCCCGGCGGGGGTCCTTTTCGCGACCTTCGCGGTGCTCATGCTGCTCGGCTCGCCGATTACCGTGGCGCTTGGGGCCGCGGCCATGGCCGCCCTCTATGCGGTGGATCAAAACCTCGCCACGATGGTGCAGATCGCCTTTACCTCGGTCAATTCCTTCCCCATCATGGCCTTGCCTGCCTTTATGCTCGTCGGGGCGCTCATGGAGTGCGCGGGCATCTCGCGGCGGCTTGTCGCCATCGCGGAAAACGTCGTCGGCCCCATCCCCGGCGGGCTCGCCGTCTCCACCGCGCTGGCCTGCGTCTTTTTCGGGGCCATTTCCGGTTCCGGCCCCGCGACGACCGCCGCCGTGGGCATGCTCATGATCCCGGCCATGATCCGGCGCGGGTTCAGCAAAGGCTACGCGGCAGCCGCGGCGGCGACCGCCGGGGGCGTAGGCATCATCATCCCCCCGAGCATACCGATGGTCGTCTATGCGGTGTCGGGCCAGCAATCCATCACCAAAATGTTCCTTGCCGGGGTGGTCCCCGGCATCATGATCGCGGTGGGGCTCGCCGTCATGCATCTTTTCCTCTGCCGGAACATGCCCGTTGCGGAAGATCTCCAAAGCGGCTCAGGGGACTCGCTGCTGACCGCGCTCAAGGATGGCCTTTGGTCGCTCATGGCTCCGGTCGTCATCCTCGGCGGCATCTACGGGGGCTTCTTCACGCCGACCGAGGCCGCCGTGATCGCCATTTTCTACTCGATCTTCGTCGGCCTGTTCATCCACCGCGAGCTGACGTTCGGGGGCATCCGGCACTCCCTCCAGATCACCTCATGGATGACCGGGCGCGTGCTGCTCATCATGTTCACGGCCTACGCGTTTGAACGGCTGCTCGTCCAGTACCGGATACCGGACATGATCGTGGAGCACATCCTCGGCTTCACCTCGGACGTCTCCGTCATCTGGATGTTCGTCATCGCCCTGCTGCTCTTTCTGGGCATGTTCATGGAGACGCTGGCCATCATCCTGCTGGCGACCCCCGTGCTCCTGCCGATCATGACCGCCTTCGGCGTGGACCCCATCCACTTCGGCGTGGTGCTGGTCTGCTGCTGCGGGGTCGGGTTCTCGACGCCCCCCCTCGGGGAAAACATCTTCATCGCCTCCGGCATCGCCGACACCACGCTCGAGGATATTTCCTATAACGCCCTCCCCTTCGTCCTCGTGACCGTGGGCGTCATCATCCTCTGCGTCTTCGTCCCCGGCATCGTGCTGTTCCTTCCGCGCATGATATATTGAGCAAAGGCGGAAGCATTCTCTCACCCCTCCGCCGTCCGGAAAGCCCGGCGCACCTTTTACCATGCCTCATGGGCAGGAGGCACACGGCAGCAAGCCCGCGTCCCGGCAATGCCGTTTCGTACAGGCGCACCATGCCCCTTTCCCAAAAGAAAAATCCCAAAGCTTTCGCTCCGGGATTTGCATGGCACCCAGGGGGTAACGAAAAACTCCCCGCCTCCTCAGGCGGCAGGGGCCGATAACGCCGGATACCTTTGAAAGGGGATGGAAGTGCAGGGGCCACGCCGGCAAATTTGAGAAAGGAAGGGAAAACCTTTCTCAAGGAATTTTCCCTTCCTTTCCCCCATTTTCATAATCTCAAAACGTCGCTTCCTGCCCGGTGGCTTGGGCCAGTTCGCGGAAAAGGCGCAGGCTTTCTTCGGCTTCGGTCTTCTCCATTTTGTGCATGGCGAACCCGGCGTGAATAATGATGTAGTCCCCGATTTCCACTTCCTCGGGCAACAAAATCCCGGAAACGGTCAGGCAGGTCGGCCCGTTGCCCACGGTGGCCTTCAGCATTCCGTCTTCCGATTTTTCAATGACTTTCGCAGGGATGGCAAGACACATATCGAGTCCTTTCGCTGATTGTCGGCCCCGCGGGAACGGAAGGTTCCAAAAAACCGGATGCCGTGCGGGGAACCGTTATAGTATCCATCCTCAAGCGCCCAGGCAAGCCCGAACCCCCGATTTCGCATGAGATATTCACGAAAAGAACGACCGCACATTATTGACATCCCCATCGTTCGGCTTTATGGGTAGTGCTATGAATACGCTAAAGCCCATCAAAGACGCAACGACCGGCTTCTCCCGCTCCGTGCTGGGGACGCTGCTTTTTGCCCTTGGGGTTTTTCTGTGTTCCTCCTTCTCCGCGCAAGCGCACATAGACAGCGACGTCAGCAAACAGTTTGAAGCCCTCCTTGAAGCGGCCCCTTCGGCGGACATGCTCAAGGAGCAGCTCTCCAAGCTGGACAGCCATGAACTTGGCCCGCAGCTCCAACGGTTCGACGCCGTTGAGGAGACTTCGGATCTCGTCGAGGCGTCGAGTGACTGGCGGCGGCTTGACGCGGCGCTTGCCCGCTCAGAGACGAATCTCTTCACAGGCATTTCCGAAACGCTCAGCGGCAACATAAGCCAAACGACGGCACGTACGCCCAAGAGCGCCATCGACAAGACGCCTTCGCAATCCTTGGCGCATGCCGTCGCGCTGGCTTCAGTGCCCGTCTTGCCGCAGAGATCCGTCATGCCTGCCGCGCTGCCCATCGGCACGCCCATCTGTTTCCTGCCCGCCGAACGCGGGCTCGTTTCCTACCCCACGCCTCCTCCATCCGGTTGCTAGAGCTTCCGCTTTTCCGTCCTTCGCTTTTTGCGTGACAGAAAAGCCCTGACTCGCGAGCAGCCGGTTTTCTGCACTCTTCACACGTCTCCCGCAGAATATCGGAACATCCGACTCAGTGTGCGTCCTGTCGGCGGTTTTGCCGTTCCCGACAGCATTCTGCTCCTGCAACCGTGTGAGAGAGGCTTTCATGAAACTCTCGTTCCGATATGCGATTGCCGCCATCGTCATGGCCGGCGCGCTTTTCCTCCTGTCTCCGACGCTTATGCCGGAAGACGTCAATATGCCGGGCGCTTCCCGGATCAGCCTGGGCCTCGATCTCAAAGGCGGCGTTCAGCTTACCCTGGGCGTGGATACGGACAAAGCCGTTCAGTCCGCCCTCATCAACAGCGGGCAAGTACTGCGCCAGAAAGCCCGTGAAGCCGGGATCACCGTCCTCGGGCCCCGTCAGATGCCCGGCGGCGTTCAGGAACTCATCATCGCCCGAGCCAATCAGGTCGACGCGTTTCTGGCCCTCGCCAAGAAGGACGCCCCGCAAGTCGTGCCCGGGACGCCCCGGGCCGGTTCCGACGGTGCCGTCCACCTGCCGTACTCGTTCACTCCCGCCTTCGTTAAGCAGACGCAGGATCTGGCCGTGGATCAGGTGCTGCGCACCATTTCCAGCCGCATCGACCAATTCGGCGTGGCCGAACCGGATATCCGCAAGCAGCAGGGCGACCGCATCCTCATCCAGCTTCCCGGCCTGACCAACGTCAACCGCGCCGTCCAGCTCGTCGAGAAGTCCGCCGACCTGTCCTTCCATCTCGTCCGCGACGATATTTCTCAGGGCTATCTGCCCCCCGGCGTCGCCTTCTACCCCATGACGGGCAAGCACGGCGAAGCGACCAACGCCAAGCTGGCGCTCGACACCACGCCGCTTCTGAGCGGCAAGGAAGTGGCCGACGCCCGCCCCGGGTTCGACAACAAGAACACCTCGATGGTCAGCCTGTCGTTTACGCCGCGCGGCGCGGCCCTGTTTGAAATGGCCACCGGCGAACACGTCGGCAAGCGCCTCGCCATCGTACTGGACGGGACCATCCACAGCGCGCCGGTCATTCAGGAAAAGATCGCGGGCGGCACGGCCAGCATCAGCGGCCAGTTCACGCCCGAAGAGGCGCAGGACCTCGCCATTTCCCTGCGCTCCGGCTCCCTCGCGGCCCCCGTCCATGTGCTTGAACAGCGCACGGTAGGCCCCGCCCTCGGCGAAGCGTCCATCACCAGCGGCATCCTCGCCGCCCTCATCGGGACGCTGGCGGTCATGATCATCATGCCCCTGCGCTACGGCTGGTCCGGCATGCTCGCCAACGGCATGCTCCTCTGCACCCTCAGCCTGCTCATGGGCGGCATGGCCGCGCTCGGCGCGACCCTGACCCTGCCGGGCATCGCGGGCGTCGTGCTGACCATCGGCATGGCCGTGGACGCGAACGTCCTCATCTTTGAACGAATACGCGAGGAGCTGGCGCTCGGCCTGACGCCTCCCAAAGCCATCAAGGCGGGGTTTGAGCGCGCCAACCTTTCCATCGTGGACTCCAACCTGACGACGATCATCGTCGCGGCCATCCTGTACCAGTTCGGGACCGGCCCGGTACGCGGTTTCGCCGTCACCCTGACCCTCGGCATCATCGCTTCCATGTTCTCGGCGATCTTCCTCTGCCGCATCGCTTTCGACGCATGGATGAAGCATACGGACGGCACGCGCCTCAGCATGCACGGCCCCATGGAACTGCGCGCCATCTCGGGTTACCTGTCCCACTTCCCCTTCCTCAAGCGCGTAAAGCACGTGGGCGTGTTGACGCTTCTGCTTGTGATGGTGGCGGTCGCCGTAGGCACGTGGCGCGGCGGCCTCCAGTACGGCGTCGACTTCTCGGGCGGCGTCGCGGCGCAGGTCAGGTTCGAGCATCCCGTTTCGGACAAGCAGCTTATCGGCGCGCTTGATCCCATGCACCTCGAAGGCCTGATGACCCAGCAGTACGGCGACAACAATTCCGTTTGGCTGCTCCGTTTCGGCCTGCCCGACATGCCCGCGCAACAGCTCGGCGAAGCGTTGCTCACACACCTCCAAACCGTGGATGATGGCGGAACGGTTTCCTTGGATCGTCTGGAAACGGTCGGCCCCAAGGTCGGCAAAGACCTCCGCAGTTCGGCTTTGGAAGCCGTCTACTACGCGCTGCTCCTGATCACCGTGTATATTTCGGGCCGTTTCGAACAGCGTTGGGGCACGGCCGCCCTGCTCGCCGGATCGCTTACGGCCACGATGCTCGCCCTCCAATGGATGGGAGTGCCTACGGAAGGCCGCATCCTTGCGGCGCTGATCCTGACCCTCTTCCTGTGCTGGCGGTTCCGGCTCTCCTTTGCGGCGGGGGCGATGGCCAGCCTGATATTCGACGTCACGACGACTACCAGCCTGCTGGTCATCCTCGGGCAGGAAATCGATCTGAATATCGTAGCGGCGATTTTGACCATCATCGGCTATTCGCTGAACGATACCATTGTGATTTACGACCGGATCCGTGAAACCCTGCGGCGGGAGAACCCCGACTCGCCGCGCCCGCTGCCCGAGATCATTCAGGAAGCGCTTGGCGACACCATGAGCCGTACCCTGCTGACCGCAGGCACGACGCTCGTGGCGGCCCTCGCCCTGTTCCTGCTCGGCGGCCCGGTTATCTACGGCTTCGCGTTGACCATGCTTATCGGTGTTTTCATGGGAACCATTTCCTCCCTGTTCGTCGCAGCGCCAATGCTCCCCCTGTTTGGCGATACGACATCGTTCAAGACGGCCGTTACCCTAGGCGTCTTTGAGCGTCCCGGCGAACACGGTGTGGTGTGATGGCGGGAATTCTCCTCTCCCCGCCTCGTTTCCATGAACATGGGAACATCGACGCTCCCCTGTCGGTGTTCCCGGAGGACAGGATTCACCCCCTGAGATTCCGTCCTCCAAAGACGACGCGTCGGGCGTTTTACGGCCGCCCGGCGGGTTATGCAAACGCGGATTCCGGGTTTTCTCCTCCACCCGGGCTCACCTCCTTTCCCCTGTGAAGGTGACCGCGTTCGGGCAGCATCCATCCCCCTGAGGATGTCGCCCCTCTCCCCGAACGGCGTCGGCACTCCCTCCTCAGTGCCGGCGCCGCTTCTTTTGGAAAATGGGGAGGGGAGGGCCTTTCTTCAGAAAGCCCCTCCCTCCCAAAACCCCACCCATCCTTCCCCAAAGACGTTCATCCTTATCGAATCCCTCTTGAAGGGCATACGGGAAAAAGGGAAGCGGGCTTTGGGACAGGCGGCTTGAAGCACGGAACGGCGATGTCGCATGAACAAAACGAAGATTGAACCCCATTTTACCGTGGCAGGATTCACAAGGCATGCTTTGTATAGACAGGGGAAGCGCATTGAGGCGAAACCCGTCGCATGGGCGGAGGCGATCAAGGATTGTGGAACGGGGAAAGGCAAGCGATGGGCACAGGCTGCCGTCCAATAAAGAAAGCAAGCGGAAGGACAGGCTCACCCCTTCCAATCGCTCTGGCCTTGAGATACGTTCCATCCCGTGCCGGATGTGCTATCCGGCTGAAAAGGTTCATCCGGAGACGCATCATGTCCGCATTCACGCCGCCAGCCCTGCACGGCATCATCGGTTACCCTCTCGGGCACAGCATGAGCCCGCTCATGCACAACACGGCCTTCAAGGCATTGGAGCTGCCCGGCGTCTATCTTTCGTGGCCTGTTGAGCCGGGGCGGCTTCCCGCCTTTACGGATGCCGTCCGGCTGCTGGATATCCGGGGCTGCTCCATCACCATCCCTCATAAAATCGACATCCTCCCGCTTCTGGACGAATCAAGCGAAGGCGTGAAAGAGATGGGGGCCTGCAACACCATTTACCGCAAAGGCGAAAAAATCTGCGGTGAAAATACCGACGTGATCGGGTTCATGGCCCCGTTGCAAAAGCATCGCCCATCCCCTGAAACCCGCGTGCTCGTGCTTGGAGCCGGGGGCGTTTCACGGGCGGCCATTGCGGGGCTGCGGAGGCTCGGCCTCACAGACATTACCGTCACCAACCGCCGGAAGGAACGCGCGGAGGCCCTTTGCGACGAATTCGGTTTGGCGTCCGCTCCGTGGGAAGAGCGTGGCGACGTCCCGGCTGGCCTCATCATCAACACGACGTCGCTCGGCATGGCCGGAGCCCAAGAGCATGAAACGCCCTACCCTCCGGTCTTTCGCGGGGATGGCATCGCCTACGATCTGGTCTACACGCCATTCCATACCCGCTTCCTGCTCGACGCCGCAGCAGCAGGCTGGAAAACCATCTCCGGCCTCGACATGTTCATCGGGCAGGGAGACGCACAATTCCATCTCTGGACGGGCCGCCACCTCCCGGAGGAAGCCATACGGGCGGTGACCTCCGCGCTTTACGGGCAATAAGGGCCTGCTGCCTCCTCTCTCCTCAAATCAGTTTCTCAAAAAAATACGGCGGAAAGCATCATCTTTCCGCCGTATTCCCTTTCTCGCCGAGCATTGCGCAACGGTGACTTCCGCCGCGCCGCCTTCCCACCAGCCGAAAATCTTTGGGATGGGAAGTGGGGAGGTTTGGAGGGGGAAGGGCTTTCTTCAGAAAGCCCTTCCCCCAGTTTTTCATCCATCCAGCGCCGACATCACCCATTCAGGAGTAATGGCCCGCATACAGGCATGGTTGCGGTCACAGTGCTTCTTGCCGTGCAGCGTACAGGGGCGGCAATCCAGCTTTGCTTCCAATACGCGATCCTTTGGGCCCGCCGGGAAAAAGCCCCACTCTTCCGTCGTGGGCCCGAACAGGGCCAACACAGGCGTACCGACCGCTCCCGCGAGGTGCATCGGGCCGGAGTCTCCCGTGATCAGCACTGACGAAGCCCGCAACAGCGCGCATGTCTCGCGCAGGGACGTGCGGTTGGTAAAATCGCGGGATGCGGGGATGCCTTCGATGCCGGTTCCCCGCCCGATGACGATCCACGGGATGCCGCGTGCTTCGAACATCTCCATAAGCTGGCGCCAGTACACCTCGTTCCATGCCTTATCGGGGTGTGTGGCATACGGGTGCAGGGCTATGGGCGGGATGCCCGCCTTGTCTGGAAGCGGCTCCAACAGACGCCGCCCCTGCCCGATCTCCTCGTCGGAAAGCCAGATGTGCGGCAACAGCGCGGAACGGGGCGGGGGCGTAGGCTCCACGGCAAGAGCATAGCGCTGCGGGACGTTCCACAGCCGGAGCTTATCCCGGAACAGCCGCCCTTTGCTCCGCAGGAACAAGCGGCGCTCAAGGCCAAGCTTGCGATAACGCCTTACAGGGCCTTGCCATAGCAGGGAAAGCAAACGGGTACGCAAGGTTCCGTGCAGATCAAGCAAGCCTTTTCCGGCATGGGCTTCCGCCAGATCCCGGAAAACGCCAAGCAGGCGCGGGAACCTCAGTTCTTCCTTGGTAAGGCCAACGACGGCGCGCACAGCCGGATGCCCTTCCAAAACAGGGACAAAGGCCTCACGGGTAATGACCGTAAACGTCCAGCCGTGCGTGCGGTGCCAGTATTCGAGAACTCCAGTGGTCAAGGCCACATCGCCGAGAGCGCTCAGACGGATTACGACCCACTCAATAGGGGCAGAGGCAGCATGAAAAGATGAAGTTGTCATGCACGAAAACTATCAGCCGCTCCCTCAAAAGAAAAGGATTTCCCCGCGGGGCCATGCGAAGAACGCTTTCCCGGAGAGCCGCGGCAAAGGATTTTGGCCCGCTCCCTCTTGCTCTTTGTGCCGTGATCCGATACAAGTTCTGGCTGGACGGAGAGGTAGCGAAGTGGCCGTAACGCGCTCGACTCGAAATCGAGTTACCGGTGATGAGCTGGTACGTGGGTTCGAATCCCACCCTCTCCGCCACTTGGAAACTCCAAGACATCCGATGAAATCCTGAAAGCCCTTGAACCTGAACAGGTTGAGGGCTTTTTAAGTGTTCGCCGTTCGGAAAGCCTTTCCCCTGAAAAAAGAGCTCTCTTTGATGCCCTCCGCCGCATACTGGTTTCCCGGACCTGTTGCGTTTCCGTTTTCACTTCGCATCAAGAAGAATTCTTAAAATTTTCTGATACCGAATCCACGGAACAGACTCCTCATTACTCACTGTATATGTCCAATAAGCAAAGGGTATAAATCCTTTTATTATGCCTTTTCTCGTGATTGTATGCATTCATTTGAAGTGCAGTATGTAATGTTCTGCAAACCATTCTTTTTATATAATTCAAAATCACGATACAATACATCTTCATCAGAAAAGTTAGATGGAATTGTATAAATAGAACATATGGATGATGCAGTGTGAAAAACTGTTGCAGTGGGCGGAAGGAAACCTTTTCTTGGATAGGATGAACCAAGAAACGTTGAGAGCATGGGCAATGGCATTGTGAAAAAAAGAAAAAGCTATTGACAGAATGGCTGTCTTATTGTATTCATAAAGAAAGTGTAAGGGGAGTAGCTGGGTCCTTGAGACCCCGGTAACGTCAACAGCATGGCTTTGCGGCCTGGCGTTACCATCAAGTTTTTGCTTGATAAGTGAGACCTTCACGGCAGTCGTCTGCCGTGAAGGTCTTTTTTATTAGGCATCGCCTCACATTCTGCCCACTTTCAGCGGCTGTTCAGGGATACCCGTCCCTGTTTTTCCATACTCAACCGTTAGGACAGAAGAATGTTTGCACGCTTTTTGCCTCAGACCGTCCCTTTTTTTGAACTTCTGGAACAGCAGAATGCCCTTCTGCAAGACATGGCGGAGGCGCTCGCCGCCGTCATGAACAACACGGAAGCCTCGGAACGCCATCTGAAGCGGATCAACCTGCTGGAAGAAGAGGCGGATCGGATCTATCGGAGCATCACGCAACACCTCTCCCAGACCTTCATCACTCCCATCGATCGCGAGGACATCCACGCGATCAACATGGCCCAGGAGCGGGTAGCGGACAAGATACAGCATCTTGCCAACCGTTTTTTTGTTTCCGGGTTCATGTACCAGCGTTTTCCGGCTCAGATGATCACGGAAAGGATCCGGGGCATGCTGGGCGACACGAAATCCATGCTTGATGAAATCTCCAAGAAAAAAGAGGTGTCCGCGTACATCCATACGCTCAAATCCCGGAAATCCGACTGCGAAATGTTCCAGTCGACCGGGCTTGCGGAGCTGATGGACAGCGAAATCGAAACGTTTGAACGCGTCAGGGAGCTCATCCTCTGGGGGCAGGTCTATGATCGCATGGAACGCACGGTCGATGCGGTATCGGATCTCGCCGACACACTTGAGGAGGTCGCGCTGAAGTATGTTTGAAGTTTCCTTCCTCCTCATTCTGATCATCATCGTGGCGCTGATCTTCGATTTCACCAACGGGGCCCACGATTGCGCCAACGCCATCGCCACCGTGGTTTCGACCAAGGTGCTGAGCCCCCGGACGGCCGTCATCATGGCGGCCACCCTCAATCTGCTCGGCGCGTTTCTGGGGACCAAGGTCGCCAACACGCTCGGCTCGGGCATTGTCCACCCGGATATTGTCGCAAACTGCCAGCCCCTGGTACTTGCGGCCCTGATCGGGGCGATCGGCTGGAACCTGTTCACATGGCACTTCGGCATCCCCTCCTCTTCCTCCCATGCGCTGATAGGCGGGCTCATGGGGGCCGCCGTGGCCTATGCCGGTTTTTCGTCCCTCAACGGGGGCTCCATCCTGACCAAGATCTTGCTGCCCCTGATCCTCTCCCCACTGGCCGGGTTCGGCATGGGGCTGCTGGTCATGTTCCTCATCATGTTCCTGTGCGCGAAATGCGCAAGGAACAAACTCAATACGGCATTCACACGGCTTCAAGTGCTCTCGGCGGCGTTCATGGCGACCAGCCACGGCATGAACGATGCGCAGAAGACCATGGGCGTCATCACCCTTGCCCTCTTCATTTTTAACGAAATCGAAACGATAGCCGTCCCCTTCTGGGTCAAGTGCCTTTGCGCCACTTTTATGGCGCTCGGCACGGCCATGGGCGGCTGGAAAATCGTCAAAACGATGGGGCACAAAATCTTCAAACTGGAGCCCGTCCACGGCTTCGCCAGCGAAACTTCGGCCGCGCTGGTCATCTCCGGCGCGTCCCTCCTCGGGGCGCCCATCAGCACGACCCATACGATCACGGCCTGCATCTTCGGCGTGGGCTCGACCAAGCGCCTTACCGCCGTCCGCTGGGGGGTTGCGGGGCACCTTGTGATTGCATGGGTTCTTACCATTCCCGCTTCCGGGCTTCTCGCGGCCTCTTCCTTTTTCCTTTTGGCCGCTATGGGGATTGCCTAACATACAATACTCTTTCAGTAGGAAAAATACTGCCCGACAAAATAATACAAAACCATATTGACATGTTTTCTTTTCAAGTTTAAAAATTCACTATACCATCACTATAATACCCAGTGAGCTATTGTATGCCTATTTCATCATTCACACAAAGATTCATGTGCACAGTTTTTGTGTTCACCATGATCTGTGGAGTATGGCAATATGCAGCAGTAGAGAATACTCTCTATTTCGAGGATAGAGAAACCTTCGTATCCGATGAAATCTGCGAATATGCCGTAACGCAGCGTATTGCAGAGCATAAGCGTCCACATTGTAATACGAATGCAAGCGGGCTGGAATCCCTCCTCCCGTTGCTTTCCATCCTGCTCGGTTTTCTCCTCTATGAACCCGTCGTCAGGAAGCTTCATCTTTGCCGCCCGCAAAATGATTTCCTTCCCAAACTATGCGACTTCCACGGGATGCTCCCACTCCCGTTCGCACCTCCGCGCATCCTCCCTTAAAGCCCCCCGTGCACGTATCGGAAGAGCCGCGCTCTTTCCTTCATGCTCCCGGGCACGCCTGATCAAAACAACGAGCCGCCTCCGGATACAAGAGGCCCGTCTCGCCCGTTCTGAGCGTGCCCCCGGTGAGGGGCTGGACTCATGCCTGAAACCATTTCGCATTACTCAAGAACATATTTCGGAGTTGAGGAATATGGAAACCGCAAGAAAGCCGTTGAACGAAGATCGCGTCGCCCTGTTGCTTGGAAGCGTCATCTTTATCCTAGCCCTGCTCAAGTTCGGTGGGATGGACATGCTCGGCTGGGCCGTCAAAATCGGCATGTGGGTGGGCGATCCGCTCGACGCATGGCGTCCCGCCACCAAAGGCCTTCTCCCCGGCTATGGCGCATTGTTCGCTACGTATGCCATCCTGACGGGCGCGTTGGCCTGCTGCGTGAAGCTCATGGGGAACGACGTGGCGAAGTTCGTCAAGTCCTTCACCATCATCTTCTTTATCGCCATGATTTGTTATACGCTGGGCGCCAACGCCTACATCGCGGCCAACCCCACCCAGCTTAAGGCTCAGGGGATTCCGTGGGCGCTGGGCCTGAGCACCGAAGCCGGGCTCATCCTTGCCCTCGTCATGGGCATCGTGATCAGCAACTTTATGCCGAACCTTGCGGAATCTCTGAAGGACGCCTGCCGTCCCGAGCTGTTCGTCAAGATCGCCATCGTCATCATGGGCGCGGAACTCGGCGTAAAGGCCGCCGACGCCGCCGGTTTCGCCGGGCACATCATCTTCCGGGGGCTGTGCGCCATCGTCGAAGCCTACCTCCTGTATTGGTGCGTGGTCTATTACGTGGCCCGCCGGTACTTCAAGTTCAACCGCGAATGGGCGGCCCCGCTGGCGTCCGGCATCTCCATCTGCGGCGTATCCGCCGCCATCGCCACGGGCGCGGCCATCCGCTCCCGGCCTGTCGTCCCGATCATGGTCTCCTCGCTCGTCGTGGTGTTCACCTGCATCGAAATGCTGATCCTGCCCTTCATCGCGCAGCACTTCCTGACCGGCGAACCCATGGTCGCGGGCGGCTGGATGGGCCTCGCCGTCAAGTCCGACGGCGGCGCCATCGCTTCCGGCGCCATCGCCGAATCGCTGATCCTCGCCAAGGCCGCCGAAGCCGGGATCAACTGGGAACCCGGCTGGATCATCATGGTCACCACCACCGTCAAGATCTTCATTGACGTCTTCATCGGCGTATGGGCTCTGGTCCTCGCATGGGTATGGTGCACCAAGTTCGACAAGTCCGGCGACAGGACCATGCACTGGGGCGACGTGTGGGCCCGTTTCCCCCGCTTCGTGCTCGGCTACATCATCACGTTCGCCATCCTCCTCATCATCTGCCTCCAGTCCCCCGAGCTTCAGAAGACCGGCGCGAGCGTTTCCGGTACGCTGAACGCGTTCCGCGTCATCTTCTTCCTGCTCACCTTCTTCACCATCGGCATGGTGTCGAACTTCCGCAAGCTCATGGAAGAAGGGATCGGCAAGCTGGCCATCGTCTATGTGGTATGCCTGTTCGGCTTCATCATCTGGCTCGGGCTGTTCATCTCGTGGCTGTTCTTCCACGGCATGACCCCTCCGTTGGCCTCCTGATTCCACGCACCGCTTAGCTAAGGAGAACGATCATGGCAGAAAAAAACAAGAACGACGTGAAGTTTCACGAAGAAATACAAAAGATGGAATACGAACCCATGGACGAAACGGAGCTCAAGCTCATCAAGGGCGGCATCACTTTGGGCATCGTCCTGCTTGTGGTTCTCTTCGTTGTGAGTAAATATCTTCTTCCCGGCCTTCATTAATCTTTAAACACGGCGGGGGGAGAGTCCGCCTCTCCTCCCGCGGACACACCGCCATGTCTCAATACAAGCTTGTCTACTACTCAGGGATGAACATGAACCTCGTCAAAGGCGCTTCCGAAGTTGTGGAAGCGGATTCCTTCAGCAACGCCCTGGCCTTCAAATGCTCATGGCCTGTTTTTGAGGCGAGGGATCACCTCTCGGCAGCCGCCCAAAACCCCGGCACCTGCGTCTACTACACTGAAATGTGGGAAGCCGTCCTGCTGGACCCGAAACAGGCATCCACCGACCACGACTGTTACGGCGATTTCTCCGGGATGCGCTATTAGGGAACCAGCCGCCCCAGACGGACGGCGAATACGCTCCGTGAGACAGGCGCAGCGGGCCTGACGTTCCTCTTGCCCCTGCAGGCGTCCCCAAAGGATGCCCAAAGCCCCCGGGCCTGAATGGCCTTTTGGGGGCTTTGGGCGTTTATTCGACAAACGGCGAAGCGGCCCTCCCAAGCGTATGTTTGGGAGGGCCGCTTCGCGCCGGGGCTGGTTCCGGATTGGAAGCATCGGAAGCGCCACGCCCATACGTTTCATGTGTCGACAATCATGAATGGCCATAAAGGAAGCCAGATGGAAAGGAAAAGGGGCTATGGAAACGGCTCAACAAAGCCTCTTTCGGATACTGTACTTTTGTTTATGCCAATAAAGACCTCATGATATGGATCAACACAGTCTTTTGTGGCGGCACGGCATCCTGAAACGGCAGTACAGCATGTGCTTTATGTGACATGCAGCACGTTCAAGACAATGCATCCTTCCCACGATGCCCATACATGCCTCCGTTCCCATGCGATACACTTTATTAAATAATAAAAATGAATTATGTTAAAAGATCAGAAAAAAGCTCTCCATATCGGACACGTTTCGACAACGCAGCAAAGAAGCTTTCTTCACCCTGACGGAAATATTTTGCGAAATAGCATTTCATACAATCTTAACATAGTTAAATAACATAGTATTTATTGTGAACATGCATGTCGGATTTATGCTCCGCACAAGGCCGGATATCGGATCCATCTTCGGTCAAAATGCCGATAATTTTTCAGCATTACAATGTATTCCGCAATATACGGCCATCCATCTCATCTCTTTTCACCGCCCTCTAGCCTTCAATGATTTTCTGTGTTAGTGTCGACATTAGGTTTTTTTTCACAATTCAACCGTGAGAGGAGAACGTTCATGAGCTACAAGAAAATGCTTCCCCTTGTGCTGGCGGCCCTGCTTCTGTGGACCGTCCCCGCGTCCGCCGCGCCGGAAACGACGCTGAAAGTCGCCGTGGGTGACCCTGAAGATTCCGAAATGGGTGTCGTCGGCCATGCTTTTAAAAAGTATGTGGAAGAAAAAACGGGCGGCAAAGTGGAAGTGCAGTGCTTCTACGGTGGCTCTCTGGGCGACGAAAGCGAAGCGTTCCGTAACGTCCAGAAAGGCACCCTGCCCCTGGCCATGGGCGGTATCGCCAACCTCGTGCCTTTTGAAAAGAAGCTCGGCCTGCTGACCCTGCCCTATCTGTTCGCCAACATCGACGAAGTCGTGACCGGCACCAACGGCGCGCCCGCCGAACTGCTGAACAAGTACTCCACCAAGGCCGGTTTCCGCATCCTCACGTGGACCTACACGGACTTCCGCTACATCTCCAACTCCAAGCGCCCCATCACCAAGATGGCCGATATTCAGGGCCTGAAGTTCCGCGTGCCCCAGAGCGCCGTGCTGATCGCCGCCTATAAGGCCTTCGGCGGCAGCCCGACCCCCATCTCCTGGGCCGAAACCTTCACCGCGCTCCAGCAGGGCGTCGTGGACGGCCAGTGCTACGGCTACATCGGCTTCAAGGCCATGAAGTTCAACGAAGCCAACCAGAAGTACCTCACCGAGGTACACTACACCTATCAGCTGCAGCCTCTGGTCATCAGCGAACGCGTGTTCAAGAAGATGACCCCCGAAATGCAGAAGATCATCGTTGACGCCGGCAAGTACGCTCAGGACACCGTCCTGAAGTACCAGCTCGAAAACGCCGACGCCGCCAAGAAGGAACTCATCGCCGGCGGCCTCGTGGTTTCCCAGCTCGAAGACGAAGACCAGTGGAAGAAGGCCGCCATGGAAAAGGTATGGCCCGAAATGGCTGACTTCGTGGGCGGCAAGGACGCCATCAACGAATACCTGAAGGCTTGCGGCAAGGACGCCTGGAAGTAATTCGTCATGAAGACATGGGGGTTCGGTCTGCGGGGGCGGACCTGCCCCTCTTGAGTACGGAAGGAATCCGTGTAGCGCCGCTGGTGCCGGTCTGTTTGTGCGGGACGGCGTCAGAGGCAGGGGAACACGGATTCCTCCTGTGCGGAATGTCTTCTCGCTGCGGGGTTCGCCGTTTTTCGGCCCGGCTCCCTTCCGGGAAATGCCGTCCCGCCCTTTTTAAGGATTTGGGAGGAGGAATAGCAAGCGTGAAAAAAGTAGTCTTGGCCCTTTTGGACCACTTCGAAAGCTATCTGTGCCAGTTTTTGCTGGTCTTCTTTGTCGTTGTCATTCTGCTCCAGATCGTCCTGCGGCAGATCAACATGTCGCTGCCGTGGACGGAAGAAATCGCCCGTTTCGCCTTTATCTGGTTCATCCTGTTCGGCGCGTGCTATGCGACGCGCCTGTGCGCCCTGAACCGCGTGACGCTCCAGTTTTCCAGAGCGCCCAAGTGGGTGGGGGACCTGTTCCTGTTCATCGGCGACATCATCTGGTTCTGCTTTTCGCTCATCATGGCTTGGGAAGGCTATGTCGCCGTTCTCGACCTCGTGGAATTTCCGTACGCGACCCCGGCCTTGGACTGGGATTTGGGCATGGTTTACCTTGTCTTCCCGTTGAGCTTCCTGCTGATGGCCATCCGCATCGTTCAGGTGAACGTCATCAAGTACATCCTGAAACAGGAGATTCTTGATCCGGATCAGGAATCCATCAAAGAAAGCCAGAAGACGCTCATGGCAGAAGGAGACAAGGAATGATGGAAGCCCTTTCCCCCGCGAACATCGGCCTTCTGCTGTTCGGCATCTTCTTCGTGCTGCTGCTTATCGGCAGCCCGATCATGGTCGCCCTCGGCGTTGCGACCATGGCCTGCTTCATTGTGCTCGACATTGACCTCAGCCTGATGATCGAACGTGCCTTTGCCTCGCTGACGGCCTTCCCGCTCATGGCGCTGCCGGCATTCGTCCTGGCGGGCTCACTTATGGAGGCGGCAGGCGTATCCAGACGTCTGGTGCATGTCGCCGAAAATATCGTAGGCCCCACGCCCGGCGGCCTGGCGATCTCCACCACCCTCTCCTGCGTCTTCTTCGGGGCCATCTCCGGATCCGGCCCCGCGACGACCGCCGCCGTCGGCATGCTCATGATCCCGGCCATGGCCAAGCGCGGCTACAACATCGGGTACGCGGCCGCCGCCACCGCCACCGCGGGCGGCATCGGCATCATCATCCCGCCGAGCATCCCCATGGTCATCTACGGCGTGTCCGGCCAGCAGAGCATCTCCAAGATGTTCATGGCCGGCATCCTCCCGGGCATCCTCATCGCCGTCGGCCTCAGCGTCATGCACTTCTTCCTGTGCCGGAACCTGAAGACCGAGGGGCTGGACTGGTCCATAAAGACCTTTATCCACTCCCTGCGCGACGGCTTCTGGTCCATCCTCGCCCCGGTGATCATCCTCGGCGGCATCTACGCCGGCATCTTCACCCCGACGGAAGCCGCCGTCGTGGCCATTTTCTACACCATCCTCGTGGGTATCTTCATCCATAAGGAACTGACGCTGAAAAGCTTCATGGCCTCCCTCAAGACCACGTCATGGCTGACGGGCCGCGTGCTCGTGCTTGTCTTCACGGCGACGGCCTTCGGCTACCTGCTCACCTCGTACCGGATTCCGGTGGAAATCGCCAACTGGATCCTGTCCTTCACCAACAACGTGCACCTTGTGTGGTTCTTCGTGGTCGCCCTCCTGCTGTTCCTCGGGATGTTCATGGAAACCCTCGCCATCATCATGCTGGTGACGCCGGTGCTGCTGCCCATCATGACGGCATATGGGGTCGATCCGATCCATTTCGGCATCATCCTCATCTGCTGCTGCGGCATCGGGTTCTCCACGCCGCCGCTGGGCGAAAACATGTTCATCGCCTCAGGTATCGCCAATATTTCCCTTGAGGAAATATCCCTCAAGGCGCTGCCGCTCGTGGCGATCAACATCGCCGTTATCGCCATCTTGGTGATATTCCCGGATATCGTGCTCTTCCTGCCCAACCTCATGGGGACCGGGCTGCAATAATTGCCGGGCGGCGGGCCATCCCCGCCGCCTTCGTTTCCAACAAGCCAATCAAAGAAGAGAATGCTATGAGCTGCAAGACCATCGTTTCCTTGCTTATGGCGGGGTTCTTCCTGTGCGCCGCTTCCGCTTCCGCCGCGCCCGCACCCGCGCCGCATAAGACGCTGACCATCGCCATGGGCGATCCCGAAAGCTCCGAAATGGGCGTCGTGGGCAATGCGTTCAAGAAGTACGTGGAAGACAAGACCGGCGGCGCCATCCAAGTCATCTGCATTTACGGCGGCTCGCCGGGCGACGACGAAGGGGAACGTTTCCGCAAAGTCCAAAAGGGCACGCTCGACATGGCCCTTGGCGGCATCGCCAATATCGTGCCCCTTGAGAAGAAGCTGGGCCTGCTGACCCTGCCCTACCTGTTCGCCAACCTGAACGAAGTCGTGGCCGGGACCAACGGCGCCCCCGCGGAACTGCTGAACAAGTACGCCTCCGAAGCCGGATTCCGGGTTCTGACGTGGACGTATGCGGGCTTCCGTTTCATCTCCAACGACAAGCACCCGATCACCAAGCTGGACGACCTGAAGGGCTTGAAGGTCCGCGTGCCCCAAAGCGCGGTCATGATCGCCACCTACAAGGCATTCGGCGCCATCCCGTCCCTCGTCCCGTGGTCCATGACCTTCAATGCCCTCCAGTCCGGCGACGTCGACGGCCAGTGTTACGGCTACATCGGCTTCCGGGCCATGAAGTTCAACGAAGCCAACCAGCGTTACCTGACCGAGGTGCACTACACCTATCACCTCCAGCCTCTGGTCATCAGCGAACGCGTCTTTGAAAAGCTGACGCCCGAAGTCCGGCAGATCCTGATCGACGCGGGCAAGTATGCGCAGGAAAAGTCGCTGCTGTTCCAGATCGAGCAGGCCGAAGCCTCCAAGCGGGAACTCGTGGCCGGGGGCCTCAAGGTTTCCCAGCTGGAAGACGAAGATCAGTGGAAGAAGATCGCCACCGAAAAGGTCTGGCCTGAAATGGCCGACTTTGTGGGCGGCAAGGAAGCCATCAACGAATACCTGAAGGCCTGCGGCAAGCAGCCTTGGAATTAGTGGCATGACCGAAGCCCGGGCGGCACCTGCCCGGGCTTTTTTATCGGAAAAACGAGCCTTCACCGACGATTATGCGAAGACATCAGGCCCGGCCGCGCTTCCAGCCCCATCCCCTTCCGACGATCACCGCGGGGACCACGGACAGGGCGGGAATGAGCGAAACCAGCGAGCCCGCGAGGATAAACAGGATGCCCGCAACCATATTCAACGGGATGGCTTCCTGCAGGAAGGCCAGCGCCAGTACGGGGGCGAGGGCGGGCTTGAAAAAGAAGACCAGCGAGGCGGTGATGGGGGAAGTCGCCTCCATCGCCATGAAGTAGCAGGCGAAACCGGCCCCGGTCACGCCGACGCAGATGTACAGCATCATCAGCGCGCTGAACGGGGTATACCCGGAAAGCAGGGGGATATCCGCAAAAAGTCCGAGCCCGATGCCCTCGAGGAAATCAGCGACCGACGAGAGGCGGCTGAACGCGACGATACAGGCCATTTCGAGGCTGGCGAACAGAAAACTCCCGCAGGTCACTACGACGCCGGAATACTTGGCGCACATTTTCGTCCCAAGCACGGCATAGAGGGCGAACACCGCCGTGGACAGCATGGTGAAGATGATGCCCGCCGTACTGATGGACGTGTTCAGCGGATTGATCAGGATAAGAATGCCGAGGCATTCCAGCACCAGTGCCATAACGTGCTGACGCCGGATCTGCGTGTGCAGGACGAGCCCCGCGAAAACGAGCACAAAGACAGGGTTGCAACTGAACAGGACGGCCACGACCGAGGCGTTCGTGTTCTCGACGGCGAGCTGATACAAGGTCATGCTGACCACGATCCCCAGAAAGCCGAGCCCCGCCAGCTTGGCGAAACTGAGGGCGTCGATCCGGACGCCGCGCTTTCTGAGCATCCGTCTGGCGAACGGGATCAGGACAAGGCCGCCGATGAGGAAGCGCGTGAGGTTGAGCTGGACAGGATTAAACAGCCCGGCAACGCCCTTGAGCGCGATTTCCATCGTGCTGAAGAACAGCGTTGCCAACACAATAAACAGGTAACCTCTTTTCATAATGGCATATCCCCTTATTGCGGAACCGGATCCCCCGTGCGCAGCAGCCATCCCGGCCGTGCTCCTTCCGCAACGTGGGAACCTACCTGCCCCCGTTCGTACGCTACGCCCATTCATGCGTAAAATGAAATATACTCATGAGAAACATGCTTTCAAGTTAAGGCTGTCCCCCGGTGCCGTCCCTCCCCTCTTCATACGGCCGTTCGCTGCCCTCCCCTGCGGGCTGCCTGCCGGTCAGGCAGCGGATGAAGGCGCGCCCCGCATGTGAAATCAGGCTTCGCTTTCTGGTCACCACCGCAATGGCCCGTTCGGGGATCGCATGCTCCGGCCGCAGCTCGAAGACGCTCCCGGCCTGAAGGCTCTCCTCCGCAAAACGCCGTACGGTAATGCCCACGCCGAGCCCGCGCTCCACGAAAGGAACGATCAGCACCGTCGTCGCCAAGGCGCATTCCGGATCGAGCACAACGCCGTGCGACTGGAAGAACGCATCAAGGTACCCCCGTGTGCTGGTCCCCTTTTCCGGGCATATGATCGGGAGCTTGGCAATCTCACCCAGCGAGAGTACGGAGCCTTCCAGATGGCGGAACGACTTGCCCGCGATGAACACATCCTGAACCGTGCAAACCGGAATCAGATCCAGATCCTCGTTTTCCTCCACAGGCGTGAACACGACGCCCAGATCGATCCGGCGGGCGCGCAGCGCGGCAATCGTTTCGGGCGTCGATGCCGTGATGGTACTGATGCGGACTTTGGGATAGTCCTTATGGAACCGCTCCAGATATGGGAGCAAAAAGGCGTGCATGATCATATCGGAGGAACCGATATGGATGCTTCCCCAATCCAGATGCAGCATGGCCTGAAGCTTTTTTTCCCCGATGGCGATCTGCTCGCAGGCCTGAGAGACATGCTGATAGAGCACCTCCCCTTCCGGGGTAAGCCGCATCCCTTTGTGCATCCTGTAAAACAGATTGCAGCCAAGTATTTTTTCAAGCTGCCGCACGCATTTGCTCACCGCCGGCTGAGAAAGGAACAAAGCCCGGGCCGCAAGGGTAATGCTCCCAAGCTGGGCCACATGATAAAAAACCTTGTAATATTCAAACGAAACATTCATGCCTGCCACCCCGTTCGGACGATTCCCCTTGCATTGTCATGCAACAGACCGGCAAGGCAAGCCCTTTTCGGCGGATTGAAGGGAAACCATGCCTTCACACCGGCATACCCGCCCTCTTTTTTCCGCATCCGGCATGATGCCAAAAGCCCTCTCCCGCGTCGGCCCATGCGGCACTCCACAAGAAAAACGTTTTGCCCCCTATGAGAGGATACAAATTCCGCGTACCGGATAGGCAGGAAAAGTGCCCCTCAGTCAATCCATCATAACCCCTTTACAGAGAAAAGCTCTTTTCCCGTTTTGCGGGATAATGGCCGGGAACCCATGCCTACCGGCGAAAATTTTTCGCCGGATCGCAAAAAAAAGCTTGCCAGCCGCTTCGGTTTTGCATATACCTCTTTTCGCGCCGAGGTGGTGGAACTGGTAGACACGCTATCTTGAGGTGGTAGTGGGAATTCCTGTGCGGGTTCGAGTCCCGCCCTCGGCACCACGTGAATATAAGCGGTTACTTTTACAGTAACCGCTTTTCTTTTTAGGCGTTCTTGTTCCAAGTGTTACACAAAGGTGTTACACAGAGGGGCATGGACGCCTTGTCTTTATCCTCCAATATCGTGCGGCGCGGGGCTGTTTATTACATTCGGGTTAGGGTTCCCTCTGACCTGCTGGACTACTATGCCCCCAAGAAAGAGATCACCTACAGCCTCAAGACCAAAGCCCCACGGGAAGCCAAGCGGAAAGGGAATCTCGGAGGAAGGCTGGCCAGCAGTTTACGGGCGCGCCGTAGCCAAATGCAGCGCCCCAGAACGCATCCATTCCAATCGCAATATCCTTCCGCCGCGGCTGGAGGCCTTCCCTTCTCCCCTGAAATAAAACGGGGTTCCCGTTCTCTGCCTGCACCATGCCCTTACGGACGATGAAGCGGCCCGCATTGCCCCGCAAGCCGCCCTGCGCCTCCCGAATCCATCGGACCGGGAACGCCAGCAGGCACAAGCTAGAGAAGCCTGATACGGGACCCCTCCGAAAAACAGAGCATTCCCGACCTACCGCCATCAACGTACCCGTTATTGTCAGCAGGTTTGACGGCTGACGCCACGGGTGCCCAAGTGCCCCTCCCGCCTGCGCAACATGCATTCCGCACCGCACAGGTGGAACATTCCTGGTTCACCACTCGTTAATCCCAAAAACGATGAGCCGGACTTCCTGAACCGCCGTTGCCGCTGCCGTGCTTGAAGGCATCAAATGCGGATCAAGTTAACCGCAAAAAGCAGAATCGTATCTTTACCGATTATCGATTGGTGCAATAACTCTTGAACAGCACCCGCATACCGCATAGCTCTCTATAAACTGGATGCGTATCGAGTGATGTCAACAGTATCGTCTTCATGCAATAGCTAATTCATCCAATAACGGATGAGCGCTATCGTCCCCATGCCTACAGCAAGCGCGCTGAAAAGGCTTCCTTTTTTGTACCAACATATAGCCAGCGTAGGAAAAGACGCCATAAAAAAAAGATTATCGAAGGACATTTCAAGTTTGCCGTTTACAAGTACCAAATCAGGCATGACCAACGCAGCGAGTACGGATACGGGCACAAAAGACAGCCAACGCGCCAACAGCGGAGGGAGATCACGCCCTGCAAGCAGCGCAACAGGAGCAACTCGGGGGATAAGGGTCGCAAGGCACATGCCGAAGATGCAGAGCAGAATATCAGCATTCATATTTTGCTCCTGGAGGAATATCGGCGCTCGCAGCATGTGACGAACAAGGCCCCGAGAGTGGACGTTACAATACTTGCCACAATGACATTCCATCGGCCTATGCCGCACAAGGCGAGGATTACGGATAGCAGCGCCGACAGGACGGCCACCGCCGTATAGACATGATCTTTGCATTGGGGAACCAAGAGGGCAAGAAACATGGCGGGAAGGGCATAATCAAGCCCAAACAGCTTGGGATCAGGCAGGAAATCCCCCGCTACGGCCCCTATGAGCGTGCCGAGGATCCATCCGCTGTGAGCCGTGAAATTGACGGCATAAATAGGCGCCAGCCTCGCCTTTTCTCCTTGGGCCATCGCCATGCTGTGCGTAGCGAAGACCTCATCCGTAAGCCCCCAGCCAATGATGCATTGCTGTAGTTTGGTAAACGGAGCGAACCACGGGGCCACCGCGGCCGACATAAGGACATGCCGCAGGTTGACGACAAGCGTAGTGAACACGATGGAAAAGACGGAGGCCCCCATCCCCCACAGCCCTACCGAGATAAACTGCCCCGCGCCGGCGTATACGAGCAGGGAAAACAGGACCGCATACACTGCGGGGATGCCGTTTTGCACGGCAAGAACCCCATATGCGAACCCGAGCGGGATGTACCCAAGGAAAATGGGGAATCCATGTCGTATCCCTGTCAAGACAGAACGAGAGGGAACGCTTCCTTCCTTAACAATCATATATTCTGTGGTATCTGGCATAACGGTATTTATGGATAATGGTTACAGATTCAGACAATCCATCCGGCTGGATGCCTGAGAGGGCCTGAAATATGCCCTCAGCATACGGGAAAAGCATTCTGGGCAAGGGGCAAGCGAGGATAGAGCATGGGGAGGAAGGGGGGCTAAAAGCCCCCCAAAAAATCAGGCGGAAACCTGTTCAGGCTGTTCCTGCGCCTGATCGCCGGCCAGCCTTTCCGCATCGGAGAGCCGGGTCATGTTGATGTCAAATAGGGAATAAATCAGGGATACGCACGGCATGAGGAACATGAGGAAACAGTAGGGGGCATATTCAGTGAACCCCACGCTTAACATCCCCATGGAAAAGAGCGCATTCGAACTCCAAGGGACGAGCGGCGTCGCAAGGGTTCCAACATCTTCCGTGACACGGGAACAGTTCTCTGGACGGTAGCCCTGCTTACGGAACAGCGGCGTCATGATTGTCCCTGTCATGAGCAGGCTGAAGTAGGACGAAGCCGTCAGCAAAACCGTGCTGAACCCGATGACCAACGTCGACAGCACGAGGGAAAACGCGCTCTTGGCATGCCGGGAAACAGGCTCGAGGATAGTGTCTATCACGCCGAGGCAGCGCAACATCCCGCCGAGGCCGCAGGCAAAGATGACGAGGGCCGATACCCCGAGCATGCTCGTCACCCCGCCGCGGTTCATCAACTTCATGAGCAAAGGATTGTCGAACGTCTTTTCGTAGCCGCTCCACATGGCATTGAACGATGCCGTCAAATCCACGCCCGCGTATCCCACCGCCACGGCGACGCCCAGCACGGAACCGCTGATAATAGCCAAAACAGGGTTTGTCTGGCGCAGCAGGAGGTAAAAGACAAGGAGCATGGGTATGGCGGGGATGAAGCCGAGCCGGAAGTTGGCCGTAATGTCCTCAAGGAGCTGATTGAGGATACTGGCATCGCCGGTTCCGGAATCGTGATGGAACCCCATGAAGAGATAGATGATCAACGTAATGATGAATGCCGGCGTCAACGTATTGGCCATATGCCGGACATGGGTAAGCAGGGGGACATCGTTGACGGCCGCGGCCATGTTGGTCGTATCCGAAAGCGGGGACATCTTGTCGCCAAGGAAGGCGCCGCTGATCACGGTTGCGGCGGTTACGCCGGGATCGAAGCCAAGCCCCGCGCCTATCCCCATCAGGGCGAGGCCGACGGTTCCGATCGTACCGTATGAAGTCCCCGTAAAGATGGAAGTCATGGAGCAAAGGATAAAGCTGGTCGCCAGAAAAAACTCCGGAGTGATGATCTTCAAACCGATGTAAATCATCACGGCGACGGTGCCCGCCGAGATCCAAGCCCCGATCAGGGCTCCCACGGACATCATGATCAGGACGGCCCCCATAGCCCGCGCGATGAATTCGTAAGCCCCCGCTTCCAGCTCGGTATACGAGAATCCCAGATACCGGCCGAAACCTGCGCAAACGACCCAGCAGCACAACATGAGCATCTGGAGCTTAAGGTTAAAAAACATCATTCCACTTGCGATAATGGCGACGACGACGGTCAAGATGAAAACAGCAAAGCCGAATGTCAATTCCTTGCGGACAGGCTTCAACGTTGTCGCGGTCATGACGTTTTCTCCTGTAAGTTACATGGGGATGGCGACGGAATCAGGCGAGGCTTTCCTGAATGGCCTCCGCGAAATCACGGATAATGTCTTCGGGCGATTCAACCCCCACGGACACCCGGATCGTTCCATGATGAATACCCAGCGCCGCCCGCTCCTCAGGGGAAAGGCTGCTGTGGGACTGCGTGGCGGGATGCGCGACGGTCGTCCTGAACCCGCCAAGCGTATTGGCAAAGCCGACCATCTTCAACGCGGCCATGAAACGATCTATCCGCTCGGGATCGTCAGGCAGGCTGAAGCTCAACATGGCCCCGTAGGCGTCGGGCCTGAACAGGCGCAGTGCGAGCCCGCGATGAGGATGGCTGTCGAGGCTCGGATGATACACCCTTTCGACGAGGGGGTTGGCTTCAAGGGCGGCCGCAAGCTGGATGGCGTTCCTGTTTTGCTTTTCCAAACGAAGCTCAAAGCTGCGCGTCCCCCTCAGGATCAGCCAGCTGACAAAGGGGGCGAGGCTGCCGCCTATGAGGGTGCTCAGGAACCTAGCCCGTTCAAGAGTCTCCTTGTCGGCGATTATGGCGCCGCCGATGGCGTCGAAATGCCCGTTGATGTACTTGGTCAGGCTGTGCACCACGACATCCGCGCCAAGCGTCAGCGGCTTGACGACGTAGGGCGAAGAATACGTATTGTCGATGACCAGCTTGGCCCCGGCGGCATGCGCCATGTCCGCAACGCTTTGGACGTCAAGGAGCATCGTCAGGGGGTTCGCGATGACTTCCCCATAAAAAAGGCGGGTGTTCGGGCGGATGGCCCGTGAAACCGCATCCTTGTCGTTCAGATCGACAAAGGTCGTTTCCACGCCGTACTGAGGCAGCAACGCCTTCAGCACCTGATAGGTCTCGCCATAAATATTGGTATTGGCGAGGATGTGATCGCCCCCCTTCACCAGCGTGATGAGCGCGGTAAAAATGGCAAACATGCCGGAAGAGACGACCCACGCCGCTTCACCCTGTTCCATGCTTGCGAGCACTTCGTTCAGGCTGGTAAAGTTGGGATGGTTGATCCTGCCGTAAAGATACCCCTTCTTCTTTCTGCCCTCCGCAAAGGCGTGAACGTCCGGATACGTATATGAAGAGGTCTGGTAGATAGGGAAGGATTCGGGATAGGCATCACCCCAGTCAATGTGATCTCCCAAATAGAGCTGTTGGGTCTCGGGGCTGCATGCAGACAGGTTCTTCTTGTCCATACGAATGTCCTGTTGTTGGAAGTTATTTGTGATACAACAGAACAAGCAAGGGGCATGCCACTGCAAATATATTTTTAATTCACTAGAATACGTATATTCTATAGCTTTCAGAATAGGTTAAAAAGGTTAAATGGATACATTATTGACTATTTTAACCTATTTATGAAAAGAGCTTACCCACAAGCGCAAGAGGCAAATTCACAAGTAAAAACAAACAAAAAAGCACCCTATCCCGTATATGGGAACAGGATGCTTCCATAAACAAAGCCCGTTTGGTAAGGGGAACACAAAAACATACTGGCTATATCCGATTTTTTGATAAAAAAAGGACATATTCCCAGAGACGCCATGGCCGGTTCCGCTTACAGCAATCCGGACTCCCGAAGCTGACGTTCTCCCGCACGCGTCACACGGGTTCCCGCACGCCCCTTCCTGCAAAGGACCAAGCCTGCTGCGGCCAGCTTTTGGAGCCTGGAACGGACCTCCCCTTCCGAAAGGCGCACCCCATGGGCGGCCAGCTGATGGGAGAGTTCTTTCCTCCCGACATGTTTCCCCTTCTCCTCCGCCCGGTAAAGCAGCAAAAGGATATACGTCATGTCATCATCTTCATGCGGCACGCTTTGCTTCTGCCGACAATGAAATTTTTTTTGCATTCCCTCAAAAAAATGTTGCGGAAGCTCCGCACAGGTAATGACGCGGCTTTCCGACATATAGCCAATATAGGCGCTCAAATTTTGCAGTTCCCTGATATTTCCCGGCCAGTCATACTGCAACAGCAGATCGGCAACTTCCCCGGAGAGCTCATATTGAAGGCCATACTCCCGCAAAAAATGGTGGAGGAGCAGGAGGATATCGTCTTCCCTTTCGCGCAGGGGCGGGATTTTTAACGAAAGCACATTCAGGCGATAAAAAAGATCCATCCTAAAGGCATGCTCAAGGACAAGCTCGGGAATGTTCTTGTTGGACGCCGAAATGACACGAATATCAACGGGTATGACTTCTTGGCCCCCTACCCGCACGATTTCCTTCTCCTGAAGGACACGAAGCAATTTGGCCTGCATATTGGGGGAGATATCCCCGAGTTCATCCAGAAAAACCGTTCCGCCGTTGGCCAATTCAAAAAGCCCGGGCTTCCCTCCCTTACGGGCCCCGGTAAACGCCCCCTCCTCGTATCCAAACAATTCGCTTTCGATAAGCGTGTCCGGTATCGAGGCGCAATTGAAGGCAATAAAGGGAGATTCACGGCGGAAAGAGGCATTATGGATAGCCTGCGCAAAAATTTCCTTCCCGACACCGCTCTCCCCTTCAATGAGGATTGCCCCATCCCCTTTGGCCATCTTTTCCGCCAAATTCCGGCATTGCCGCAAGATCGGGCTTTTTCCGAGGATATCGTTAAAACTGTTCTTCGCGATATAACCGCTGGTCTTGCCCCCTTGGCGGATCTTCTTTTCCAAGCGCCGTATCGCGGAAAACTCCTTGTAACGGATGACCCCTCCGGAATAATGGCCCTCAATGGACAACGGATACGTATTCACTATATAATGAATATCATGTATTGATTGTATGGCATCGCAGAGATCTTCCGGGTTCTCGACTGTAAGCGAAACCTCGGAAAAGCATTCTGAAAGGGTCATCATTTTGGCTTTCCAAATCGGGATGCCGAAAATCTTTTCGGCAACTTCATTAAAAAGAATGATATGCTGCCCTTCATCATAGGCGATGATCCCTTCATCGATGACTTCGATGATTTTTTCCAAATGGTTTCTGCTTTTGAGGATTGATCCGATAACCTCCAAAAGTTGCGGATTTCTCGGGATATAGTCGTTTGTCCTGTTGAACACGATATCGCGGAGCGTTTTGTTATTAACAAGATCAAGTTTTGTTAAAATATTGATGGTCATGTAGGGGTCGATGACCCGACCGCCGATATTGATAACCTTTTTTATGGACGAAGGGACTAGGGCCTCTTCGTCCGGCGTCACGGCGATATCGATGTCGTGATGATAGGGCATATGAGGATAATACGGCACAAACTCCAAATGCCTGATCCCGACCTCATACAATACGTTGATCGTATCATACGTACTCTGCACCGTGTCATTGACCAGTAAAACGCGGGATTTTTCAGGAATGGACAAGAGCTTTTCAAAACCGCTCTTGCCTATGGTCATTTTCATGGCAAGGAGTTCAATATCTTCATGAAGGTAATTGTGTATGATCTTTCCTACAGCGGCATCGCCAAGCAGAACAAGATCCGCCTGAATGTTCGAACACATGGATGTTTCCAAAGAAAGCGCGTGGATATCAACGTACTCGCCTATAAGGGCATACAGCTGCTTTTTGATGAAAAGGGCTGTTTTTTCAAATAAGCATACAACGGCTATTTGTTTCATCTCAAATCCTATTCTTTCTCTCATGCATTCTCTACGAACAGGTACGGATACAAAGAGGGCAAGAATACGAATATCAATCATGCCCATCGCAGACATTCCGCCCAAGGGTGCGTATTGTCTTCATGCAACCATATCGGCAAGGCTCTGTCATAGCATTTGATTGATACACATCCATACGATGTTGAGTTTACAATCTTTATTGTTGACGAGCTCCACAACAAAAGAAATGCTCTTTAGCATCTATCTAAATTCTTATGAAATAAAATATCAATCACTTACTGAGACAGAGTCATCGGCAAAAGAATATTTCCCCGAAGGGCACAGCGCCACTTCTCAAAAGACGGCATCCGGAGTTTTGATTTATGAAATACTATCGTCTTATGCTCGGGAAAGGAAGCCGCTATGCGGAGCAGTGCTTTGCGGAAAGCTTCGTTGGCGCGGATTATGGCATAGAGCGCGACCTGACCCGAGAGCTCCCCGATAGCTGGCGTCAGTTCAACCCGGCGTTTATCCCCGTATATCAGGAGGCCCATCCCGGGAAAACCAAGGTTGCCGCCGGCCTTGCCTGCGGCATGCTCTGGACCGTCTGCAAGGGGATGTCCATCGGCGATCTGGTGCTTTGCCCTGACGGAACAGGCTGTTACCATGCCGGAGAAATTGCCGGCCCATACCAATACGAACCGGGGCGGGTACTTCCGCACCGTCGTCCCGTGCGCTGGCTTGACGTGGTCATCGGAAGAAATGAGATGGGTTCCGCACTGCGCAATTCAGCGGGCTCCATCGGTGCGGTCTGCAACCTTTCCGATTACGCGGAAGAGATCAAGGCGTTGCTGGCCGCGCACCGGCCAAACCCCATTCAAGTTCAGGACCCGGACATCGAAAACCCCGTTGCCTTTGTGCTCGAAAAGCACCTCGAGGATTTCCTTGTGGCCAACTGGGACCAGACGGAACTGGGGCGGCGGTATGACATATTCGAGGATGACGGCGAAATCATCGGGCAGCAGTTCGCTACCGACACCGGGAACATGGATATCCTCGCCATCAGCAAAGACAGGCGGGAGCTGCTGGTCGTGGAACTCAAAAAGGGACAGGCCGCCGACAAGGTGGTGGGGCAGGTTTTGCGCTACATGGGCTATGCCGCTCAGGAACTGGCCGAGGAAGGCCAAACGGTAAAGGGCGTCATCATTGCTCAGGAAGACGACCTGCGCCTCAAAAGAGCGTTGTCGGTAACGCCCAACGTAAGCTTCTGCCGCTATCAGGTGAGCTTCAAGCTGGTTCCCTCATAACGCTGCCCCGGGTAAGCACTTCTCCCTCACCCCGTCATGGAGATGGGGAAGGATTGTGTACGCAGCTTTTTGCCCAGACATCCCTGACAGGATACAGCGTTATGGCGCGGCCGCATCAAAAATGAAAATCCGCCAGCGTACGCATGCACTTGCTATCCAACCATACCGCACAACAGCGGGCAGGCATTTCATGGCCAGCATATGCCCTCGCAAGCAACCTTCCGCCCCCATTCCGTATGGTTGCAAGCCGCCGTATCTAGCCCCCCCAGCGCAGCGCTTCAGCATTTCAGATGGAAGCCCTCCGACGGAATCACGGGAGGGCACCATCTGAAATGAAGCTTTTTTTCCTACATAACAAAGAGCGTGCCCAGAGAAACTTCCGGGCGCCCGGAAAACCGTATCCGGCGCCCTTATCGTTTTGTATCGTTAGGCAAGTCCATCAAGATACGCCCCAAGCGTCCCGCCAGTTCTCCATCTTCCGCAGGCTTCCTGCCGCTGATCCCCAGACCGCCGACGCATTTCCCGTTCCCATCGAAAAACGGGATGCCTCCTTCCAGCGTTGTGAAAGCGGGATCGCAGAAATCGGCAATCGTAAGCCGCTCCCTCAAAAGCCTTTCATGGAAATCCTTTGTGGAGCTTTCCATGCGCAAGGCCGTGTAGGCTTTGCCCTGTGCTATCGGGACTGCCCGTTCCGGCGTACCGTCCATACTGAGCAAGGCGGCGAGCCTTCCGCTGCGATTGACAATGGCAAGACATACCGGGGCGCCTCCGCGGGCCTTCGGACATCCAGAGGGGAGTGTCCACGAAAAAAGACGTGCCCTTCCCCTGCCCGGCGTTTCCCGTCCGGCCGGAGGGCGTTCGGCATGACGCCATCCGGGCCCACCTTCAGGATAAGCGTTTCCCTTCCGGCGGGAGGCGTTCCCCCGCCGGGCAAGGCCTTCGGCAGGCATGCCTTGCTTCGCCATAAGAGCCGTTTTTATGGAAAGGAGGGAGGGTGCGGGGGAAAGGCTGAGCCGCCGATCAGAAAAAAGGCATCCCAGAGGATGCCTTCCGTCTTAATACCTGTCGTCTTCAAGCGAGACGACAACGTCCATGTTTTGCTCGATCCAGTGCTTGATCCGCTCGTGGGCCGCCTTCCGTTGTGAGCGTTTCTCCTTGAGCATTTCCCGGTCGGCCTCCACAAGAATCGCGGAGGCAGGGATACCGGGCAACTCGGCGCAGGCCAGCCCGACGGAAACCAGCGCGGGCATCTGATCGGAGCAGGCATTATGGCGATCGAAATTCTGGTGCAGCCTCGAAAGGATCTCTTCGCCCTCTTTCCGGCTGCATGCCGGCAGCAAAATGACGATCTCGTCGCCGCCCATGCGGGCCACGCAGTCCGCCGTGCGCACGCTCTCCTTGCACAAGACCGCCACGGTCTGGAGCAATTTGTCCCCGGCAAGATGCCCCATGTAATCGTTCACCAGCTTTAATCCATTGACGTCACAGGAAATCACGCACAACGGGCGGATCTCTTTGTTCTCGATGTTCGCCAGCTTGATGTCGAAATACGTCCGGCTGTGCAGGCCCGTCAGCGCATCGTTCTGGGCGAGCTTCTCGAAATAGTCCCTGTCCGCCTGCGAAGCCGTGATATTGGTGTGCAGGCCGACGATACGGGTTGCCCGCCCCTTTTCGTCACGGTGCGTCACGTAGCCTCGCCCGAGGATCCACGCATAACTTCCGTCCACGCGCTTCAGGCGATACGTGCACTCGAACGTATCGCCGTATTCCGGGGAATCCGCCAGCTTGCGCTGCGGTTCCACAATTTTTTTGAGATCGTCCGGGTGGATCTTCTTTTTCCACGTATCAAGATGCCCGGGGAACTGTTCCGACGTGTACCCGAGCATAGAGAGCCAGCGCGGGCTATAGTACACTTCGTCCGAGATGGGGTTCCAGTCCCACAGGCCGTCCCCGGCGGCGTTGAGCGCGGAAAGCAGGCTGCCGTTTTCCGGCGACCGCTGCTTGTGGCCTTCTTCGACGAACCCCAAGGGCTGCCATGTGCCCGACATGCTGAGCGCACGCCCGTCTTCATCCCGGTTCAGGACGGCCCCCCGCACCCATATTTTGACATATGAGCCGTCTTCCTTGCGGACCCGCAGCTCATCCGTGAGCTCGTCTCCGAAAAGCGGCTGTTCAATGACGAGCTGGTAACGGCAGTCCGTGCCCTCTTCGGGGTGGAGGCGGCCTTTCCATTCGTCAAGGCTGAACACGCGCGGCAGGGCCTCGGCGTACCCGAGTAGGCGCGAGCCGTTGGCGTCGACCCACAGCGTCCTCTTTTCCAGTGAACAGTTCCAGAAGCAGATCTGCGCCTGCCCTTTGGATACGGTGCTCACCGGAGGCAAATAAGCCATCGTGCCGGGAGCGATCTCAAACTGCCCGATGATGCGGCTCGCCCGGCCTTCCACATTCCTTTCCAGCACAAACAGCCGTTCACGGACAAAAAAATGCTCAACCGGATACGCCGTCTCCAGAAACCCCCTGTCTCCGGCAAGCACGCCTTCGCGCAATTCGCAAAGCGACTGCAGGCAGCCTTCCGGGATATGCTCAAAAAACTCCGCCATCGTGACGGGGTTCTCCCCATCGGACAGGCCAAAAGCCAACCGCGTCCCCTTGCTGAAGAAAAGCCGATCCGAGGGGAGATGCCATTCCCAAAGTTTTTCGGTAGACCCAAGGGGGATTGATGGGGAAAAGGATATATGATCGGTCTGCGTCATGGCTTTCTCGCTAGTATTTCAAGACTGTACCTGAAAAACACTCTGTCAGGACATGCCGACCGTCGTGATATTCCTACGGCATCCCGGATACCCTCCCCGCAGTCCGGCACAAAGCACCACCAGCGGAAATGAAACCGGTCAAGGACAGTCCGGGAATTTTTTCCCGTTTTTCATGTGCCGTCTTGCCGCATCATATAGAAAAGAAGAGAAAGCCGATAGTCCTTTCTTTGGAACATCCTTTATTGCTCATGAGATAATCTATAGAGAATCCATGAGGCGCTGCATCCCCTCCTGCGGCGTGCAACAGACGGCGATCCGCCGTTTGCCTCCAACGCAAGGCCTTCTCCCCTCCTCCCGCTTTCCCGCAACGCAGGCCCGCCCGTTACCCGCATCGCCGGTTTCGCCTTGAGCCACCGCCACGTGCGCGCCTCAGTCTCCGTTCCCATCACCTGCCGGGCTCCTGCCGAATCCGCAATGCCCCGTGGCGTTTCCCTTTCCGCCACCCAAAAGGAACTGGACGGGACGCCCTCTTTGGTATAGGAAGTCCTCCCTCAAAAGGAAGCACTCCCATGTCATTGATTCCATTGTTTCAGTCCCCCAAAAGTTTTTACCGGCTCGCCGTGGCAAGCTTCTTTTTCCTCCAGGGTTTGGTCTTCGCCAGCTGGGCCAGCCGCATCCCCGACATCAAACAGGCCCTCGATCTCAACGAGGCGCAGCTCGGCGGCGTCCTGTTCGCCATCCCCGTGGGGCAGATGTCGGCCATGGCCCTGTCCGGCTATCTGGTCAGCCGCTTCGGCAGCCGCAGGATGCTGCTCCTCGCCGCCTTCTCCTATTCGGGAACGCTCATGGCGCTCGGCTTCATCAGCGGGATCTGGCAGCTTTTCGTCACGCTGGGGCTCTTCGGCGTCGCGGCCAACCTGCACAACATTTCGGTGAACACGCAGGCCGTCGGCGTCGAACGCCTCTACCGCCGCAGCATCATGGCCTCCTTCCACGGCCTGTGGAGCCTCGCCGGATTCGTCGGCGGGATCATCGGCGCGCTGCTTGCGGCGTTCTCCGTGGGCACGCGCGCGCACTTCAGCTTCATCTTCGCCGTCTGCATGGGCATCGTGGCGGTCATGTTCCGGTTTACCCTCCCGCGCGACAGGGCCCGCAACGCCGCAGCCGGACAAAAACGCCCCAAGGGCAGGCTCGATCCCTATGTGGTCCTGCTCGGGCTGATCGCTTTCGGCTGCATGGCGAGCGAAGGGACGATGTACGACTGGAGCGCCGTATACTACGAAGCGATCATCAAGCCGTCGCCGGAGCTGATCCGCCTCGGGTACATCGCATACATGTGCACGATGGTCTGCGGCAGGTTCATGGCGGACGGCCTCGTGACCCGGTTCGGGGTCATCCGCATCCTGCAGGCCAGCGGCGCGCTCATCGCCGCGGGGCTACTGATCTCCGTCCTCCTGCCCCATGTGGCCACGGCGACGTTCGGCCTCGCGCTGGTGGGGTTCGGCACGGCTTCGGTGGTTCCGGTCTGCTACAGCATGGCGGGGAAATCGCAGACCATGCCCCCGAGCGTGGCGCTGGCCGTGGTTTCGACCATCGGGTTCCTCGGGTTCCTGCTCTGCCCGCCGGTCATCGGCTTCATCGCCCACGCGTCGAGCCTGCGCTGTTCCTTTGCCCTCATCGCCGTGTTCGGGTTCATGACCGCCGTGCTCGCGCGGTTCCTGCGCCGGGGCTGACGGCCAAAGCCTTTTTCCTCAAATAGAAAACCGCGCTTGGGAACAGCGCCTTTGTCCGTCCTCCAAAGCGCGGCGGCCTCCCGGCCGGGGGGAATTTTCCCCATCCTATTGAGTAAAATGTTTTTTTTGTGGACAACGCCCCTCAAAAGGCCGCGGGTTGCCGGAATCCCCTCAATATGTCAGAACGTTTCTAACACCGTAAGGGCGTCCCCACGGAAACGCCCGCCTTACTGGAGTTGCCCCGCAACAGGGCACGCCACGTAAGGATGAAAGGGGTTCCGCCGGGCACCGTCCTCCGGGCCCTTCCTCCGATCCTCTAAGAAGCGGCCGTATGGCCGCCGACAACAGGGCAGACGATGGAACTCACCTCCGAATCTGTACTGGCCCTCGCCCCGGACGCCTCTTCGGTCAAGGCGGCGCAAGCCCTGCTCAAGCCCGGCCAGTGGCCGATCCTCGGCTTCGGCGGGAACGCCGTATGGGGCGAATGCAAGGGCAGCGGCTCCAAGCCGTATCAAGTCGAAGCCGACCTGTCCGGCCCGGCTTTCAAATGCACCTGCCCAAGCCGGAAATTCCCCTGCAAGCACGCCTTGGCCCTGCTCCTGCTGCGCATACAGCAGGAAACCGCCTTTACGCAGGGCGAAGCGCCCGACTGGGTAAAAGAGTGGGTTGACGCGCGCGAAAAACGCGCCGCACGCCAAGAACAAAAACAGGAAAACAAGGATCAGCCCGCCGATCCCGCCGCAGTGGCCAAACGCGAAGCCTCCCGCCTCAAGCGCATGGCTTCCGGGCTGGACGATCTGGAACGCTGGATGTGCGACCTCATACGCCACGGCCTCGGGCAGCTTTCCGGCAACGCCGCATGGCAGGAAGAGACCGCCGCGCGCATGGTCGACGCGCAGCTTCCCGGCATTGCCGCGCGCCTGCGGAACCTGCAGGGCGTCGCCTTCTCCACGGAGGACTGGCCCGGCGTGGTGCTGGCCCAGTTCGGACAGATGCAGCTCCTCATCGACGCCTTCCGCCATCTTGAAGAGCTTTCCCCGGAAGAGCGGGCGGATGTCCGCTCCGCCCTCGGCCTGTCCCCGGATAAGGACGAGGTGATCGCCTCCGGGGAACGCCTGAGCGATCTCTGGCTGGTGCTCGGCGTGAGCTACGCCGAAGAAAACAAGCTCTGGCGGCGGCGCGTCTGGCTGCGCGGGCAGGCCAGCGGGCGTACGGCCCTGCTGCTGGACTTCTCGCACGGCGGCAAGCATTTTGAGCAGGGCTTCGTCCTCGGCAGCCTCGTGGATATGACGCTGGCCTTCTATCCGGGGGCCGTCCCTCTGCGCGCCATCGCCACAGGCGCCCCCGTCCGGGCCAATACGGCGCCCGTGCCCACGGTCGCCCTCCGCGAGGCGCTGGAAGGCATGGCCAAAACCATCGCCGCGCAACCGTGGCAATGGCCCCTGCCCCTCATGGTCAGCGACGGCGTCCCCTGCCGTTCCGGCAACTCGTGGTTCCTTCAGACCGCCGAAGGCGACCGCCTCCCCCTCAACATGGCCGACGGCGACGGCTGGGAACTGCTCGCGCAAGGCGGCGGCCGCCCCCTGAGCGTCTGGGGCGAATGGGACGGAGCCCGGCTTCGGCCCTTGAGCGCGTGGGCCCCCGGCACGTCCGGAGCCCCGCTGTGGCATGAAGGAGCCCGCGTATGAACATGCCCTTCCTGACCATGCAGGCGCTGCTCGGCACGGACAAGCGCCCGCCCGAATTTCCCGCCGACGAAAGCGAAGCCGGACGGCTCACGCAAGCCGTCGCCGCCATGCGGGACGGCTCCGAAAACGCCGACGCGCTCAAGCTTCTCCGCGCCGCCGGGGTGCAGGCCGTCTGCGGGCTGGCGGGCTATCTGCCGCCCCGCGCCGATTCCGGCCTTGCCGAGCCCTGCCCGCCGGAATCCCGCACGCCCGTGGACAAGGCCGCCATCATCGACTTGCTGCGCCAAATCCTCTCCAACGGTTCCGACCGCATGCGCCTTGAAGCCTTCCGCCTCATGTCCGGCGCGGGAAAGGTGCTCCCGCCGACGCTGCTCCCGCAGGCGCTGGAGCTTGGACGCCGCACCCCGGCCTTGCGCGGGCCCATAGCCCAAGTCGCCGGGGAGCGCGGCCGCTGGCTCGGGGCCCGGAATGCCGCGTGGAACCTGTTCGCCACCAGCTCCGGGGGCGAGCTCGATCCCGAAGTCTGGGACAGCGGGACACTGGCACAGCGCGAAGCTTACCTCAAAACCCTCCGCGCGCAGGAGCCCGCCAAAGCCCGCGAGCTTTTTGAAGCGGCCTCGGCATCCCTCGACGCCCGCGAACGCGCCGCCTTTACCGGGTGCCTCGAGGAAGGCTTGAGCACCGCTGACGAAGCCTTCCTCGAAACCCTGCTGGAAAAGGATCGCAGCAAGGAAGTGCGGCAAACCGCCGCCTCCCTGCTCGTCCGCCTGCCGGAAAGCGGCTATGTCCGGCGCATGGCCGGACGCCTTGCCCCCTGCATTGCCGTCCCGGAGGCCAAAAGCGGGATCATCAGCCGCATCGCCTCGGCCTTCGCCGCGCCCCTGCCGGGCATCGAACCGCCGGAATCCTTTGATCCCGAGTGGAAAAAGGACATGCTGGAGGAAAAAAAGCCGCAGTACGAGGAGTTCGGGCAGCGCGGCTGGTGGCTTTACCAGATAGGGCGCGGCGTGCCGCTGGCATGGTGGGAGACGCATACCGGCCTGTCGCCCGAAGCCCTCATCGGCTGGGCGCAGAAAACCGATTGGAGCAAGGTGCTGTTCCGCATCTGGCTGGAGGCCGCCCAGCGCGAGCGCCATCCCCAATGGGCCGCCGCCCTGCTCGCCCGCGTGTTCGGGGAACACCTCGAAGTTTCCGTGGGCAAGGGCCGGATCGATGCCTTCGCCTTCATCGGCATCTTGCCGCCATCCGAGCGCGAAGCCGCCCTCCTCGAACGTTTCCCCTGCCCCGGCCCCACGGACGGCGGCGACACGTTCGCCCAGCGGCACTATAAGCAGGTAATGCAGTTCGGGAGGTTCTCCCCGCCCGACGGGGACACCCCCTTTTCCCTTGAAGGGGGCCGGGCCCTCGTCCGGCGGATCCGCTTCTGGGCGGACCATTCCGACGGCATCGGCCAAATAAGCTACCAGACCTCCATCGCGCTGGGGCACATCATCGAGGCGACCTTCTGGCTGATCCCGCTTCCCCTGCTGGACGATCTGCTCGCGGATTGGCCTTGCAGCGAAAAGGGGACCCCCTTCTGCCGATCCGGGTACGATTTTCTGACCACGGCCATCAAGGCCCGCAAGGCCCTTCACCACTACTTTGCCTGAGAGAAAACCATGAGCACGGCTGACAACGAAAACAAGCTGCGGCACCACGCCGAACAACAGTTCGCCGAGGAACTGGAAGAACTCAAAAAAGCCGACGCCCGCCAGCGCCCCACCAACTGGGAGCTTTCCCCGTGGGCCGTCTGCACCTACCTGCTCGGCGGCGAACTGGACAGCGGCTTCACGGTATCCGCCAAATACATCGGGAACCGCCGCATCATCGAAACGGCGGTCGCCACGCTGGCGACGGACCGGGCGCTCTTGCTGTACGGGGTTCCGGGCACGGCGAAGTCGTGGGTGTCGGAACACTTGGCGGCGGCGATCAGCGGCGACTCCACGCGCATCATCCAAGGCACGGCGGGCACCAGCGAAGAACAGATGCGCTATGGCTGGAACTATGCGGAACTCCTCTCCAAGGGGCCGTCCCGCGCCGCGCTGGTCGAAAGCCCGCTTATGCGGGCCATGTCCGAGGGCCGCATCGCCCGCGTGGAGGAGCTGACCCGCATCCCCGCCGACGTGCAGGACACGCTGATCACCATCCTGTCCGAAAAAACGCTCCCCATCCCCGAGCTCAACGACGAAGTGCAGGCCGTGCGCGGCTTCAACCTCATCGCCACGGCGAACAACCGCGACAAAGGCGTCAACGAGCTGTCCTCGGCGCTCAAGCGGCGCTTCAACACGGTCATCCTGCCCGTGCCCGCCACGGAGGAAGAGGAAATCAGCATCGTGTCCAAGCGCGTCTCCGAAATGGGCCGCGCGCTGGAGCTCCCCGCCGAGCCCCCGGCGCTGGATGAAGTGCGCCGCGTGGTGCAGATCTTCCGCGAACTGCGCAACGGGCAGACGGAAGACGGCAAGACCAAGCTCAAGTCGCCCACCGGCACGCTGAGCACGGCGGAAGCCATCTCCGTGCTCAACAGCGGCATGGCGCTTGCCGCGCACTTCGGGGACGGCGTGCTGCACGCCCGCGACGTCGCCGCGAGCCTTGTAGGCGCGGTGGTCAAGGACCCCGTACAGGACGACCTCGTCTGGCGCGAGTATCTCGAAACCGTGGTCAAGGAGCGTTCCGGCTGGAAGGATCTGTACCGCGCCTGCCGTGACGTGGATTAGGAAAGAAAAATCGGGGGAAGGAGCTTTCTGTAAAAAGCGCCCTCCCCCGACCCCCATCCGCAAAAACTCCGACTGGCGGGGAGGCGGCGCGGCGGGAGTCCGGCGCAACGGCGGCAAGGTTCCCTGATCGGCTTTTCGGCTTTTTTGAGCGGGCCGCTCCGTTTTTCCGTCCGGCCGCGCTCTGCCGTCGGGAAACGTTTTTCCGCTTTTCCGCGCGGCGTTGTTTTCCGGGCCCATCATGCCCGGGCGGACGGGATGGAAAGGCTCTCCCGGCGGTTTTTGAGAAAAGAAAAAGGATATGCTCCAACGGGGAGGAAGAATCCCCCCACACGGAAGGCGTTCTTCCCCCGGCGGGTATCCCTTTGCAACAGCTTACAAAAGGCTTCACCATGCCTGATCAGACCGTTCGACTCTTCGGCATTCGCCACCACGGGCCGGGGTGCGCCCGCAGCCTGTTGCGCGCTCTGGAAGCCATGCAACCCGACTGCCTGCTGATCGAAGGGCCGCCGGACGGCGAATCCGTGCTGCCCTTCGTGCTCGAACCGGAGATGCGCCCCCCGGTGGCACTGCTCGTATACGCCCCCGAGGATTCCCGGCGCGCCGTCTTCTATCCCTTCGCCGAGTTTTCCCCGGAATGGCAGGCCCTGCGGTACGGCTTGAGCCGATCCCTCCCGGTGCGGTTCATGGATCTGCCCATCACCCATCAGTTCGGGCTGGACAAGGCGTTCGAAGACGAATGCAGGGCGGCGGACGAGAAGGCCTTGCAAGAGGCCGAAAACGCCGCGCCGGAAACAGGGGCAGATACGCCGGAACCCACGGCTCAAGGGGAAGATGAGGCCGACGCCACGGGCCCCTCCGCCGGGAGCGGCGCGGCCGGAGCATCCAAGGCCGACGGGACGGACGGCACCGCCGAGGACGATGCCTCCGAGGAGGACGTCTACGGCGATCCCCTCGACTGGCTCGGGCGCGCCGCCGGATACGGCGATGGCGAAGCATGGTGGAACCACATGGTCGAGGAGCGCATCGACGGCCTCGAACTGTTCGACGCCATCCGCGAGGCCATGACCACCTTGCGGACCGAAGCGCCCCGGCGCGAACGCGGCGAAAGGGAAATGCGGCGCGAAGCCCTGCGCGAGGCGCACATGCGCAAAACGCTGCGGCAGGCGAAAAAAGAAGGATTCCAGAATATCGCCGTGATCTGCGGCGCGTGGCATGTGCCCGCGCTTGAAGCCGATACGCCCGCCAAGCAGGACAACGATCTGCTCAAGGGCCTGCCCAAAATGAAGGCCGCGGCGACATGGACGCCGTGGACCTACCTCAACCTGAGCAGCCGGAGCGGCTACGGCGCGGGCGTGACCTCCCCCGCGTGGTACGAGCACCTGTGGCGCAGCGGCAAGGGCGATCGGGCCATCGGCTGGCTGACGCATGCCGCGCGCCTGTTCCGCGAGCAGGACATGGACTGCTCGTCCGCCCACATCATCGAAGCCTCGCGCCTTGCCGCGTCGCTGGCCGCCCTGCGCGAACGCCCCCGCCCCGGCCTGCAGGAGCTTTATGAAGCGCTGCAAACCACGGTCTGCATGGGCGACGCCGCCCCGCTGCGCCTGATCGAGCGCCAGCTCATCGTGGGCGACAAACTCGGGGGGATCCCCGAATCCGCGCCCACCGTCCCGTTGCAGCGGGATCTGGAACAGCAACAGAAAAGCCTGCGCCTGAAGCCCGAAGCCGCACAGAAGGTGCTGGATCTCGATCTGCGCCAAGCCAACGATCTGGCGCGCAGCCACCTGCTGCACCGCTTGCGGCTGCTGGAAATCGGCTGGGCGACGCCGGGAGCGAACCGCAACGCCAAGGGGACGTTCCATGAACTCTGGGAAATGCAATGGGCGCCCGAACTCGCCGTTGCGGTGATCGCCGCCAGCCGGTGGGGGAACACCATCCTTGAAGCCGCCACGGCGAAGACGGTTGAGCTGGCGCGTGAAGCGGAACTGCTCCGCCTGACGGAGCTGGTGAACGACATCCTGTTCGCCGATCTGCCGGATGCAGTCGGATACGCCACGCGCATGCTGGAAGAGAAAGCCGCCACCGCCAATGACGTCGGCCAGCTGCTGGAAGCCATCCCGCCCTTGGCGGCCGTCGCCCGTTACGGCAACGTGCGCCGGACCGACGCCGGGATGGTCACCCGCGTCCTTGAAGGCCTGATCCCCCGCGCCGCCATCGGACTGCCGGGCGCCTGCACCTCGCTGAACGACGAAAGCGCCGCCGCCATGCGCGACCGCATCATCGCGGCGCACAATGCCATCCGCCTGCTCGGCGACGAAACGCTTTCGGAAGGCTGGCTGTCCGCCCTGCACCAGACCGCCCTGCGCGAGGGCACGGTCCACGAGCTCCTGCAGGGCACGGCCGTCCGCCTGCTGTTCGACGAGCAGCGGCTGCCGATGGAGGAAGTCGCCCGGCTGATGGGCCTTTCCCTGTCGGCGGCGTCCGAGCCCGCCGCGGCCTCCGCGTGGATCGAGGGGTTCCTGAACCAAAGCGCGCTGGTGCTCCTGCATGACGACGCCCTGTGGAGCGTGCTCGCAAACTGGCTGGACGGCCTGACCGACACGCACTTTACCAGCATCCTGCCCATGCTGCGCCGGACGTTCTCGGGCTTTTCCGGCCCCGAGCGCCGCCAGCTCGGCGAACGCGCCAAGCGTCCCGCCGGGAAAACGATGCACGGGCAGGCCGAAACCCGCTGGGATGCGGAACGCGCGGCCCTGCCCGTCCCGTTCCTGCGGCGCGTGCTCGGCCTCGCGGCGCAGGCGTAACCGGGCGAATCCGGATTTGTGGTGAATGCGATGAGCGATCAGGAGTTGATGATGGATACGGCTGATGGGGAACGCTTGCGGCGTTGGCGGCTGGTACTTGGGGAAGAGGCGCAGGCAAGCTGCGGCCTCGCCGGGCTGGGCCCTGAAGACCGGCAGATGGACGAAGCGCTGGCGGCGCTGTACGAAACGGACAGCAAGCACAGCCTGCGGGGCGGCAGCGGGGCCTCGTCGCCGCGCGTGGCCCGCTGGCTCGGGGACATCCGGCGCTTTTTCCCGTCTTCGGTGGTGCAGGTCATGCAAAAGGACGCCTTCGAGCGCCTCAACCTGCACAGCATGCTGCTCCAGCCGGAAATGCTCGAAAGCGTGCAGCCCGACGTAAACCTCGTGTCCACGCTCATGTCGCTGCGGGGCATCATCCCCGAAAAGACCAAGGAGACGGCCCGGCTGGTCGTCCGCAAGGTCGTGGACGCGCTCATGAAGCAGCTTGAGGAGCCCATGCGCACGGCGGTCAGCGGAGCGCTGAACCGGGCGGTACGCAACCGGCGCCCCCGGCATGCCGAAATCGACTGGAACCGCACGATCCGGGCAAACCTCAAGCACTGGCAGCGGGACTACAAGACCATCGTGCCGGAAACGCTGATCGGCTATGGCCGCAAATCGCAGCGCGTCCAACGGGAAATCATCCTCTGCATCGACCAGAGCGGCTCGATGGCGGCTTCGGTCGTCTACTCAAGCATCTTCGGCGCGGTCATGGCCTCCATGCCCGCCGTGAAAACCCATCTCGTCGTGTTTGACACCGCCGTGGTGGACATGACGGAGCAGCTTGACGATCCCGTCGATCTGCTGTTCGGCGTCCAGCTCGGCGGCGGCACGGACATCAACCGCGCCGTGGGCTACTGCCAGTCGCTGATCCGCGATCCGCGCAACACCATCCTCGTGCTCATTTCCGACCTGTACGAAGGCGGCGTGGAAAGGAACCTGCTCCAGCGCGCCAACGAACTGGTGCAATCGGGCGTGCAGGTCATCACCCTTCTCGCCCTGAGCAATGAAGGCGCCCCGTTTTACGACAAGGCCCTCGCGGCCAAGCTCGCCAGCCTCGGCATCCCGTCTTTCGCCTGTACCCCCGACCTGTTCCCCGGCATGATGGCCGCCGCCATCCGCAAGGAAGACGTCAACCTCTGGGCCGCCAAACAGGGCATCGTCATTCCTAAAGGGTAACATACGTCCCTTTTGAGCGGACATTCCGCATTTCCGCCACACATCACTCCGAAAGCAGCCGCCCGGCCCTTCCTGAACGAAGAACCGGGCGGCTGCTTCAATTTCGCTTATAGCCGGAACGGGCTCCCAGCGCACGGCCTTGCCACCGGCCGGACATATTGCAAGGAAACAGGCTGCACCGATGCACGCCAGAAACACGGGGCGAAAGGGGACTCCCCGGGACGCTTCCTCCTCCCCGCCCTGTCTTCCCTACCGCCTCTCTTCCCCGCCGCCGGAAGCAAAGACCACCCGGTTCCGCCCGAGCCGCTTGGCCTCATGCAGCGCGGCGTCGGCACGCTGGAACAAGGTTTCAAAGGCGGTCCCATCCACCGGGTACCGGGCTATGCCGACACTGCATGCCGGTTTGTAGCGTTCATCGCCGCGGGCGGAAAACAACGTGCCGAGGGCCGTATAAAATTCCTGCGCCTTCTTCTCAGAAAGCCGTTCCGGTTCCACATCGCGAAGCAGGACAAGGAACTCGTGGCCGCCGATCCTGCCGATGTAATCCGAGCGCCTGAATATCCGCCGCAGGACAGCCGCGATATCGTTCAGCACAATATCCCCGAATTCCTGCCCCCACGTCTCATTGACCCTTTTGAAGTTATCCACGTCGATAACGAACATCGCATGGGACTGGCGCATGCCGCTTTTTGAAAAACACAGATCTATCAGGTGCTGCATCGTCATCTTGTCGTAGCAGCCCGTGAGACAATCCCGGTGCACCGTTTCTTCCGCAACCAACGCGGCTTCTTCCGTCATATTCATGCAATTTGCCCTTATTAGTAGAGGAAAAAGGCATTCCCACGGGCATTCTTATTACCATCATTACCCAACGGATACCCAACGATCTTCCAAGGCCGCTCCCATGCGGTTCCGGGATTTCTTGTCAGCCTATAGCATCCATACGTTACGCGTAATTCTTGCTTCATGGCACGCTGTCCCTGCCGTCCTTACGGCAAACACCGGGGCAGGATCAACATGGATATGGCGATGCTTCCGACGCCGCTGTATTTGAGAGCATTTCCTGTTTTCGGTCAAGCGGCAGCCAGCTTTTTTCGGATGCTCCGGCAAGAAGGAGACATAAAAAAACCTCCATTCCATACGGGAACGGAGGCCGGAAGAACAAGAGAGAGAGAGAGAGAGAGAGAGAGAGAGAGAGAGAGAGAGAGAGTGTGTGTGTGTGTGTGTATTATGAAAGGGAAGGAGATACTTTCTGAAGAAAGTT
>USCL01000002.1 GCA_900553145.1 uncultured Desulfovibrio sp.
CTGTGAAATCACATTAGGAAAATATCAAGACCAGCTTTTACGGTTAGAGGATAAATTGGAAAGTGGCTTGTATTGCGAGCTGACCGACAAAACCTTATATGACGGCTATATCGAATATACCCTGCTTTATGATATGATAGCGAACCGCATTACCATTGATGAAGTACGGGCAGAAAACGGCTGTCTTAGACTGATGAAAAATCTTGTCTGGGAATATGACGCACTCCCTCACGCTCTGATTGCTGGTGGGACTGGTGGCGGTAAAACTTATTTTCTGCTGACGCTCATTGAAGCCTTACTGCATACCAACGCTGTCCTTTATATCTTAGACCCGAAGAACGCTGACCTTGCGGACTTAGGGTCAGTTATGGGAAATGTGTATCACACGAAAGAAGACATGATAGATTGCGTCAATGCTTTTTATGAGGGCATGGTGCGACGGGCTAGTCGGGTTATGGTGATTTGAAACAAGGAGTGCCTTACACATGCCAACCACGATCCTGCATAAGGAATCGTTGATTCCTGGTCGAACGAGTAAACTGGTGCTTGATGCGCCGCAGATTGCCGCCACGGCGAAACCGGGGCACTTTGTCATGCTGCGCGTCAATGAGCAGGGGGAACGCTTCCCTCTGACCATTGCGGATACGGATCCCGAGAAAGGGACCATTACCATCGTATATCTGGTGATGGGCAAATCGACGATGATGCTGGAGGCGCTTTCCGAAGGCGACAGCATTCTTGACGTCGCCGGTCCGCTCGGGAAGGCCACGCACATCGTCAAGGGCGACCGGGTGATCTGCGTCGGCGGCGGAACGGGCATTGCCGCGATGCACCACATCGCCAAAGGCCACCATAAGGCCGGCAACTACGTGATCGCCATTATCGGCGCGCGCAGCAAGGATCTGCTCCTGTTCGAGAACGAGCTGAAATCCTTCTGCGACGAAGTGCTTATTTCGACCGACGACGGCAGCTATGGCCACAAGGGATTTGTGACCGAGCTGCTGAAAGATCGCCTCGAAAGCGACAAAAAGGTTCAGGAAGTCGTTGCCGTGGGCCCGGTGCCCATGATGCAGGCCGTGGCGAACACGACGCTGCCTTTCGGCGTCGCCACGACGGTCAGCCTGAATTCGCTCATGGTGGATGGCATTGGGATGTGCGGGGCATGCCGCGTGACTGTTGACGGGGAAACCAAGTTCACCTGCGTCGACGGCCCGGAATTTGATGGCCACAAAGTGGACTTCGCCGAACTGCGTCAGCGTCTGTCCGCTTTCCGGTCTCAGGAAAAGCAATCCATCGAACATCACGAGCACAGGTGCAGCTGCCATGACAAACACTGAGAATGTGAAGAAGCCCGCCAAGACGCCCCGCGTCGCCATGCCCTGTCAGCCCGCTGACGTGCGGGCGCGCAATTTCAAGGAAGTCGCGCTCGGGTATTCACTGGAACAGGCGCAACTGGAAGCGGGCCGCTGCCTCCAGTGCAAAAATCCGCGTTGCCGTCAGGGCTGCCCGGTTGAAGTCCGTATTCCCGAATTTATCGCTGAGGTCGTCAAGGGCGATATGGCGGAAGCCTATCGCATTCTGAAAAGCACCAACAGCCTCCCCGCCGTGTGCGGCCGCGTCTGCCCGCAGGAAAACCAGTGCGAGGGCAAGTGCATTCTGGGCGTCAAGGGCGAGCCGGTGGCTATCGGCCGTCTGGAACGCTTTGTCGCCGACAATGCCATGCATGATCCCTGCGTCGGGGTGTCGGACAACGATGCCTGCGCCGTCACCAACCCGGACTTGAAGGTCGCCTGTATCGGCTCCGGCCCGTCTTCCATTACGGTAGCGGGTTACCTCGCCGCGCGCGGGATCAAGGTGACGGTGTTTGAAGCGCTGCACGAGGCGGGCGGGGTGCTCATTTACGGCATCCCGGCCTTCCGTCTGCCCAAGGACGTTGTGGCTGCGGAACTTGACGGCCTGCGCCAGAACAATGTGGAATTCCGCACCAACTGGGTCGGCGGTCGGACCGTTTCCGTCCAGCAGCTGTTTGATGAAGGCTATAAGGCCGTGTTCATCGGCGTGGGGGCCGGCTTGCCGCAGTTCCTCGGCGTCCCCGGCGAAAACCTCATTGGCGTATTCTCCGCCAACGAGTATTTGACCCGTGTGAACCTTGGCCGGGCCTATGACTTCCCCAATTTCGATACGCCGACCTATCCCGGCAAGCATGTGACGGTGTTCGGCGCCGGTAACGTGGCCATGGACGCGGCGCGTACGGCGCTGCGCCTTGGCGCGGAAAGCTCCACGATCATCTATCGCCGTTCGCGCGCTGAAATGCCCGCGCGTCACGAAGAAATCGAACACGCGGAAGAGGAAGGCGTGAAGCTGTTCGAGCTGGTGGGGCCGTTGCACTTCAATGCCAATGAAAACGGCGTGCTGAAGTCCGTGACCTTGCAGCGCATGGCGCTTGGGGAACCCGATGCCTCCGGGCGTCGCCGTCCCATGCCGATCGAAGGCGAAGTCTTCGAGCACGAGACGGATCTCGCGGTTGTGGCCGTGGGAACGCGTTCCAACCCGATCCTGCTTGAGGCGACTCCGGGGCTCGAACTCACCAAGCGCGGGTATATTGTCGTCAACGAAGAGACGGGCGAAACGTCCATTCCGAACGTCTTCGCCGGTGGCGACATTGTGACCGGTGCCGCTACGGTTATCTTGGCCATGGGTGCCGGGCGGAAGGCCGCTCAGGAGATCGCCAAGCGCCTGCTCGGCTAATACTGTTTTTAAGATTACGCGCGAAGGGGGAGGTTCCGGCCTTCCCCTTCTTCTGTTTTTGGGATGCAATAGGCGCAAAAAATAGGGAAAAGGAATTGCGGGTTTCCAGAATCGGTGGAGCGATATAGATCGTATACTTGACAAAGAAATTCAATATCATTATTTCTTGAACACAGAAAGCGTAACCGCAAATCTCCTTGGGATGGATCGGAGGAACTCAATGGATATACAGCTTGTCATCGTCAGCGTTATTGTTTTGGCCGCGGTTGGGTATATGGTCTGGCGCGCAAAAAAAGCCCGGAAGGGGCAGTGCTCCTGCGGTTGCAGCGGATGCGGAAAGAGTTGCAAACCAAAGACGCTCTAGGCTTCAAGAGGGAATGTGCATTTCCCGGGATATTTTTTCAGGATGCAATGTCCTCTCAGGCTTTCCGACAGTCCTTTTGAGGTACTGTGGTGGAGAAGCGAATAATTGGGGGAATGCAAACGCCCTGCAACGCATAGAGGTTGCAGGGCGTTTGCTTGTCCCCATTGGACTATTCTCTTCTCTCGCTATCAGCGTTCGGCTCCAGCGGCATCAAGGCGATCCGTAATGGTATTCTTGATCCACTTGGGGTCCAGCCAGTCAAGGGGCTGGATCTGAATGCCGTGCATAAGCATGCCGAAGTGCAGATGGTCGCCGCCCGCGAGGCCAGTTGTGCCGGTGAGCCCGATGATGTCGCCCTTTTTTACGGTCGACCCGACGCTCGTCTGGATTTCGCTCATGTGAGAGTAGAGGGATTGCAGGCCAAGGCCGTGATCGATGATCACGAGGTTGCCGAAAATGCCGAGCGGTTCCGCAAAGACGACCTTGCCGTCATTGGCTGCCGGGATCGGCGCGTGCGCCACGGAAGCGAGGTCCTGCCCCATATGGGTCTGCTCGTCGATTTTTGTTCCGTTGTGCATGTACGTGCGCTGATCGCCGAAAGAAGCCCGTGAGGCCGACCCGGGAAGGCGCTTGAAGGCTCCGCTCCACAACATGGTGGGTGCGGTATTTTTGCCGACTTCCAGCAGGGTTTTTTCGTTGGAAATGCGGACTTCATTGTTGATCTTCACATACCGTTCAAGGTTTGAGGCCGCATCGGGAACCAGTTCCTTAAAAACGTCTTCCTTGCTGTTCAGGAAATTGTCGCTGATATTGAGGGTGTCTTTACGGAAATTCCGTTCACCGGCGTTGACGAGAACTCGATTCCGAGATTCGTTTCCGGCAAGGTCCCGGGTGATCAATTCCGGCGTGAACTTGCCCTTGGGGGTATCCAGCGGGAAGGGGAAGAAGCAGTAATACAAGCCGTTGGGCTGGAGGAACGCCGGGAAGAACAGATCGCCGAGCTGGACCCCGGTCATGCTGGCATCTTCCGAAACGGCATAGGCAATGGCGGTCACGCTGCCGCGGCGTAGGGCGGGAACCGTCGTCTTGATGCGGACCTTGGGCGGCTGCGTGTCCAATTGCATATTCCACTTGCGGGTAGTCCCGTTCCCCTTGCCGAAGCTCATGAGGGAATTGTCCCGCGCCGTGATTTCCAGTTCGAAGGCGCCGTCTCGCAAGCCCGCATTCTTAAGGTTGAATGACGTCGTTTGGGAAGGCGCCGGATCGCTGAATACCTTGTCAAGAATAACCAAAGACTGGTTGTTCCGATGGATAGTGACAACGACCGAGCGGACTCCGGATTTGGCGTCCGTAAGTTTGAGGGTGATTTCCTGTGTCGGCGAGATGCGGCCGGTATCCGGCGTCATGACGATTTCAGGCCCGTCAAGGTCATCCAAAAAGAGATAAATGCAAAAGCCTAAAGCGGCGAGAATAAGCGTTACAAAGCCATAGCTGATGGTATTACGGATGATGCGACCCATTTTTTTTCCTTAAAAAACGCGCTCGGTGATGAAAGGGGACTCCGGCAGGTTGACGTGGGAGGAGGATCAGGCGTCGTGCAGCAGCGCGATGGCCAGACGCAGAAAATCTGCTTCGGTAATGATGCCAACCAGTTTACTGTCGCCATCGAGGACGGGAAGACAGCCGTATTTGTTGCGGTACAGGATTTCCGCCGCTTCCCGGAGAAGGGTATCAGGCGAAACGGTTCTTACGTCGGTCTGCATGATGTCGCCGACCAGAATGGAGGACTCGATTTCTTCCTGTTCTTCCCGGTTGATTTCCGCAAGATGGGATACGGCATACCCCAACAGATCCCGGTGGGTGAGCAGGCCGACGAAGTGATCCTCGTCCGACGTCACGGGAATATGGCGAATCTTGGCAAGCTGCATGAGGGAGCGCACGTCTTGAAGGGTGTCCGTGCGCCGAAGCGTAAAGACTCTGGACGTCATCAGGTCACTGACATAAATCATATTTGTTCTCCATAAGAAAGTGTAGCATGGTGGAGATCCGGTGATACGCGAATCAATGCGCCATACAAAAATACCTGTTTGAGGCGATGGCGGGAGCTTGCATTCTTGCGCAAGACGGTCATACTGTATGAAAGCATTTTCGCACAGGGAAAGCGTCTAGGCAAGTGTCGGCCCATTCATTTCGATGCGCTTCTGGAAGCCTTCCGGCTGATACTCGCAGTATTTTTTACTGGAACATTCATGACAGCACTCGGACAACATAGGATTTTTCCTGACTTTAAACGCCAGCGCGCACGGATGGTGAAACTGCTTGAGGAGCAGGGCATCACGGATGAAGCTGTTCTTACGGCTATGCGGACGGTTCGGCGTCATCTTTTTGTTCCTGAGGCCCTGCAAGGGCGGGCTTATGAGGATCACCCCCTGCCCATCGGCTTTGGGCAAACGATTTCGCAGCCGTATATCGTCGCGTTCATGTCTCAGCTGCTTGAGGCGAAACCGGGGATGAAAGTGCTTGAAATCGGTACGGGATCCGGCTATCAGGCGGCGGTGCTGCGGGAAATGGGGCTCGAAGTCTTTACCATTGAGCGCGTTCGGGAATTGTACGAAGCCGTACGGGGGATTTTCCCGGAAGGCACCCCGGGGATCCGCATGAAGCTCAGCGACGGGACCTTGGGCTGGCGTGTGCAGGCCCCTTTCGACCGGATCATCGTGACGGCGGGCGGGCCGAATTTGCCGTTGCCCCTTCTTGAGCAGCTGGCCGATCCCGGGATCATGGCCATCCCGGTAGGGCAGACGCGCCGGGAACAGAAGCTGCTCCGCGTGTCCAAGCGTGAGGGCAGGGTAACGGCACGGGCTTTCGGCAAGGTCGCTTTCGTCGATCTTGTTGGGGATCATGGTTGGTAAGGTTTCTTTTCCCTGCCTTTTGTGGCAAACCGGAAAAGTCCTTTTGAGGACTAACGCTTTTCAGGAGTCTTTTTTCATGTCTTCATGTTCCAATCAGGCCCCGCAGGGGCAGGCGACGATCCCTATGACCGCGGCCATGCAGAATAAAGTGCTCACTCAGAATCTGAAGGATGTGCGCCACAAGCTGTTCGTCATGAGCGGCAAGGGAGGCGTGGGCAAGAGTTCCGTAACGGTCAATCTCGCCACGGCGCTGGCCTCGCGCGGCTTCACCGTCGGCATTCTTGATGTGGATATCCATGGGCCGAGCGTCCCCCGCCTGCTGGGGGCTTCCGCGTCCGTCATGGCTGATGAAGACGGCAAAATGCTGCCCGTTCCCTGTGGCGAACGCATGTCGCTTATTTCTATGGATTCCTTCTTGAAGGACAAGGACACGGCGATCCTCTGGCGCGGCCCTAAGAAAACGGGGGCCATCAGGCAGTTTTTGACTGACGTGAAGTGGGGGGCTTTGGACTATCTGGTGATCGACTCCCCTCCCGGCACGGGTGACGAACACCTTACCGTGCTCGATGCCATCCCCGACGCGGGGTGTATCGTCGTTACCACGCCGCAGGAAATTTCCCTTGCGGACGTTCGCAAAGCGCTTGATTTCCTCAAGCAGGTACAGGCCCCGGTTCTCGGCATCGTCGAAAACATGAGCGGATTGAGCTGTCCGCACTGCGGAAAGGAAATCGATCTGTTCAAGAAGGGCGGCGGGGAACAGCTTGCGAAACAGTATGAGCTCCCGTTCCTTGGAGCCATCCCGCTGGATCCCGCTACGGTCATCGCCGCGGATCGGGGTGTGCCGGTGGTTTCCCTGACGGAAAATTCCCCGGCACGGCAGGGCTTCATGGCCCTTGCGGATGCCGTTATCGCCGCCACCGAGGCCGAATAGGACTTTTCCGCCTCAATTACTGCAAGGCGGATCAAGCCGTTCTGTCAGGCTGATCCGCCTGTTTTTATATTGCCTTGAACATAGGGTAGTTATCCGAAGCAAAACCGCTGTGGCGGAGAATTCTGCTCTTTGCCTTTCACAATGGTTGTGCTATAGGAACCCAACAACTGTCGCCAAAAGCGGGTAATACTATGTTCAATTTGGCAAATCAGCTCACACTGGCCCGGATTTTTTTCGTCGTCCCCATCATTCTCCTGTTGTATTTTCCGGGGAAGATCACCTGCTTTCTTGCCGCCGTCCTTTTCGGCATAGCGTCGCTCACCGATTTCCTTGACGGGCATATCGCCCGCAAAGGAAATATGGTCACGAGTTTCGGAAAATTTCTGGACCCGCTTGCCGACAAACTGCTCATCTGTTCCATCCTGATTATGTTCGTTGAACTGGGGTGGGTTCCGGCATGGGTGACCATCGTCATCATCGGGCGGGAGCTTGCCGTGACCGGCCTGCGCGCAATGGCCATTGACGAAGGCGTCGTCATCGCTGCGGACAAGTACGGCAAGGTCAAGACAGTCATGCAGATCATCGCCATCATCCCTCTCCTGCTCCATTATCCGCTTTTGGGCGTGGATGTGCATCTGATTGGAAATTTTCTGCTTTACATCGCCCTCGTGCTCACGATATTTTCCGGCCTGAATTACTTCTACAAGTTTTATGGCATCTGGCGGGAAAACGATCGGACTGTATGATGAACGTACGAAGCACGGCAAACACGTCTTCCAAGGCCACCCTTTGGAAAATTTTTATCCTCATTCTGGCTGTTATCGTCAATGTGGTCCTTGCGTCCCGCCTGCTGTGGGGGCCGCAGAGCCTTGTTTCGTATAGGGAGCTGGCTTCGCAATATGCGGAACTGCTCAAGGAACGTGATGCCTTTGATGCCGTCAACGCGGGACTGAGCCGGGAAATCCGCCTTTTGCAGTCTGACGAGAAATATGTGGAGAAGATGATTCGGCAGCGGCTGAATTTCGTTCGCAGCAACGAGATTCTTTATCTTTTTACGGAAGATGCGAATACGCGTGGAGCCCTGCCTCATGATGGAAAAAATTGAATGGTATCAGGAAGTCCTCAAGCTGGATCCTGATTCCAAGGTTTTTTTCCCACTGGCGAAACTCCTGAGGGAATCGCAGCAGCCGGACAAGGCCATAGACGTTCTGCGGTCCGGGCTGCGGCATTCGTCCGTTTTCCTTGAAGCACGCCTGCTGTTGATCCAGATCCTTTTCGAGCAGTCCCGTACCAGGGAATGCGCTGAGGAACTTTCCGCCGTAACGGGATTGCTGGAACGTTATCCCGCCTTTTGGGAAATGTGGGCCGAGTCCGTTTCGGAGAAGAACAGGGATCTGGCATTGGCCATTCGGCTGATGGCCTCGACGATGCGTCATCCGGAGCACTCCCTGAGCCTGATTTTGGAAAGCGGGCTGGGCATATTGCAGGATGTGCGCCGAAGCTTTTCCCCTCTTCAGCCCGACTCCCCCGCCGCTTCGGATCCCAATCCCGTACAGGAGGTTTGCCACGAAGAGGCGTCCTGTGCGGCTCCCCCCCCAGTGCTGGATCCTTTTCCCCCTTGTGCTGCGCCAGTGGAGGAATCCTCTCTTGGCGACGCCGAACTCCTCGAGAGCATGCTTGAGGAAAGTGCCCCTGTCCGGGAACATCCTTCCTGTATGACGCCTTTTTCACCAAACAAAGCGAAATCAGTGCATTTGGCCGAGCAGGATGAAGATCCCGATCCTATGGCTGATGAGAACCCTGAGGAGCCGACGCTGCGGACCCGTTCCATGGCTGACGTGCTCGCCGAACAGGGAGACGTTGCCGGTGCTCTTGAAATTTATCAAGAGCTTGAGGCTGCTGCGCCTACGCCGGATGAAGCTCGGGAACTGCATGATAGTGTCGTTGCGCTGGTTTCTCGGATGGCCGGAAACGGTACGGAAGCTGGAGAACAGACGGAAATCGGAGAACCTTCGTATGGCGATATGGGAGGGCAGAACAAGCTGATGTCCCTTCTGGAGTCGCTGGCGGATCGCCTCGAAGCACGGGCGCGCATATAGCACGCCTGTTTTACATTGGAGAGTTGTGTGTCTTTGCAGAGTTCCTTTATTACGACGGCCCTGATTGGCTCTTTGGTGTTCATCGGAGGCTGTTCTACGTTCGGCAGCACATGGAAGAGCACCAAAGCTTTTTACGGTGAATACATCAATCCCCCCGCCCAGATAGACTATGAGGACAAAGGGGTATTGAATGACGCCGAAACGATGCTCGCCTCGCGTATGGTGGGCATAGACATTCAGCTTGAACAGCTGGAGCGTTATCTTCAGAATTCGGACAAGCCCCCGACGGGCGAATCGGTGGCTGTGCTTTTCCACCGCTTCCCGTGGCTTTCCGGCCTCGCGGCGGTGGACGCCAGCGGCACTGTCCTCGCACAGGAACCGCCGGCCTCCATGAAAGCGCTTGATTTTGCAAAGATGCTGGAGCAGAAAGCCAGAGGCAACGAGTTGCGGGGCATTCGCGGCCTGATTGAGGATACGCCGCTTGGCCCCGAAGTCCTGACCGGCATTCCCATCTATTCCGGTTCGGAAATGCTGGGGCTGCTCGTGGCTCATTTTGACATGCGTTCGCTCCTCACTTATACCAGCGGCGCTGAGGATCTTGTTGTGTTGGCGCCACAGGGGGTTTTGTGGCCGGGCCGTTTTGCAGTCGACGCCACGCCGCTAACGGGGCAGGACTGGGCCGAACTCACAAAAGATGCCACACACGGTACGGTTTCCAACAAGACCGGATCGTTCATCTGGATGGTACGTTTCCTCGGGACGCAGCCGATTGTGTTTGCAACGCCTTCGGAAGGCCATTTCCCTGAACAGCCCGGGCAGCTGGATGCTTTGTCCCATCCGTCGGCCTTCAGCTCTCAGGGCATGACGGCCCCGGTCACGGAATCCCATGTCATTGAAGGCGGGGACACGAGTATCCTGACAGCGCCGCTTCCTCCCATCAAGGGGTTGGGGCTGGAGGAATCAGCTATTTCGGATTGATCGAGGAGCGTACGTGCGCCGCTTTTGAGTGCTATTCAAAGGCGATTTCTTGATTCACTTTCAGATCGTTCACAGGACCCATAAGGAGGGCTCATGTCTTCTGAAATCACCGTCACCGAACATTTGCTTCTGCAGCAGCAGAGGGCTCCGCAGGCGACGGGCCACTTTACTGCGTTGTTTCATGATCTTGTTCTTTCGGCCAAAATCATAGCCCGCAGCGTAAATAAGGCTGGTCTGCTTGATGTTCTTGGCGGCACCGGGGATATCAACGTTCAGGGTGAGAATGTCCAGAAGCTTGACGATTTCGCCAACAGGGTTCTCCTGTACCGGATGGAGCGCTCCGGTGTCCTGTGCGCCATCGCTTCCGAAGAAAACGCCGAACTGGTGCGTGTTTCCGCGGCATTCCCCCGCGGGGACTACATGCTGGTCTTTGACCCGTTGGATGGGTCTTCCAACATCGACGTCAACATCAACGTCGGAACCATTTTCTCCATCTTGCGCCGCAAGCCCGGCCGCACCGGCGAAGTGGAGCTTGATGAAATCCTCCAGCCCGGTTCTGAACAGGTAGCCGCCGGTTATTTCCTCTACGGGACTTCGACCATGCTGGTTTACACGACTGGCCAAGGCGTGCACGGGTTCACGCTTGACCCGAGCGTGGGAGAATTCCTGCTGTCCCATCCCGATATCCGCATTCCCGAGACCGGGAGCATCTACTCGGTCAACGAAGGCAACTGGAACCACTGGGACGACAAGGCCCGCGCCGCGATTGACTACTTCAAGCATCCTGACGATCCGGATGCGACGCCCTGTTCCGCGCGGTATGTCGGGTCGCTGGTCGCAGACTTCCACCGCACGCTCCTGTACGGCGGCGTATATATGTATCCCCCGGACAGCCGCAAGGGAAAGAGCCGCGGAAAACTGCGGTATCTGTGCGAAGCTTCACCGTTGGCCTTTGTGGCGGAAAACGCCGGTGGCGCCGCGACCGACGGGCATAACCGCATTCTTGACATCACGCCGGCCACCCTGCATGAACGGGTGCCCCTGTTCATTGGGTCGCGCAAGGATGTTGAAGCGATCAACGCTATTTACAAAAAGTAATCCGTGCATGGCCGGATGTGATCCGGCGGCGGGATAAGACGGGCGATCGATCTCTGGGCGTGTTCGCATGCCGAAACGGATCGATCGTTCGTTTATCAGAGATATTGTTTTTTTACATTGAACACAATGGGTTGTCATGCTTTGCCTTGGTATCGAAACATCTTGTGATGAAACGGCGCTGGCGCTGGTCAGGGACGGAAAGTGTGTGGAATCCGTCCTTGCCACTCAGATGGACGTACACGCCCTGTTCGGTGGGGTTGTCCCGGAACTCGCGTCTCGCGAGCACTACCGTTTTTTGGGTGCCCTGTACGATGAATTGATGCGCCGGACAGGATTTGCCTTAGCGGACGTGGACGTCATAGCGGCGACCCGCGGCCCCGGGCTTCTTGGGGCGCTGCTTGTCGGTGTGGCCTTTGCAAAGGGGCTTTCTTTGGCGGGCAACAAGCCGCTTATCGCCGTCAACCATCTGCATGCGCACCTGCTGGCCGTTGGCCTTGAGCACGAGTTGAAGTACCCGCTGCTCGGCCTGCTTGTTTCCGGCGGGCATACCCATATTTATCGGATAGACGCCCCCGAGTCGCTGGAATTGCTTGGGCATACGCTCGATGACGCTGCCGGAGAAGCCTGCGATAAGTTCGCGAAGATGTTAGGATTACCCTATCCTGGCGGGGTGTTGTTGGATCGTCTCGCACAGCGGGGTTCTGCCGATCCGCATCTGTTCCCGCGTCCGTACACCCATGTGGACAATATGGACTTCAGCTTCAGCGGGTTGAAGACGGCCGCGCTGACCTATCTCAAAGAGCATCCCGCGCTTATAGAGGAGGGCAGATGTGTCCGCGATGCCGGTACTGACTCCGCTTCCCCCGACTTGTGCGATGTCTGTGCCTCTTACATGCTGGCTGTGGCTGAAACGCTGAGCCTCAAGATGGAGAAGGCGTTTTATCGTGAACGGCAAAAAGGCATCACCGGGTTCGTGGTCGCTGGCGGTGTGGCCGCCAACACGCAAGTGCGGGCCGCGATGCAGGCGCTTGCCGAAAAAGTCGGGAAGCCGCTTTTGTTGCCGTCAAGATTTTTGTGCACGGATAACGCCGTCATGATCGCCCACGCGGGCGAATTATTGGCATGCAAAGGATACGGGCAGGGGCTGTCGTTCCCCGCCATTCCCCGCGGGCAAAAACTCCCTGATGATCTTGGGGAGTTGCGTGCACCGTTGCCCAGTCTCTGAGAGCTTGAGCCGTTTTTCTCATATAGTGAATCTTTTCCGTAGCATCTTGACACCCCGTGATCTCGCACCTACAATTGCTACGTTGGAGGCACTAGCCTTATTGGCGTAAAGAGTGCACCAGTTTGTTTCTTAACAAGCAACTTTCGTAAGGAGTCGGTAATGGCTACCCAAGTGAATGATTCCAACTTTGATGCCGTTGTGTTGCAGTCCCAGCTTCCTGTTCTGGTTGATTTCTGGGCTCCGTGGTGTGGCCCCTGCCGCGCCATCGGACCCATCATCGACGAGCTTGCCAACGAATATGAAGGCAAGCTGTCCGTCGTCAAACTGAACGTGGACGAAAGCCCCTCGACCCCCGGCAAGTATGGGATTCGCGCCATTCCTACCCTTATTCTCTTCAAGAACGGCGAAGTTGTTGAGCAGGTCACCGGTGCTGTCTCCAAGTCCAGCATCACGACCATGATCGAACAAAAGGCTTTGGCATGAAGCATTACGACGCCATTGTCGTAGGCGGCGGCCCCGCAGGGATCACTGCCGCCCTTTATCTCTGCCGTTCCGGGATTTCCGTGGCTCAGATTGAAATGCTTGCCCCTGGGGGACAGATCCTCAAAACGGAAAGCATTGAGAACTACCCGGGATTCCCCAAGGGGATCAAGGGATGGGAAATGGCGGATGCGTTCGCTGCGCATTTGGACGGCTACACATTGGATCGGTATAATGACGCCGTCCTCAAAATGGAACAAGTTCCCGGCGGCTGGTCGTTCAGCGTAGGGAAAGAGACCATCGAAGGGAAAACGGTCATCATTTGTTCCGGTGCCAACCCTCGGCCCCTTGGGGTGCCGCGTGAAGCGCAGCTCACGGGACGGGGTGTTTCTTATTGTGCCTTATGTGATGGCAACTTCTTCCGTAACCAGGTCGTCGCTGTGGTTGGTGGAGGAAATTCCGCGTTGGAAGAGGCGCTGTATCTATCCCGGATCGCCAGCAAGCTGTACCTGATCCATCGGCGTGAAGGTTTCCGCGCCGCTAAGGTTTATCAGGATAAGATCCGCGCCACTTCGGATAAGATTGAGCTTGTGTTGGATACGGTGGTGACCGGCTTGATGGGCGAAGACTCTTTGCAGGGGCTTCAGCTGAAAAACGTCAAGACCGGTGAAGAAACCCAACTTCCTGTGGACGGGATGTTTGTGTTTGTGGGCTATGAGCCCCAGAACAGTTTCCTGCCCGCTGGCCTTGAGCTGGATCCGCAAGGGTTCATTATCACTGACTGTGAAATGCGGACGAATCTGCCGGGCCTCTTTGCGGCGGGAGATATCCGTTCCAAGATGTGCCGTCAGGTGACGACCGCCGTCGGAGATGGGGCTACAGCCGCTACGGCTGCCTTTACGTATCTTGAACAACTGGACGCCTAAGCATGTATTTTCGTCATCTAGTGCTGGCCGCATGTCTCTTGCTTCTTTCTGGATGTGGCATCATTGACTATTTCTTTCTGCCTCCGCCAGAAGATACGGCTCAGGAGCTTTATGAAGGCGCCAATGACGCCATGCAGGAGAAGAACTACTCGCAGGCTGCCCAGTACTACACAAAGCTCAAGGACAATTTCCCGTTCAGTCCTTATACGGTTGAGGCGGAGTTGTCGCTTGGTGATGCTTTGTTCCTTGACGAAAAATACCCTGAGGCCGCCGAAGCCTACAAGGAATTTGAATCTCTCCATCCTCGCCATGAGGCTATCCCCTACGTGTTGTACCAAGTGGGGATGTCGAACCTGAAGAGCTTCATTTCCGTGGACAGGCCTACGACGTCGACGCAGGAGGCTTTGGAGTTCTTCGGACGCCTGCGGGAGACGTATCCCGACAGCGAATATGCGCAGAAGTCTGTCGAGGAAATGAAAAATTGCCGACGGCTCCTTGCTGAACATGAGCTGTACTTGGGGGATGTATTCTGGAACATGAACAACTATGGCCCGGCTTGGAGGCGTTATACGTACATCGTGGATAATTTCCCCGATGTGCCGGAAGTCAGTGCTCATGCAAAGGAAAAGGCCCTGTCCGCATACTATAGATATCGTGAGCAGCAGTCCCAGCAAGCCCGTGAACAGATTCAGGGATCTTGGAAGCGCTGGTTTGACTGGCTCTAACCGCTCTTTATGCTGAAAGAATAAGACGCCGCCGGGAGGATATTCCGGCGGCGTTTTTAATGCGTAGGAAAACGATGAAACAATGATGACGATGGGAAGCAGGTGCAAAAAAAGCCCCCACGCTTGCGTGGGGGCTTTGGAGAATCGCTTATCAACCGTTGATCCGGTCGGCGGGAATGATCGGGATGTTTTTGGCTTTCAGCACTTCGATGGCTTGGTCGATGCGATCGAAGCGGAAAATCATCGTAGCGCTTCCGCCGCCTTCCTGCACGAACGCGTACATGTATTCCACATTGACGTTTTGGCCGGACAAGGCTTCAAGGATGTTGTTCAGTCCACCGGGCGTATCGTCCACTTCCACTGCGACAACCGCGGTACGCCCAACGGTGAACCCTGCTTCCTTCATGATGTTGATGGCTTTTTCCGTATCGTTCACGATAAGGCGGAGAATGCCGAAATCGGACGTGTCGGCCAGAGACAGGGCTCGGATGTTGATTCCCGCTTCCGCCAGCGTTTTGGTGACCTGAGCCAAGCGGCCGGCTTTGTTCTCAAGAAAAATGGAAAGTTGTTCGACTTTCATGGTGGCCTTCCTTATATGCCTTGCGTTGCTGCCAGTCTCCCTCAAAGGAGCGAGACTATTCTGACAGATATTGGCGAAAAACGCTAGCAAGGACTGAGCCTGAAACTGAAATCGGGCGGGTTACGCGGAATGGTTCGTATCGTCTTTTTTCTTTTCGTCTTTAGGGGTGATGTCGATTTCGTCAGGTTCCGAGCTGGCCCGTTTGAAGTTACGGATGGCCTTGCCGAGTCCGCCGCCGATTTCGGGAAGTTTTTTGGAACCAAAAATAAGCACAACTATAACGAGAATTAAGAGCAATTCTTGCATGCCGATACCGTACATAGAGGCCTCCGTTTTTATAGGACAGAGATATACCGATGGATCCCGGGCAGGTCAAGCAAGGGGCGTTGCATCCTTCCCCCCATCAGGGTACACAACAAAATGCCGTGACGGGATGGAGGCCTCGACAAAGCCGGAAAGGCCCAAATCCGCATAACTATGCGGATCACTGGAGTCAATGGTGGGCACAATACGCCTGTGAGGTTTAGAGGTCAAGACTGCAAAACGGCTGTAAGCGAATTGTTACAAAGGATGTATCATGCAAAAAGAATCAAACGATTCTCTTGTATATGTTCCGACAATGCACCGGGAATTCCTCCCTGAAGGTTTTTCGGGGTATGCCCGGCCACTCTGGCCCGGTCTCCCGAACCGCTATCTGGGGCAACAAGATCCTGATGCGTGGCATAAAGTCTCCCTGCCGTATACACCTGCGGAAGCCGCAGCCTGTCTTGCTGAGCTGGAGCAGCTTGATGAGACGGGTATTGCCTCCCTTTCCGATACGGCTACATGTTCCCGAGATTCGGCTCACAGGCTTTCGCAGGAACGGCATGACTTGAAATCGTTCGCCAAAACGGGGGAACGGCGGGGAGAAGGAAAGGATATGGCTTCAGCAGAGGATGTGCGGCGCTGGGCGCAGCGCTTTCTTTTGCTGGGCTGGCTTCAGGAAGAGCGGGTCATGGAGATGGAGCACCTCGCGGCACGCTATCGCGCTGGAGCGGAAAAACTGGCCGTTCATCTGGGAAAACAGGGTACGGCGGTGGAATCATCTGATGAAGATGCGGAAATGCTTTCCGGCCTGCTCGGCATGATGCGGGATTTCGTCCCTGAGGATCCGGCGGCACTGCTGCCTTCATGGCGTTTTATCTTGGACTTGTCGGCAATCCTCTTGCCGGAAGGCGCGGTTGCGTGCACGGCGGATCCGCGGATGGCAAAAGCCTTTGCGGAAGCGGGCATGTGCCGGGAGCCGCTTTCGCCTGCCGTTATGGCCCGGTTGCCTGAGGGCTGGCATCCGCCGGCGGGCTATGCGGTGACCTGCGGCGAGGAGCCGATATGGAAGCTGATTGGGAAAAAAGCGCCGCAACCGGACAGGCCATGGCTTGACAGACGGCAACTCATGATTCTTTGTACAGCAGATGCTGTTTTGGAGCAGGCATAATGCAATCTTCGGTAACGGCACTGTCTTCTCTTCTTGAGAGAACGTTTCCCGCGGGGCTTTCCGGCCTTATTTTCGATTGTGACGGCGTCATGGTTGATTCCCGGGATGTAAATATTGGTTATTATAATTTACTGCTCAGGGAAGTCGGGAAGCCGCCCGTTACGGCGGAGCAGGCCGGATATGTGCAGATGTCCACAGCGAAAGAGGCGCTCGAGTATATTTTTTCGCCGGAGGAACTGAAGCTGCTTCCAGCCATTGCGGAACGTTACCCATACCGGGACGTCGCATTGCCGCAGTTGGAGCTTGAGCCGGGGCTGGCGGATATGCTGCACTGGCTGCGTGAGCGTGGCGTCCGGCTCGGGATCCATACGAACCGCGGAAACGGCATGTGGGATTTGTTGGCCCGCTTCAATCTGCGCGGGATATTCGATCCTGTGATGACCGCCGAGGTCGTTCCGTCAAAGCCCGATCCGGCCGGGGTTCACCGTATTCTTGAAACATGGAAGGCTGATCCCCAAGCGGTAGGGTTTATCGGCGACAGCGCTACGGATGCCGCAGCGGCGCAGGGCGGGGGGGTTCCCCTGCTGGCGTACAACAATCCGGAGTTACCCGCGGCAGTGCATGTCGACAATTTTGTGCATCTTCGCAGTGCTCTGGAGCGGCTTCCCCGTTTGGGCCGCGTTTAAACGAACACGTATCATAATCGTTCTTCTAGGAGGTAGCATGTTTGTGCTCGGCAATATCCTTTTCGCCATCGCGCGGGTTTTGGATACCCTTTTGACCTTGTATTTCTGGGTTGTCATCATCTCCGCTCTTCTGACGTGGGTCCGCCCGGATCCGTACAATCCGGTGGTCCGCACGTTGAATGCCTTGACCGAACCCGTCCTGTACCGGATCCGCAAATGGCTTCCTTTCACCTACATCAGCGGGCTGGACTTGTCCCCCATTGTGGTGCTCGTTGCCATTCAGCTGGTACAGGCCATCATCGTCCGTTCCCTGTTCCAGTATGCGGCGATGCTGTAAACGTGAAAACGGAGGGAAGGGGCCCCGTGGGGGAAGGAAGAGAGCGCCTTTCCGGGAGCCATTCAGGAATTGCCATTCCCTTTCCTCATTTTTTGGGCTATGAAATCAAGGAACGGTAACGCACAGCGTCGCGTTCCAGTGTCGTTTTGAAACCTCTATGTATTGGAGAAAGTCTTATGGAACAGCGTGAGCTTCTTCTTCTGGAAAAGTACGCCGCCGTCAATCCTGAACTGAAAGAACTCTGGGAAGACCATATTCTTTATGAAAAACAGGTAGAAAAGCTCGAAGCCAAGGCCTATCGGACTCCTACGGAAGACCAGACGTTAAAGCAGCTGAAGAAACAGAAGCTTGAAGGGAAGACGCGCCTGCACGCCATCCTTGACGGCTATAACGAACAGGAAGGCAACTAATGTTGTGCACCGGGGCCAGGATCCTTTTGGAAAGCCTGAAGCGTGAAGGCGTTGACCTTTTCTTCGGCTATCCCGGCGGGGCTGTCATTGATATCTATGATGAACTGTCCAACCATCCGGATCTACACCATATTCTCGTGCGGCATGAGCAGGGTGCTGTCCATGCCGCCGACGGCTATGCGCGGGCTTGCGGAAAGGTTGGGGTTTGTCTCGCTACGTCCGGCCCCGGTGCTACCAATACTGTGACGGGGATTGCTACGGCCTATAGCGATTCCATCCCTATGGTTATTTTTACGGGGCAGGTGTCCACGCCGCTCATCGGGAACGACGCATTCCAAGAAGTGGATATCATAGGAATCACCCGCCCCTGCACGAAACACAACTTTTTGGTCAAAGACGTTAAAGACTTGGCCCAGACGGTCAGGAAGGCTTTTTATCTGGCCCGTTCCGGGCGCCCCGGGCCTGTGCTTGTCGACATCCCGAAGAACATCCAGCAGGCGAGCTGCGAATTCGTCTGGCCCGAAGATGTGGTGATGCGGTCATACTGCCCTACGTTCCGTGCCAACCTGAATCAGCTCAGGCGGGCAATGGATGTGCTCGTTACATCCAGAAAGCCGCTCATCGTGGCTGGTGGCGGCGTGATCATGGCCGATGCCGCAGAGGAGCTTGCCACGCTGGCGCACCTCATGCACGCCCCGGTGAGCTCCACCCTGATGGGGCTGGGGGCGTTCCCGGGCGATGACCCGCAGTGGATCGGCATGCTCGGCATGCATGGAACGTTCGCGGCGAACCGGGCCGTAACGCAGGCGGATGTCATCCTCGCCGTAGGCGCCCGTTTTGATGACCGCGTTACGGGCAAGTTGTCCGAATTCGCCTCCAACGCGCGGATCGTTCACATAGACATCGACCCGACCACCTTGCGCAAGAACGTCCGGGTGGAAGTGCCGGTCGTGAGCGACGCACTCAGCGCCTTGCAGGGGTTGCGTTCCATTTTGGAATCCGGTCATGCCGAGAAGGACTGGGCGGGGGATCATGCGGAGTGGATGGCGCAGGTGCTGGAATGGCAGAAGCAGCAGCCGCTTTCTTGGTCCAAGGGCGACATGCTGAAACCGCAGCAAGTTGTTGAGCGTTTGTACGAGATCACGAAGGGCGAAGCCATCATCACCACGGAAGTGGGGCAGAACCAGATGTGGGCGGCCCAGTTCTACAAGTATCATAAGCCGCGGACCTATCTGACTTCAGGTGGCCTCGGCACGATGGGATACGGGCTTCCCGCCGCAATCGGAGCCCAGATGGCCTTCCCGGATCGTCTCGTTGTCGACGTCGCGGGGGACGGTTCCATCCAGATGAACATTCAGGAGCTGATGACGGCCGTCGAGAACGATCTCCCCGTCAAGATCCTCATCCTGAACAACCGCCATCTCGGGATGGTGCGTCAGTGGCAGGAGCTTTTCTATGACGCCAATTACGTCGCTACGGATATGAAGGGGCAGCCCGATTTCGTAAAGCTGGCGGACGCATATGGCGCGGAAGGCTACCGCATCACGACGGAAGAAGAGCTTGAGGAGTTGTTGCCCAAGGCTCTGGCGTCGCCGAGGACCGCTGTTATTGACGTGCGGGTGGATAGGGAAGAGAATGTTTCTCCCATCGTGCCCGCCGGGGCCTCGCTGGACGAGATGTTGATCGTGTAGGTGTTGCCCTCTTGGGTGAACTTTAACAGCTCTTGGAGGAAGAATGCGGCGCGTTTTGTCTGTACTTGTTGAGAATGAACCCGGTGTCCTCTCTCGCGTGGCGGGGTTGTTCAGCGGTCGCGGTTTCAACATTGAGTCGCTCAATGTGGCCCCTACCCTTGAGGATGGGGTTTCGCTCATGACCATCACCACCAGCGGCGACGAGCAGATCATTGAGCAGATCGTCAAGCAGCTGCGGAAATTGGTGACCGTCGTCAAGGTCGTCGACTTCTACGGGATGGCCTATGTCGAAAGGGAAATGATGGTCATTAAAGTTCATGCCGAAGAGTCGAAGCGCGGCGAGGTGCTCCGTATAGCGGATATTTTCCGCTGTAAGGTCGTAGACGTGAGCCTCACGGACCTGACGCTGGAAGCGACGGGCGACCACTCCAAGTTGCAGGCGATTATCCAGCTGCTACAGAAATTCGGCATCAAGGAGCTTGCACGCACTGGGACGCTCGCTGTCCGGCGTACCATGCAGAGCGACGACATCTAGACGATTTTGAAAGTGGCCCGCTGAAATTTTCGCGGGCCGCTTCTTTTTATGGTTTAGCACTCGGAATTCTGTTTCTTGGCTTGAAAACAGCGCACGGCAGACTGGTTTTTCCTCTTTTTCCGTCCATCCGTTATGTTTTTGGGGAGAGGGGGATATTGCCAGTCTCTGTGCTCTTGTGTATTTTGATTCTTCGAGCAATCCGCTTTGAGGCGCATGCCCGCAGGTGATTCTGGGACGGTCCACGTGGAACCGTGTTTTTCGGAATGTTTGGAGTTACCAGTTAAGGAGAGAACATGAAAGCCTTCTATGAACAGGACGCGAGCCTGGATTTTCTCAAAAACAAGACCATTGCCGTTATCGGTTACGGCAGCCAGGGCCATGCGCATGCCCAGAATCTGCGTGATTCCGGCCTAAACGTGGTTGTTGGTCAGCGTTCCGGTGGCGCCAACTACGCTCTTGCCAAGGAGCATGGCTTTGCTCCCATGTCCGCTGCGGAAGCCGCCGCTGCCGCTGATGTGATCATGATCCTGCTGCCCGATCAGCATCAGGCTCGGGTGTACCGCGAAGACATCGCTCCGAACCTGACGCCCGGCAAGTCCCTGGTGTTCGCTCACGGCTTCAACATTCATTTCTGCCAGATCGAGCCCCCGAAGGACGTGGATGTGTTCATGGTGGCCCCCAAGGGCCCCGGCCACTTGGTCCGCCGTACCTTCACGGAAGGCGGCGGGGTTCCCTGCGTGTTCGCCGTCCATCAGGACGCTACCGGCGAAGCCACCCAGAAGGCGTTGGCCTATGCCAAGGGCATCGGCGGGACGCGTTCCGGCGTGATCGAAACCACCTTTAAGGAAGAAACCGAAACCGACCTTTTCGGCGAACAGGCCGTCCTTTGCGGTGGCGTAACCGAACTGATCAAGGCCGGCTTCGAAACGCTGGTCGCTGCCGGCTACCAGCCCGAAATCGCTTATTTTGAATGCTGCCACGAGATGAAGCTCATTGTTGACCTCATTTATGAAGGCGGTTTCGGCAAGATGCGTTACTCCATCAGCGACACCGCCGAATTCGGCGATTACCGTACCGGCCGTCGCATCATCACCGACGAGACCCGCAAGGCCATGAAGCAGGTCCTGAGCGAAATTCAGGACGGCACGTTCGCCCGTGACTTCATCCTTGAATGCGGTTGCGGTTACCCGAGCTTCAAGGCGAAGCGCCGCATCGAAGCTGACCACCAGATCGAACAGGTGGGCGGCAAGCTGCGTGCCCTCATGCCGTGGTTGAAGAAGTAAGTTCGGCCGCGTCTGTTGAATAAAAAATCCCCCAAGCTTTTGCTGGGGGATTTTTTATTCAGCGGTTTTATTTTTTGGAAGCTTCGGCTTTGTGCTCCGGAAACCATTTGCACTTATGGATGCACCACCACGGTGTCACGATGAATCGGCCGTCGGCCTTTGATTTTCTGTCCGGATGAGCGCCACTCATTGCACAGTCTAGAGAGCACAGCATCAAGGCTTGGCACCGTTCTCCGTGAGGGCAACGGTGTAGTTCTTCCTCTTCAGGCATAGGCAAGGGCATCTGTATATCTCCTCGTTGGCGGCATCGAATGAAAGCTGGCCGATACCGTATCTCGGGCTACGATAACGGAGAGCCGGGAAGAGGGCAAGCAACGGGCATGACTGTGCCTTCTTTGCTGTTTTTTGACGGGCTCCCGAGCAGGCAGGGCTGTCTTAGGTGATTGCCCGTCATGGGATGCCGTGCCGGGCCCATAAGGGGTTTGGGAAGGATTTCATGAGAACCTGTGTGTACGGAACAAGGGCCTCTCGCTGGATAAAACAAAAGGACCGGAAGTGTGTTTCCGGTCCTTTTGTTTTGCGTAATGGCTATGAAGCGCAGAGACGCCCGTTTTTGATAAATGAAGAGAGGGCCCGTTCCGAGAATATCCGGTATCCTTCCGCATGATCGGCCTCAATGCGGACGTTGCCGAGCTGATCCAGCATGCGTTTTCTGATGCAGAACGTGAAGCCCGAAACTTCCGCGGTCACATCGTCATCTTCCGGCTCATCCAGAATCAATTCCAACGTTGGGCTATGGCAGCAGCTACATCCCGGTTCAATGCGGAACGTACGTTCGGTACGCCCTCTCAGACGCTTCAACTCGTCAAGTACCGCTTCCGATAACGTGATCATATTCGCCTCGTTTTATAATGCGCCGTGGGTAAAAAACGCACGGCATTCATTTTTTCGTCAAGAGCCGGTTGCTTTTTTTTAGGCCGTAGATTGAGAAACCTCATGACGGTTTTTTGATATTTCCGCGTCACGCCGCAGATTGTTGCATCCGGTTCGTTGAGATATGCCCTTCAGGGGGTAAAGGCGGTGCTTTCCACTCCTGCGGAGGGCTGAGGCTTTGCCGGACCCGACGCAGACAGGAAAGCGCATTCCATGCACCTCTCGGGAGATCGTCAGGTAAAGGGCTGTGTGCTCATAGCGATATGTGGATAAAAAATGAATAATGACAACGCATAATATTGATATTGCCCAGAGCGTTTGAACTTGTCCGGAAGACGCGTCCACAATTTTTTCTCATTAAGGGTACGAGACGAAAACAGGCGTGTCAATAATGCATTATAAGAACGATCAATCAAAAGCGGAAAGAAGAGAGGGCGGATACGAAAGTCTGCCGTAATCCATGAGCAAAACGATTGCCCCGGAAAAATATCCGGGGCAATGCGGTGCAGGAGATCGGCAATGGGAGGCAAGCGGGAAAGCCGATGGAAGGCCACTTTTCCTTTTTGAAAAAGCTACATAAGGCCAATCCCATTCCAATACGGGACGGCAAGGATAACGACGAAGAGCCCGACAATGAGCATGCGGATCGCCAGCGCGGTCACGATGTGGCGGAGCAAGACCCGTTCAGTGATGAAAATGTACAAGAAGTAAACAGCTTCGTAGGGGAAGATGTACTGATCCAGCCCAAAGTTGAATGCGTAGAACAGCGGGAGCGGGTTTACGTTCATGGCCATTCCCAGCTCTCCGAATGCAGGCGTGAACGCAGCCGTCGCTGCAAGCGGGGTCAACAGGAAGTTGATGACGACCCCGGCGATATAGGCGCATACGACGGACATGGTTTCGCCCCATCCCTGAAGCAGGGGGACGATGCTCGCTACGGCCCATTTATTCGCGCCGACGCTGCCGCCTACAAAGCCGATAGCCATACAGCCCGTGATGAATACGAGGAATACGATGTTCAGGTTGCTGAAGCTCTCGCGGTTGAGCACATCGATGCCGGGCAGGTAGCTCAGGAGTGCCAGCACGCAACAGACGTATACGGGGTCGACATGGGTCAGGGGTTCCAGCATGAAGCCGAGGATAATGCCGAAGACGAGGACCAGCAGCCTGATTTCACGCGGCTGGATGGGCCCCATTTCATGACAGCTTTGTTCAATGAACGCGGAAAAATGTGCGCCGGAGACGAGGGGTTCACGTCCTTTTACAATGTAGACCGTCGCCATCGACAATGCATAGTATATGAGGTTGATGAACGTGGCCTGATAGGCATAATCCCAGAAATTGACCGTCTTGCCCGTTCCCTTGAGCATCATGCCGAAGGCCCATATGAAGGATTCCGAAGAATGCAGGAACATGAACTGAGGGGCCGCCGCCGCAAAGAAGGCCATCATGACGATGGTGGACGACATACGGGATTTGGCGTCGAGCTGGAGCGCCTGGATGATGCCTACGGCGATGGCGCAGAAAATGACGACGCGGGCGAGGATGGAGGGAAGGATGACCACAAGCACGAGCCCGGCGAGGAAGAAGCCCGCCACGAGGCCGTTGAAGGAACCGCCCGTGAGCTTGAGACAGCGCAGGGCCAACCGTTTGGCGAGCCCTGTCTTTTCCATGCCTTCGCCGATGATGACCGCCGCAAAGCTCAGCCACGGAAGCACGGTGGCCCACGGCCCGAATACGACTTCGGCATCGGCCACGCCGCAAAGGATATAGGCGAACGTGAGCATCGCCGCCACGCCGATGGCAGGGAAGACATTGAGCGCCCATGCAATGATGGCGGCACTGGTAAGGCCCATGTACAACGGGAAATGCGGCGAGACGTCTTGCGGGGCAAGGAAGTAGACGCCGCAAGGAATGAGCAGGGTCATGGTCCACTTGAGAGCCTGAACGGGATTCATAACGACCTCTGTTGGTATGAGGAAAAAACGGCTTGACCGGACGGGAAACCTGTTGCCGCCAACCTTGATGAAACCCTGTGAAGCCAATTGAGAGAAAAGCCCGTACGGCAGAGCCGGGGAGGTTACTCCCCGGCGTATCGCCTACTTGAGACGGTCGCGCCATGCCGTATGGGGCATGCCGTCTTCCTGCCAAACGCGGAGGAACTTGTCGCGGAGCAAAGGATTGGTGAAGGTGAAGTCAGCCCGCAAATGCCGCCCCCGGCTTTCTTTGCGTTCGCGTGCGGCGAGCATGAGCGCTTCGCCGAGATCCAGCAGGTTGAGCACTTCCGCGGCGCGCATCAGCTCGTGGGAGTCGGATACCGACATTTCCTTATTGATTTTCTTCCGCAGGTCGCCAAGGTATTTGATGCCCGCCGTCAGCAGCGTATCCGAGCGCAGACGGTGCGGGCCGCAGTCGGCATATTCGGTCATGATCTGCTGGAGGGCGAAGTTCGCTTCCTGCCATGATGCCCCGCCGCTGCGTTCATACAGGCTGCTGAAGAACGCCATGCGATCCTGACAGGAAGGCGTTCCGTCCATATCGGCAGGCTGTTCAAGCGTTTTGTAGTCCCCGGCGTGATGCCCCGCGATCCAGCCGTAGACCGCCGCCGCGCCGATGTCCCCGCTGATGTTGCCCATCATGTCGCCCGCCGCGAACAGGCCGCGGATGTTGCTCTCGCCGTTGATGTCGATTTCAATGCCGTTGGTACAGAGGTTGGCCTCGTATTGCCCGAACTCCACGGCGTGCTTGCCGGGATCGATGCCTTCCTTGTCCATGTAGTCGAGCAGCGCGGTGAGCCCTTCGCACTGCATGGCCCAGCGCATGTGCTCAAGATCTTCCGGGCTCGCACCGGAACAGTCCATATAGGCGGGGCCAGTGCCGTTGAGCTTCAGATCCGTAAACGCGGAAGCCCATATGTCGCTGGTCATATCCCCGGTTTCCACGTTGGGCTTGGTGATGAACGGGCCGATGGGCTTGCCGTTGGGGTAACGGTAGACGCCGATCCATGTTGCCTTGCCGCAACGGGCGAGGAAACGGGGCCCGGCATGGCGATAGGTCTTTTCCATATTGACGAGGTGCGCCCCCAGACGCCACGCCTGCGCGATGGAGTCGCCCGTCCCGGAAGGGCACATGTTCGTGTTGAACATCTGGCTGGGCGTGGGATCGGTCGTGAACAACCGGCTGACATACCCGGTGGCGACCACTACGGCTTTGGCCTTCACGATACGGTAAGCCGGTTCGTCGGAGGAAATATCAAGGGCCAGAGCGCCGGTGATGCCGTTCTCGTCGCGGAGCAGTTCCAGCACCGGCGAATGGTTGACGATGCGCACGCCCCGTTTCTTGGCTTGCTCGGTGAGCACCTTTTTTTGATTGTGGCCGTCATATTTGAGGAAAATTTTCGGCCGTCCCGGGTAGGCGTGCCCTTCGAAGTGGAAATCGCCGGTAGGCTTCATGTTGATGCCCCAGTCATTCCACATATTGACGATGGTGGGGCTGGTTTCCAGAAATCGCATGACAAGCGGCGTATCGTTGCTGGTGGCGTTCTGGCTGTCCATGAATTCTTCGTATACGACATTGATGCTGCCGTGCTTCTCCGGGATATAACAGAGAAAATGATCGTTGCCCGTGGCTCCCGCCCCGCTGCGTTTCGTGTTGGCCTTATCCAGCAGGGTTACGCTCGCGCCCTTATCCGCCGCCGCAATGGCGGCCATAAGTCCGGCGATGCCGCCGCCGACGATGAGAACGTCCGATTCCAGCCTTTCTTTGATGGGGATCATGATGATTACCTCCGGGTGATAAAAGGATGCTGTTGCTGTGGGTTATTCTTTGGGCTTGAGGGAATCGGAGTCCACATAGAGCAGCATGTGCGTCAGAGGAAGCCGGAGTTCGATCGCCTTGGCCCGGCAATCAAGGACGCAGGCGTTGCAATGCCAGCATTCATAGGGGCGGCGTACTTCAGGAATTTTGTCCTTCTTGGGATCATGCCGAAAGACTTGAAGCGGGCACACGTCCGCGCACATGCCGCAACCAATGCATTTGGTCCTGTCGATGACTGGGGGCATAGTCGTTTTCCTCCTGAGCAAAACGTTGTTTTCCGAAGATCGGGACGGCGTGAAATGGTCTTGTACGTTCTTTCTTTCACAACATGGAGGAATGTGACTATCGCATGTGCGACAAAACGCAAAAAAAGCCCGCACAGAGGAGTGACGGGCTTCTTTTATTCATATAATATAGTGTAATAATTTAACTAAAAATGAACAATTCGAATGAATATTTTTTCACGAAAAAAGGGCCTCAGAGGCTTGCCATGTGCCGCAGCCGTTCCATGTCGGTGATCGCCACGCGGCGGCAGGTAAAACAGGCGATGATCTTTTCCTGCTTGAGGTGCTGTATCGCCCGGGCAAGCGTGGCGCGATGGACGCCAAACACGGAAGCGAGCTGTTCTTGCGTCATGCCGAGGGGGAATTCGCTGGAATCCCGCTCAAGGCTCAGAGAAATCAGAAACCTGCTGAAACGGGTGACAAAATCGTCCATAAGCATATCGGTGAGATAGGTGTGGTATGTAAGGACCAGCGTACCGAGCAGTTCAATAACGGAAAGCATGAGGTTGGGGTATCGGGCGGCGAAAACCGGATCATGCAGCACCTTCCCGGGGATCTGCCAAATCACCGCGTTGGTCATGCACTGGTACTGGCCGGAGGCCTCTCTCCGGGTGGCGGCGGGAGCGAGGTTAAAGATGCTCCCCGCTTCAAAGGAAACGACCGAGCGTACCCTGCCGTCGATTGTGTCGAAAACCACATGGACTTTCCCTTCATCAATATAGAAGAGATCGAAGCAGGTTTCGCCCTCAACGTGGACGATGCTCCCGGCGGGATGGTGCAGCTTGGTGCCGAGATGCAGGATATCATGCCATGCCGTGGCAATGTTTCCGATTTTGGGGACGGCAAAGGGGGCGAACAGCGGCAGCTTGCTGGACGGGGCGGGGATAATGTCGTGCTTGGCCATGGTTGCGCCTCCTCTTATCAAGTGTGCAATAGTCCAGCGTGGAAAACAAGGCCTGTTTCCAACAAGCCTGAAGCTTCCTTCATAACTTTTACAGAGTGCGCAGCTATGGGGAATGCCGGAGGCCGTGAAAAGCCTCTCTATGGATGTTTTGTATTTTTCTAGTGAGATAATTGATAAAAACAGATTTGATCTCTATATGGGCATGCAAAGTACGCGCTGGATCGCTTGAGGGAATTTTTTTTTGCCCTTAACATTCTCTTCACACCCTGTGCTGCATGGTGTCCCTGCGAGTGAATAAGAATCCCACAAAGGAGTATCCGTATGCGTTACATCATGGCTTTGCTGCTTTCTTTGATCTTGGCTGTCCCCGCCCTGGCGGGTTTTGAAGGGCCCAACGCCAGTACCGGCGGCTTTGCCGGCCCCGGGCCTCAGAGCCTTACGAAGGCGGCGCAGGTAGGGAATGCCCTTGATGATACCCCTTGCACGCTGGAGGGCAACATCTTGGAACGGCTCGGCAAGAATAAATATATATTCCAAGATGATTCCGGAAAGATAACGGTGGAAATCGACAATAAGGTTTTTGGCCGCAATACGGTAACGCCGGAAACCAGGGTGAAGCTGACGGGCGAGGTGGATCATAAGAAGCAAGGGCGCGCCAATGAAGTGGACGTGCGGTATCTTGAAATCGTGAAGTAGATCGCCCAAGAAGGCGGCATGGGGGTTCCTGTGCCGCTTTCCTCTTTTGATGGCGCCGCCGGAAGATCGGCTGGCAAAGTGGGGGAAGGCATGGAGGCAAAGCAGATACGCGCACTGATTATTGAAGATAACCAAGATATTACCGCAAACCTGTATGCTTTCCTTGAACCTCTCGGCTATGAGCTCGACTGCGCCGCCAACGGCCATGTCGGGCTGAAGAGGGCGGTTGCCGCTGCCTTTGATGTCATTGTGCTCGATATCATGCTTCCCGGGATGGACGGACTGGCCGTGTGCCGGGCCTTACGGGAAAACTATGCCGATCCCACACCGATCCTCATGCTGACGGCCCGTGATACGGTTGCGGATCGTGTGACGGGGCTCGACTGCGGAGCAGATGATTATCTGATCAAGCCGTTTTCACTGAAGGAACTGGACGCCCGGCTGCGTGCGTTGGTGCGCCGTGCCCAAGGGCGGCAAACCTGCAACGTTTTGCGTTGGGAAGACATCGAACTCGATCCTTCGGCCCACAGCGCAATCCGGAGCGGGGTTCCCCTACGCCTGAGCCCGACGGGGTTCGTCATTTTGGAGACACTGCTGCGGGCCGCTCCTGCCGTCGTCGCCAGAACGGAGCTTGAACAGGCCATCTGGGGGGATTCTCCGCCTGACAGCGACGCCTTGCGCACCCATATTCATGAGCTGCGCCAAAAGCTGGACAAGCCGTTTACCTGCCCGCTCCTCAAGACGTTCCCCCATGTAGGGTATGCATTGGTCCGGCATGAATAAGATCCGTCCCTTTTTGCGCCGTTTCCGCACAGGCGGCGTGGCCTCATGGCTGACACTCGTTTTTTTCCGTCCGTTGGCCGTGCTGCGCAACCGTATAGATCCGCGGTCCAAGGCCCGTTCACTCAGCAGGCGCATTGCGGAAGCCTTCTTCGTGTTGACGCTGGTCACCGGGGGCATCTTCAGCCTGAGTACGTATCTTTCATACAATTATACGATTACCCATGTCATCCGGTGGCACATGGAACCGATTATGCGTTTGCTCATCGCCGCTGAGGGGGGGCACACTCCCCGTAAAGATGAGGCGTTCTCCGTCGACAGCGAACTGCTCGCAAAGGAATTAAGGGTAAAATGGTACGTCGGAGATGCCATCCCTGAGGATTTGCGCCCGGAGCGTTCCAAGGTGCGCGAACTTATACGCATTGAACGGGATCGTTATGCCATGACGTACCGGAACAAAGAGGGGCAAGAGTACGCCGTCGTCGGTAAAATCAAGGACCTTGACGACTTGGAAGAGGTTATGGCCAACATCGCGCTGGCCTGTGTCTTGGGCAGTCTGGTTGCTGCGGGATTGTTGGCCTATTGGCTGAGCCGCCGGTTGGTTTCGCCGCTCGTCGATCTGACCGGCAAGGTCAACCGGGGGGAAGCCTTGGATGATACCCCGCTGTGCTCCCGGGAAGACGAAGTTGGCGCGCTGGCAAGGGCGTTCGCTGGGCGGGAGCAGACGTTGCGGGAATTTTTGAATCGGGAACAGCTGTTCACTGGGGATGTCAGCCATGAATTGCGTACTCCGCTGACCGTATTGCAGGGCGGGGCGGAGATTCTGGAAAGCCGTTTGAGCGGAGATGCCAAGCTGCTTCCTGTTGTGGCCAGAATGCAGCGCACCATTGCATCCATGACGGCGGTGGTGGGTACGATGCTGCTTCTTGCGCGCAAACCGGAACAGCTGGAGTTCCGGCCCTTTGATCTGTGCGCGCTGGCGAGGCAGGAAGAGGCCGAGATCCGGGAACGTCTGCAGGGAAGGCCCGTTGATTTTATTTGTCTTTTGCCCGCCCGGTTGACGGTGCAGGCAAGTCCTGAGCTCGCTTCCATGGTTTTGCATAACCTGCTCGACAACGCATGCCGATATACCGAACAGGGGCGTATCCTGCTGGAAATCAACAATGAGGAAATCCTTTTGACGGATACCGCTCCGGCCATTGATCCGGATGTGCGCGTACGCATGTTTGAACGGGGCGTGCGCGGGACCAGCAAAAGCCCCGGTAGCGGGCTGGGGCTTTCTCTTGTGCTGCGGGGCTGCGAGCGTTTGGGCTGGAAAGTGACGCATGAGCCTTGGGAAGGCGGAAACCGTTTTCGTGTGCGGTTCACGCAAGGGTTGGGATAGGCGGATACCGGAGTTTGCCGCGTTTACTTTCAAGGATATGCGGGTGGCCGCGCTTTCGCTGATCAGTTGCCCCGCGAAAAGGATTGGCGATACCCGTGGGTATGCGGCTGGGTATGGCTGTTCAGGGATATACCCAAAGGGCGGAACTCCCCACCCTTTGTTCGAACGGCACCTGTTTTGAGAGAGCCTTTTATGTGGGGCCCCTTCTCCGGAGAGGCTTGCAAGGGGACAGGGGAACCTGCTTATGGGCGGGACGGAGCACCCTCCCGGCTGGCTTCAGGCTGAAGTCCTGTGTAGACTTTGAACGCCTTTTCCTTGGCGCGGAGAAGCAAAGGCGTCAGAGGGACACGCGGCATGGTGTCGATGCAGACGCCGAGATACCCCCCTATGGGCAGCGGCGTTTGCAGGCTGTTGATCCTCCCCCAAAGCCCTTCTTTTTTCCATGTGCTTGGCGGGCCGAGCAACACGGAGCGCGCAGATAAGGTGGCCTTGGGACAAATCCGTTTGACCATCCGGGCCAGTGACCAGAAATTCAGGTTATGGCGTCTGTGCCGATACTCAAGAGAGGGGCGATGCAGGCGTCTTTGTATCTGATAGAGCGAAAAGCTGTTCATAAAGCCGATGATGACGCCACGATAAGAAACTCTGATGGCTTCGCGCAGTACGTCTTCCGGGCTGTCCACGTATTCCAATACGGTGAGCAGAGCCACATAATCGAATTCTTCATCATCAAAAGGAAGGTGTTCCGGTCGGCCCAGCTGAAATTCAGCCCGGTTTCCCATCCGTTCCCTCGCCATGTCAAGCAGGTCCGTGCCGGTATCAAGCCCCGTGACGTCAAATCCATAATGCCAGAGCATTTCCAGAAAGATGCCCGCTCCGCATCCTATATCCAGAAGCGTATGCCCCCGCCGGGGCCACTGGGAGATCAAGTGTTGAAAAAGACGGTTTTCCTGGGCGATGGCGTAGGTTCCCTCAGGCGTTGCGTACCAGTCATGCAGCAATTTGGCTGTTTCGGCGTTCCACATCTTTGCCTCCACGTTCTGTATTCACGGAAACAGACTATCCTTTTGGCGGGGTGCAGGAAAGCCCCTTACTCAGCGGACGGCCAGATGCCGCAGGGCCGGGCTGGCGCATAGCCGGACCTGAACGCCTCCTCCAGATCCGAGAAACGGATTTGATTTTTTTTCGAGATGTTGGCTTTGCCCAAACACGCTTTGGAGAAGAAACGCTTGCTGTTTTTGTTGCCCACGTAGGGCTCCGCGGCATGGGGCCGGGTCAGGACGAACGACCAGCAGCCCGCGCGTTTGTCCAAGGCTTCTTTCTGGGCTTCGGCCAGACGGCTTACCAGTTGCCGGGGAAGGTTCTTATGCGCGTAAAAAGAGGCCATGCCCCGCCGGAGGAGCTGTTCGTTGAGCGAATGGCCATCGGGAAGGATGATCTCCGCGACAAGCCTTTGATAGCGATCGCGGGAAGTTCCGGGCAGCGGGATGACCTTGACCCGCTGTTTTTGTGCCCGTTCGCAGGTGAAGCGTTGGGCCTCGCGGGCATAGTACTGCGGCGGGGCGTCGCCGGAGCCTTTTTCGGGCGTGTCGACACCGGCAAGCCTGACGCGTTGTCCCGTATCAAGCACAAGCGTGTCTCCGTCCGTGCACTGCGCCACGGTGGCCAAAAAAGAATTGCCCGCATGAGTGATGGTTGCCTGAAAAACGAAAAAAGCCGCCACAAGGGCGGCGGAAAGTGTTTTGGAAAGAGCGCGCATCAGGCGTCCGCAAGCCAGCCGGAGAGGGCGTCGATCTTGCGGGCCTGTTCCGCACTGGAGATGTTGAACTTGGACTTTTGGCGATATTCGCCTCCCGACTTTTGATAGCGGCGGATAGCGTATTTGTCCGGGCCATATTCGCCCGTCTCCGCGTCAAGTTCCTGATAGCGGAAGAGGATTGTCGTCCACGCCCCTTTGGAGAGGATGACCTTGTCCAGCTCCTTGATGAGGATCTGGCCGGACTCTTCGTATTCGATAGTGATTTCATCTGGTGTGCTGCTCATAACAGTCCTTTCGCCACGCTGTTGCGCACAGCGGCTTTTGAAATGAAGGTTCCTCCTAACGTGTTTCGTAGCTATGCGCAAGAGCGCGAAAGGCATTGGCCGGAATGGAGGATGGGAACGAAATGACGGGTTCGGAGCCGGTTGAGGCTTTGGGCCACTGGACAAAATTTTTTCTGTCTGTAACAGACTGAAATATAGTCTTTTTTTATGCAGGATATATTCAACTAACTATTTGAATATTAAAGATTATTGCATCAAGAGAGAACATATACCCACCATTATATGCTTACTTATTGCTAACCTAGCTGTTTTTCCTCGGCGGTTAGCTCTCTCCCCTTATCCCCTCTCTCACACAAGGCACGTCCAGAAAAGTCCTTTGGCTGGCCCTAGGTTACGCCTAACTCGCGGGTCCTTCCGGCCCGTGGGATCTCCCAACGGCAGTTCGACCCCATACTTTGGTCGCGATCTAAGGAATGCCGAACCCGGAAAAACGGAATGTCTTTCTGGGCTCTTAGCTGCTGCCTAAAAAGTTGTCAGTTTTTAATTTAATAAAATCAATAGGATATTGATATATGAGTGGTAAAAAGTACAAGGATAAGGTCGAACAACGCACCAAGGAAGAAGAAAAGGCGATGAAGGCCAAGGTTGCGGCTAAGAAGCAGGATCTCATGTCCGAACTCACCAACGAGGTCATCCGTACCTATTTCGACGAGGACGGCGTGGGCGATGGCAAGCTGTTCAACCGTCTGCACCGGGATAAGATCGTGGGCGTGATCGATTCGGATGATTTTCTTTTCTGGAATGGGGCGCATTGGGAGAAGGCGAAAGAAAAACAGGAGTTCCGGGCGATAGAGGATGTTGTCCGCCTCTATGAACGCCTTGCCGTCGAGAAGGAGAAAGAGTTCGACTCCGTGGATAAACGGGATGATCCCGATTTGAAGAAGGAACTCCAGAAGCAGCTCGGCGCAATCAGGCGGCGGATCAAGACGCTGCGTGATGCCCCCGGTCAGGACAACCTGAAAAAGATGACGGCCCGTGTCGATCCCCCTCTGCTGGTTTACCCTGAGCAGTTGGACGACAAGCCTCGTCTGCTGCCCTGTCCGAACGGCGTGATCAATCTGGAGACGGGTGAGCTGGAGCAGGGCAGACCACGGGATTACCTGCTCACGGCTTGCGAAACCGAGTATGATCCCGGCTTGCTGGATGTGGAAGACCCTTGCCCGGTGGCGAATGACTTCCTGCTCCGAAGCATGGATGGAGACAAGGAGCTTGTCGCGTTCATCTGGCGGCTGCTCGGATACGGGCTTATCCGGGAGCGCAAGGATCACATTTTTATGATTTTCCACGGGGAACACGGACGAAACGGCAAGGATACGCTCATCAAGCTGATCACCACGACGCTCGGCAAGGCGCTTTCCGGCGACGTGCCCGTCGAGATGCTGCTCCAGACTCCGAACGTGAAGAATTCTTCCGGCCCTTCGCCCGATGTGATGAGGCTGCGAGGCATGTGCATCGCGTGGATCAACGAGGCCGAGGAGAATCAGAAATTTGCACTGGCCAAGCTCAAGAAACTGTCGGGCGGCAGCTACATAACCGGGAGGAGCCCCTACTCGAAGGAGGAAACCTCTTGGAAGCAGACGCACCTGCCGATCATGACCACGAACGAACTGCCAAAGGCGAAGGCCGATGACGCGGCTTTCTGGCAGCGTGCGCTCATTCTGAAATGGAACCTGTCTTTCGTGAATAAGCCTGATCCGGCGAAGCCCTACCAGCGCCAAGCCGACAAGTATCTTGACGAAAAGCTGGAGAAGGAGCGGAAGGGCGTCCTCGCCCGGATGGTCAGGGGGGCCATAGAGTACCTCAAATATGGGGGGCTGCAAGTCCCTGAAAAAGTATACCGATGGACGGAGAGCCAACGTACTAATTGGGATGATCTCGCCCAGTTCCTTTCTGAATGGTGCGTCTGTGAGCCGGGCCATGAACGCATTGAGGACTACAAAACTTCGATCTCCGCTACGGATCTCCATGAGGCTTTCTGCCTCTGGTATGCCCGCTACAAGGATAAACGGTTCAGCATTTCCGCAAAGAAGTTTTCTGACCTATTGAATAAAAAGGAAATTCCCGCGAAACGGAGCAACGGTATCAGAAGGCTTGGGATCACGCTCACGCCCGATGCCGAACTAGAGCTCCAGAAGGCCCGTGATTCTAATCCTTCCAAAACCTTCCGTAAAAATAGCCTCGATACTCATGATAACATATTGTGATTGAATGTATTTTTCGTAACGTGGAAAGATGGAAGGATTGCCCACTAACTTTTCATGCGTGAGATCTCCATGTTTCATTCATGCGCGTATAAACTTTATATACTCATGCTTCCATCTTTCCATAAAGAGAAAAGATTAAAAAGAACAATAAGAAAAAGAAAAACAACCTTGGAAAGAAGTGGAAGGTTTCTATGGCCACTATGCTTGAGAATTATCGGCACCGCTTTGGCAGCGCGGTGAAGGCGCAGGGAAACGGCTTCAATGGCCCGTGCCCGTTGTGCGGCGGGGAGCCGGGGAAGTCCGACCGTTTCGTCATCTGGCCGGACCGTGAGCACGATCTCGGGCACACCTGCGCCGTGAACCATATCCCCGGCGTTTGCTACTGCCGCCAGTGCCGCTTCACCGGGGACAGCATCAAGTACCTGATGGAGATTGAGGGACTGAGCTTTCGGGAGGCGTGCGCCGAGCTTGGCATCTCCAATGCCCCGGTTCGGCTCCGTCATCGGCCCGCTCCGCGTGAGCCGCGTACCGAGTCCGGGGCGTTTATCCCGCAAGCGTGGGAACTCCCCACGGAGAAGTGGGTGGCTTACGCGACGAAACTGCAAGCCGAAGCGGAGCAGGAGATCTGGAACCATCCCGAAGCGCTCAGGTGGCTTGCTGCCCGTGGCATCACGGAAGGGGCCGTCCGGACGTACCGCCTCGGTTATCTGGCAGGGGAAAACGGCAAGGCGGGCCGGTATCGTTCCCGCTCCGCCCTTGGCCTCGCCCCAAAAGAGCGGGACGGGAAAGCCATGACCAAACTGTTCATCCCCCGTGGGATCACAATCCCCCTGTTTGCCGAGGACGGGCGGCTCATCAACCTCCGTATCCGTAAGCCCAACGCCGATCTTGCCAAGGAAGAGGGCCGGAAGCGCCTGAAGTATATCGAGCTGGAAGGCTCCTGCCGCCGCCCGCTGCTGCTGCGGCCGGAGACGGAACGGGCGAGGCTCTCCGTATATGTCATCGTCGAGGGGGAATTGGATGCCGTCCTGTGCCACTACGCGACGGGGGGCGGGATCGGCGCCCTCGCCGTCAGGAGCAACACGCGCAAGCCGGATGCCGAGGCTCACCCCCTGCTCGAAGGCGCGGTGCGGCTGCTGGTCGCCCTCGATTACGAGGACAGCCTGAACGGCGTGGCCGGATTGAAGTGGTGGATGGATACCTACCCGCACGCACGGCGCTGGCCGACGCCGGAGGGGAAGGACCCCGGCGAAGCCTACGGCCTCGGCGTGGACATCCGGGAGTGGATTGCTGAGGGGTTGCCCCGCTCCGTCAGCTTGTCCGATGCCCCCGGAAGGGTGGAAGCATTTTCGTGTGGTCGTGTTCTTGAGGGGGGAGGGGGCGAAACGCCCACAAATTCCCCTTCTCTGGAAAAAGGAAAGGGACAGGACGGATGCGCGGCCAGCGTAAAAGAGACGCACCCGGTGGGATTGCTCGAAGCGATGCCCGCATATCTCGCCGTCAACGATGTTCCTCCGGACGTGCTCCATGCATGGGAACTATGGCAGAGCCTCCCCGTCCGTTTCATCAAGGAAGACGGGGGATTCAAGTGGCTGTACAGCCACACATGGGCAAAGCGGCACCGTGACCAGTTCGAGGCGTTCTGGCGGTTTCAGGACGGTTCCGACGCCCTGTGGGACTGGCTGTCGGCACACGTCACGGCAGAGATAGGCGCACATAACCTTTTGAAGATATGGGGATAAGAATGCAGAAACAGGTTGCTCCGACTTCTCTCTTGACGGCAGGTCCGGTTTTGGGGATACTAAATATCCCTAAAATCGAAGGCGTAACCGTCGCCTTTGCCGTGCCCCACACGGCGAAAAGTGCGGTCTGTTTTGCTATCGTCACCAATGCACCTCATTGGGGTGTGGTTACATATTGGCAGAACAACGTCCGGGTGTCCGTGAGGCCCCGGCGGCTTTCGATTGCCGGGGAGCGTTGTTCTGCCTTCTTACAGGTGGAACAACGCCCAGTATCCGTAAGGACTGGCGGCTTCGTTAGGGCCGGGGAGCGTTGTTCCACTTTCTTTTTGGGAAGGAATAACGTCCGGGTGTCCGTGAGGCCCCGGCGGCCTTTGTTGGGCCGGGGAGCGTTGTTCCTTCCCTTTTTTGTATCCAAATCCCTAAAAATCGAGGTGTCTCATGTCCCAGCATCAGACCGAAGAACTTGGCGAAAGCTTGGCTATCGGTATCCTTACCGCGCTCATGGAATTTTCCGACATGCTGTACGAATCCGGCGACTACCCAAAGGCCCGCATCTTGATGGCCCTTCTGGATGACGCGCAAGGTCAGTTGGAATGTGTATTCAAGCAAATCAATAAGATAGATGCAGATATCCGGGTACAGCGCCCGTACAGGACGTGAGGAAGTCTCGCGCGCGGGGAATAGAGGAATCTGTCCATCTGTCCACTTTGCATAAAAGAATAATGATTTCTCTCTGTTAGATGATTTGAAATGCGTACAGATGTGGACAGATGTAGGTTTATCTATACCGGTTGAATTTATTGACATAATCTATCCATTTCATGCTAGAATGATCGCAAAATTTCATACAAGGAGTTTCTTATGAAGATGTCGAACATCACCCCCTTTGCCTTTGGAGACAATCTGGTCCGCAGCATGACCGATGAGAACGGCAATCCGTGGTTCGTGGCCAAGGATGTAGCCGTGGTACTGGATATCCAGAACATTCGGCAAAATTTGAGTGAGCTGGATGACGATGAAAAGGGTGTATGTACTACATACACCCCCGGTGGAGCGCAGGAACTCAAGACTGTCTCCGAATCCGGCCTTTACGCGCTCGTCTTCCGCAGTCGCAAACCGGAAGCCAAGGCCTTCTCCAAGTGGGTGCGCTCCGAAGTCCTCCCCGCCCTTCGCAAGACCGGGAGCTACGTGACGCCGGGCGCGGTGGAGATGCTTTCCGCTTCTCCCGATGTTGATGAACTGAGAAATGAAGAGTCTACGGATGCAACCCGACGATTGGCTGAGAATTTCCCATCGTTATCTCAGCGATTCATCAATAGGGCGTGTGAACTGGCAATACAGTTTGGTGTCACTGACACTGATAAAATGTATGAATTATATATCTGTTACTGTAAAATATTCCATACTCGCGAACAATTGAACTCAATTGAAGAATTTACAAATCTTGATCTAGATATCATTGACCGCATATGGAGAGAGGTACGTTCTTGTGAAGCGTGTACTACTGAGAAAAAAAGAATCCAGTCATTTTTACAGCTGACAAAAGTTGTAGAGAAAATTTTGGACGAAACAAAATCCGTTCGTCTTGAAGCGGCAGCGAAAAAGGCTTTACAGGAATATATTTCCGCAGTGCTTCCAGAAGATATACCGCATCATATCGAAGTTTCCGTCAATGCCGGAAAATAATGATATGGACGCAGGACAGAACTGCAAGAATTGGAAAGAGGCGCTCACCTATCTGCAAGACGAGTGCGGCAGGAAGATCCAAAAGAGCAAGTTATTTACCGACATCAAGGCCGGACGCCTGAGAAAGCAGCCGGACGGTTCTTTCAAATGGCGCGACCTTGACCGCTACGCGGCGTCGCTCCCCACGGCGGGGACGCCGGACAAGCTGGCCACCGATGCCGCCAGACGTCAGCAAGAGAAGGAAGAACAGGAAATCCGCAGGATACGGGTCGCGGCGGACAAGGAAGAGTTCATCCTCAAGGTCAAGCAGGGCCAGTACATCTCGCGGGATAACGTCTATCAGGAACTTGCCGCCCGTGCCGTGGCCCTGTCCGCCAGCCTGAAAACGGAGTTCGAGGCGCGGTCGCTCGACGTGATCGCGCTGGTCGAGGGGAACCCGAAGAAATCCGGGCCGTTCGTCGAGCACATCGAGCAGGTCATCGACGAGGCCATGAACGAGTACGCGAAGCCCATCGAGATTGAGGTCCCGTTCATAGACGTGGAACAAGCCCCGGATGATGAATAGGCAACACTCTTGCCAACTCCGGCAAACGTCGCTATCTTGAACGTAAGAAGGGCGGCAAGTGTCTCACCACTCATCGCCCCCGGTAGACTCGGAGAGTTTGTCGAAGCCTTCTTTCCGGTTAGGTCATAACCAGTTTTCAGCCTCGGTAGTGTTCCTAGCACTGCCGAGGCCGTTTTTTTAGTCCTTCGTGGTGAAGAACCAATCAATCAGACGCCTGAGAGCGTAGATTGCAACGACTTCGAGCACGTGCCAGAGTCTCCTCAAAGCACACCTCCTTTTACGGATCTGCCTGAAAGCCGGAAAGAAGGCTTGTCCTTGCGGACGGTTCCTTGTGGCAGAAATAGAAGAGGATGACAAGGCTCTTGCCGGGGATAACCAATACCTCTATGCTGATGACAAGCATTCCTGTTTTGGCTATCACCCTAACTCAAAGTGAGTCTGTTATGGAAAAGTTTATGTATGCCTGCCCGATTTGTGGTAACAAATTTCAGCATGGTCCCCACCTTTACGAAGGGCACAAGCTGAAATGGCTTGGAGAGACAGTCTGTAATATTTGTTATCTGGGAAACGAGGATGGTTGGGCTCCAACGTATGAACCCAGAGTGTTGGAACTCATCGAAAGAGAGGGGCTCATCGTTCCTGATCGTAACGATAAGGGATTTATTCCTTTTGATTTTGACCCTGATCACGCAGAATAAAAGGAGATTTTTCATGACACTTGAAGAAGAAAAACTGAATACGCTTATTGATGAACGGGTACAGGTCCTGCTCCATAAAAAAATGGAACCGATACTCAGATCCTTTAAGGGGATTGATGACTGTTTAAATAATATTCTTTGCTTTGCAGAAGGATATTATAAGGATAAAGAAGATAACCTTCCACGTCACCTCAAGAGGCATATGGATGCTTTTGAAAAAGCTGTTGCCGATCTGGAATCAAGCCAAGTTCCCTCAAAAATAGCCTCTTGACACCAACCCCCGCTTTTGGGAACCCACATTTCCCAACTTAGCGAGGCGTAACCGTAGCCTTTTGCCAGTCCCAAGCTGGTAGACAATGACGGTTTTTTTGTATCTTGCCACCAGTGCATCCTTTTTTCGGATGTGGTTACATATTGGCAAGGCAACGTCCGGGTGTCCGTGAGGCCCCGGCGGTTCGTAAGACCGGGGAGCGTTGTCTTGCCTTTTTTTGTTTCTCAATCCCAATCTTACGAGGTTTCCATGTCTTCTTTCTTTTTCGCGGGGGTACTGTAATGGCAACCTACCGCACCATCCGCATGTCGTTCTGGTCTGATCTGTATGTTGAAACCCTGAGCGCGTCCGAAAAGCTCCTGTACCTCTATCTGTTTTCCTGCCCCCACACCAACAACCTCGGCGTGCTGGCGGTGTCGACCCGGCGCATGGCCTACGATACCGGGCTGGCGCAAGAGGCCGTGCACGCCGCGCTCTCCTTGTTCGAGCGTGACCGCAAGATCGTTATGGACGGCGACACTGTGTGGCTCTTCTGCAACTTCATCCGCCACCAGTGCAGCACCAGCCCGAAGATTCTGGCCTCGCTCCGGGCCCTGTTCCCCGCCGTGGAGTCCGCCGACATCCGCGAGGCCATTCTTGCGCGTTACCCGCACCTCTTTGAGGCAACCCCACGCCCTGCGGATAGGGTATCGGTACCCTCCCGGGAATCGGAAAGGGAATTGGAAAAGAAAGATCTGATCGGGACGGATGGATTTTTCGTTCCTGTGGAGATGCTGGAAAGGTTGCAGTGCGACTTCCCGGACGTGGACGTGCAGGCCGAAATAACCCGAATCCGCAACTGGCAGGCCAGCCAGCACAAGCCCATCCGCAACCTGTGGACGTTTTTGCGGACGTGCCTGTCCAACGTCGTCAAAGGCAGGGCGGCCCATGCCGCGCCGTGTCCCATCCCGTCTGCGCCCGCCCTCCAGCCGGAGCAGCCCGCATTCCGCACGCTCTCCGAAAGCGACATGGAACAGAGCCGCGTCCTTGCACGCCGTGCCCTCGCCGCCTTGCGCGGCAACGGCACATTCTCGGCGGAACCTTCCCACTCTCAGGGGGTGACGGCATGAGCGACCGCGTGGAACTCGACGAATCCCTTGCCGTTGGCATCCTGACCCCGCTGATGGAGTACGCCGACCTGCTGAACGAGTCCAACGAATATGCCAAGAGCCGGATGCTGTGCGTCCTCATTGACGACGCACAGCAATAGCTTGAAAACGTGTTCGGGCAAATCAACGCAAGGAACCCGCTCATCCGGGTGAACAAACCCTTCCGGGGGTGACGCCGTGGCTCAGTCCAATCACACCATAGAGGGGAAGGCGATGGACGCAGGACAGAACTGCAAGACGTGGAAAGAGGCGCTCACCTATCTGCAAGACGAGTGCGGCAGGAAGATCCAAAAGA
>USCL01000003.1 GCA_900553145.1 uncultured Desulfovibrio sp.
GCGCCCGCGAAGCGCTGGAGGCGTTCACCGCCAATCCCTTCCCCATCGTGGTCACCGACATCCGTATGCCGGGCATGGACGGCCTGGCCCTGCTCGAACGGGTACGCAATCAGAATCCCGACACGCAGGTCGTCATGATCACCGGGCACGGCGACATGGACAACGCCGTCGAATGCCTGCGCCTCGGCGCGGCGGACTTCATCGCCAAGCCCGTCAACGACGACCTGCTGGAACATTCGCTGAAACGCGCCGCCGAGCAGTATTCCCTGCGCGAACAGCTCCGCCGCCACACCGAACATCTGGAGGAACTCGTCGCCTCGCGCACACGGGAACTGCTGGAAGCCCACCGGGTCGCCGTCGTGGGCGAAACCGTGGCCTGCATGGCCCACACCATCAAAAACCTCGCCGCCGCGCTCGAAGGGAGCCTGTTCGTCCTCAAGCAGGGCATGGAGTCCGGGAACCGGGAATACCTCGACGACGGCTGGGCCATGCTGGAGGAAGACATTTCGCGGGTTCGCGACAAGCTGTTGCACCTGCTGCATATCGGGCAGCGGACGGAACTGGAAGAACGCCCCGTGGACCCGGCGCAGCCCGTCCGCCATGTGGTCAAGCGTCTGGAAGGCCGGGCCGCCAGCCTGAGCATAGCGCTCCAGTTTCAGGATGCCGCCAATTCAGACCCCATCCCTCTGGATGCCGAACGCCTCGAAGGCTGTCTGCTCAATCTGGTGGGCAACGCGCTGGAGGCCTTTCCCGCGCCGGGGCTGCGTGCCCGCCCCGCCGAAGTCCGGGTCGAGATCGCCCGCACGCCCGGCGCCCTCATCTACGACGTACGGGACAACGGCACGGGTCTGAGCGCGGAAGCCGCCGAACGGCTCCGGGACGGTTTGTTCACGACCAAAAAAGATGGTACAGGATTTGGGCTGCTCGGAACGCGCAAGGCGCTTCTGGAAATGGGCGGCCAGCTTCTGTGGGAAAACCTGCCCGACAGCGGAGCGCTGTTCCGCATCGTGCTGCCGCTGCGCGAGGGGCCTCTCCCCGCTGCCGCCGAGGCGAACCATCTCAGGGAGGACTCATGAAAGAAACCATTCTCCTCGTCGACGACGAACAGGGCATCCGTACCGTCATGGGTCTTTCGCTCCGCGACGCCGGGTACAATGTCATCACCGTGGCGTCGGCGGAAGAAGCGCTGCAGCTTTTCGCTGAGCGCCCCATCCCCATCGTGATCACCGACATCAGGATGCCCGGCATGAACGGGCTGGATCTCCTGAAGCACATCAAGATCCTCGCCCCGGAAACCGAAGTCATCCTCATTTCCGGCCATGCGGATCTGGAAATGGCGATTCAGGGGCTCAAGCTCGAAGCCTCCGACTTCATCACCAAGCCCATCGACGACGAATTGCTGCACATTTCCCTGAAGCGCGCCCTCGAGCGCATCAGCATGCGCAACAAGCTCAAGGAATACACGTCTGACCTTGAAAAGATGATCAACGAGAAGTCCGCGCAGCTCGTGGAGGCGGAGCGACAGCTCGCCGCCCGGCAGGTCGTGGACGGCTTCGCCTTCGGGCTGCATACGCTCGGCTCATCCATGAGCGGCGAACAGCAGGCCTTCAACGAGCTGCCCTGTTTCATCGCCATGCACGACCGGTTCATGGAAGTCCTCGCCGTCAATGATCTCTACCGCGAGCGCCTCGGCAACCTCGTGGGGCATCCGAGCTGGGAACCCTATGTCCTGCACAGCAACGAGGCCATGTTCCCCGTGGAACGGGCCATCGTGGAGGGACGCGGCGCGCGCAGCGAGCAGATCCTGCGCGACAAGAACGGCAAGGAAATCCCCGTATTGGTGCACACAGCCCCGATCCTCAACAACGAAGGGGAAGTGGAGCTTGTGCTCGAACTGAGCGTGGACGAGCAGGAAAGCCGCCGCCTGCGCGAGGAGCTGCGCGTCACCCGCGAACGCTTCCGCCAGCTCTTTGAAGAGAGCCCCTGCTACGTCTCCGTGGTCGGCCGCGATCTGCAGGTGCTCGAAGCGAACCGCGCCTTCCGCCACACCTTCGGCATGCAGAGCGGCAAGCGCTGTTACGAGCTGTTCGCCGGATCGCCCGCGCCGTGCGACGAATGCCCAGTGCAGCGTTCGTTTCAGGACGGCAAGCCCTGCCACACGGAAAAAGTGGTCATCGACCATGAGGGACGCCCGGTCAACGTGCTCGTCTGGACCGCGCCCCTGCGCGACACCTCGGGCAACATCACCGAATGCATCGAAATGGCCACGGATATTACGGAACTGCGCCAGCTGCAGGATCGCCTCGCGTCGCTTGGGCTGCTCATGGGCTCCACCGCCCACGGCATCAAGGGCATGCTCACCGCGCTGGACGGCAGCGTCTACCGCCTCGGCTCCGGCATCGACAAGGGCGACGAGGCCCGGACCCGCGACTCCCTCAAGGACATGCGCCAGCTTGTGGCCCGCCTGCGCAAGATGGTGCTCGACATCCTGTATTTCGCCAAGGAACGCAAGCTCGACTGGAACATTCTGGTCGCGGAGGAGTTCATGCGTTCCGTCGTTTCCACGGTTTCGGACAAGGCCGCCGAAGCGGGCATCGCCATGACGCTGGAGGCCGACGGCGATCCCGGCACCTTCGAGGCCGACGCCTCCGCCCTCAGCGCCGCGCTGGTCAACCTGCTTGAGAACGCCGTGGACGCCTGCCGCGCCGACGGTTCCAAGAAGGAGCACCGCGTCCGGGTGGGCGTCAAGGGCCTCCCCGACGCTGTGGAAGTCCGCATCGAGGACAACGGCATCGGCATGACCGAGGAGACGCGCACCAAGCTGTTCACCCTGTTCTTCTCTTCGAAGGGCAAGGGCGGCACGGGCATCGGCCTGTACGTCGCCCGTCAGGTGGTCATGCAGCACGGGGGCAGGATCGAGGTGGCTTCCGTCAAGGGCGAGGGCAGCGCCTTTACCGTCACCATGCCGCGCATTCTGGTGAAATGACCCGTGTTCCCAAACGGACGCGCCGGCCCCGCCGGAACGTCTGAAACCCTATTGGAGGATAACGTGAAAAGACTCATTCTCTGTGCGCTGGCCGTCGCGGGCCTCTGCATCCCGGCCCTGGCCAACGATCCCACGCCCGAACAGAAGGCCCAGATCGAAAAGCCCATGACCATGAACAACGCGGGCAACGAGAAGAAGCAGGTCATCTTCACCCACAGCGCCCATGCCAAGACGGACTGCGCGTTCTGTCACCACAAGGCCGTGGACGGGAACATCTATGTCGGCTGCGCCGCCAAGGGCTGCCACGACAACATGGACAAGAAGGACAAGAGCGAGCACGGCTATTATTTCATGCTCCACAACAAGAAGTCCGAAAAGTCCTGCATGGGCTGCCACCAAAAGGCCGTGGCGGAAAATCCCGAGCTGAAGGAAAAGTTCAAGGGCTGCAACCCCTGCCACGCGAAGAACAGCTAGCGGGATGAGCGGGGAAGGATAGGAGAATTGGGGGAGGGAGGAAACGTTCCGAGGGGTATTTCCCCGCTTCCCCCATCTTCCTTTCCCAAGGCTTCGGCAAGCGACGCGGCGGGAATTCCGTTGCGCCGGAATGCTTTTTTCAGGGAGATTGCGGAAGGCGACTTCCACCAGCCCATGCGGAGAAAAGCGTGGGATACCGTTTCCTCCATGATGCGGATTCGGGCATGCGGGTTTGGAGCTTTTAAACGTGCCCTGAGGCACGGGACGGCAAAACGCCGGGAATCCCTCCCCGGCGTTGTTTTTTGCAAGGATGGGCATCCGGCGGATCAGTGCGCCGTCAGCATCTTCCAGAAGCGTTCCTGATCGATCGCCGTGATGATCCGCGCCTTTTGGCTTCCCTGAGGGCCGTTGCCGGGATAGGCCAGCGCCTGCCCGTAGGAAGGCCCGAATTCCGCGTTCACGTCCACCGCGCAGGTGCGCTCCTCGGTGATCAGGCCCGGATCGATGATGATCGCGGCCACCAGCACATCCCAGACGTACTGGCTGAACGCCTTGTCCTTGGCGAACTGCCGCCCCGCATACGTGGATTCCAGCAAGGCTTTCATCTGCGGGCTCTGTCCGGCGAGGAATGCCTGATGGCGCTCAAAGGTGATGGGCATTTTCTCGCAAACGTCGAGCCCCACCATGATCTGCTCGCGGAACGGCGTACGCACGGCGATGCGCGCGGCTTCAGGATCGAACCACCAGTTGAATTCGGCGGCCGGGGTCACGTTGCCGGGCTTGAAGAACGAGCCCCCCATATAGATCACCCGCCGGATCAGCGGCACGATGTCAGGAGCCTTGAGCACGGCCAGCGCGAGGTTGGTGCACGGCCCGATCTCCGCAATCGTGATCTCGCCGGGATGTTTCCGGACTTCTTCGATGATAAAATCCGCCGCATGGCGGGGATCCGGGCGCGACTGCGGTTCGTTGCCGTAGCGTTCCCGATAGACCTTTTGCCATGATCCGGGGTTCGGATATCCAAACGAGCCGACCCACGCGTCATGCCCCATGCCGAACAACTGCCGCTCCAGCCCGAACAGCTCATGCCGCTGCGGCCTGAACGGACGCTCCGCGCCCGCCGCCACGGGGATGCTCTTGCCCGCGATCTCAAGCTGCCGCAACGCATAGGCCACGCCTTCCGGCACCCACGTGTTCCCGGCCGCGACGGTCACCCCCATAAGATCGACATCGGGAGATTTCGCCAGCGCCAGCATGGCCACACCGTCGTCGAAGCCTTCCACCATGTCGCTGTCCAAGATCACCTTTTCCCGTGCGGACACGGGGAAGGAGCACAGCAAGGCCAGCGCCACCCCCAAAACGATGCCCCGCAACCGGTTCCATCGGTTCATGCCGTTCTCCCTTTTGGTTGGAGATGAAAAAACTGCCCGTTTTCCTGATCCGGAACACGGCAAGGCGCGTTTCAGGATGATCAGCCGGGTGCCCGCCACTTCCATTTCAGGCTGGCGGCCATGCCCTTACACGGCATGAGGCAATGCGGGCCTCTTCCGGGGCCGCCGCCCCGCAGGCGGTCAAGCGGCCCGGAAACCGCCGGGGCATGGCGACGCTGCGGGCCTCTTCCGGAAGTGCCGCCGGTCAAATGCCGCTTTCCACTTCGGAGAGCACCGACGGGAAAGCTTTATTGCAAAACGTGACATCGTAGAATGCGAAACAGTTCTTGCCTTTCTTCTTGGCGGCATACAGGGCCTGATCCGCCTTATCCATCAGATCTTCATAGCATTCCCCGTCCCCGGGGTACAACGCTATGCCCACGCTGCACGAGACGCCGCCATGAGGGGTGGCTTCGCTGTACTTCGCCCTGAAGGCGGTACAGATCTCCTCGGACTTTTTGGAAATGACATCAATGGAGCGGACATTCCGCAGGAGCACGACGAACTCATCCCCGCCCACGCGTCCCACGATATCCGTGGTGCGCACTTTATGCCGGATCGCGCTGGCAACGTACCGGAGCACTTCGTCGCCGAACAGGTGGCCGAGCGTGTCGTTCACAATCTTGAAATCGTCCACGTCGATGAACAAAAACGCCGCCCCCCTCTCCCTGTCCTCCTCAAGGGCCTGCGTGATCTGCTCCTCCATGCGCTTGCGGTTGGACAGGCCGGTCAGCGGATCGGTGTTCGCCTGTTCCCGCCAGAGGTTCACTTCCGTCTTCCGTTCGTTGATGTTGGTCAACTTGCCGAGATAGCCTATCCGGCTGCCGGAATCCGCATCCCACAACGCATTGACATAGATATCAAACCACTCGTAACCTCCCCCGGAGGTCATGAGCCGGATCTCCATCCGGCAACGGGGCTGCTTCGGGGTGGTTCCGGACAGCCGCCTCAGCACGTCCGGCCTGTCGTCCTCATGGATGAACGAGGAGCGCAGGAGGGTTCTCCGGACATTCGGCACGGTGATGTCCCGCCCGAACACTTCATACCACTTCTCGGAACACTCCAACATGTCCCGCTTCACGTCGTAGTTGAAGACGATATCTCCCGAAAGCTCGGAAAGGACGCGGTACTTTTCGCGTTCGCGCTCAAGCAGCCACAGGGTGCGGGCGGAGAGCGAACTGTCCCTGCGCGACGGCTTCGCGGGTACGGAGACCCGCTCCCTGAGCGTGGGGCCCACCTCCCCGTTTTCCAGCCGCGAGGCGACGCTCAGGAAGCTGTTCAGCAGCCGGGGATTGAAGACGCCGCACTCGCCGTTCAAGATCATCGAGACGGCCTGCGCATGCGTATACGCGCCCTTGTACACGCGCTCGCTGGTCAATGCGTCGTATACGTCCGCCAGAGAAACGACCTGCGCCCAGATGGGGATGTTGTTGCCCGCGAGGCCGTCCGGATAGCCGCTCCCGTCCCAACGCTCATGGTGGGACCGGCAGATGTCGTAGCAAAAACGATAATATTCCTCGTCCTGCCCTTCGTTGATGCTTTGCAGGAGCTCGCACCCCTTGAGGGAATGCGTCTTCATGATCTCGAATTCCTCCGCCGTGAGCCTGCCCGGCTTGTTGAGCACGGCGTCGGGGATGGCGATCTTGCCGATATCATGCATGGAGGCGGCACTGACGATCTTGTCGATGGAGCCGCGCGGGAGGGCGTATTCGGGATACCTGAAGGACAGGGATTCCAGCAAAAGGCGGGTGATTTCGCGGACACGCTTGATATGCGTCCCGGATTCGCAACTGCGGAACTCCACCACGGTGCTCAGGGTATCGATGATGAATTCGTTGAAACGGTTGAGCTTCAGGGCCTGTTTTTCGAGGGTTTCCACCTGCTGCCGGACAAGCGCCTCGAGATGGCGCTTGTGCAGGTAGAGCTCGATGGTGTTGTCGACGCGGCGCTTGACGATGTTCGGATTGAACGGCTTGTTGATGATATCCGATACGCCGAGCTCGTAGCCCCGCAAAAGGGCGTTGTCGGAGTTTTCGGAGGTGATGAGAACGACGGGGATTTCTTCCTTCCATTCGCGGCGGGCCATGTTCTGGAGCATCTCAAAGCCGTCCATGACCGGCATGATGATATCCAGAAGCACTATCAGGATATCCTCATGGCGCGCTTCCAACAGCTCCAACGCCTGACGCCCGTTTTCAGCTTCAAGGACTTCATATGAATCCTGAAAAAGTTCGGCGAGGATTGCCCGGTTCAGCTCCACATCGTCGACGACGAGGATCTGCCTCTTTCTCGTTCCCATTATGCCTTCCCATCGCCGGAGGACGTCTCCGGCTCCCACAACACACCAAAACAGCGCCCGGTGAGGAGCGCCCTTCCCTGCGCTTGTTCACTCTTTTATGGTATACCCTAGCATGGCTATACAATATTCGTCCTCAATAGCACTTGCAAAGGCTTTCCGCAATCGCCAAAAGGCGGCGCAAGCGGATCTCCCTTTCTGAGGAAAGGGCAAAAAGGCATTATGGGATTCTCAGGTTCAAGGCCCAAAGGCGATTGGCCGATCCGATTTATTTTCCATTTTCATCCAGCGGCCCGCACTTGGGCACACGGAGGTACAGGCCGCTTCCGCTCATATCGATCTTGTCCTTATCCGGATCTTCGACAAGGGCCACCGGCGTATCCTCACTCATCGTTTCAAGCTTCTTTACGCTGTCCACCCAAAAGACCCATCCCCCGACCTTGCCCATGTCCCCGCCTCCGAAGAGGGCGTCGTCGTCCCCTATATATAGGCCGTCATCCTCTTTTCCCGAGGGGGCAAAAAGGTTCACGGAGAGCTTCTTGCATTCGCCCCCCTTCAGCAAATACCGCGCGAAAGCCAGATTGATGCGGGCCTGCGCTTCGGCCACCGCTGCGGTGGCGGCCTTGATGCGGGCTTCTTCCCGAAGGTCATAATATTTCGGGACGGCCACGGCCGCGAGGATGCCCAGAACCACGAGTACGGAAATGATCTCGATCAGCGTGAACCCTTTTTCTTGCTGGCGCATGGCATTCCTCTTGAACATTTTCAGCGCGTTGGTCTTTAAGAACTACTGCCGGGGGCGCGTATTGTCCAGAACGCAATCTGAGGAATTGTTCCCCGACCTTGCCCCTTCCTTTTTTTTGATCTAGTTCAGGTGAAAACGTAAGCCTCCGCGGGTGTTCGCCTGCAATATCGGAACGCCCGGCGCCTTGAGCCTTCAGGAAAACAGTGGAAAGGCCCCGCCGTCAAACGGCGTCCGTGCTTCGTTCCGCTCCCCGAGCGTCCTTCGCCGCCCAAAGCGTTGGCGGCCGCTCCGTTCTCTCCGCTTTTACCGCCGGCCATCCGGCTTTTTCTCCGCAACCGCAGGATCAAGAATGAACACGCTGTTTCTGAAGGCTCCCCAACTGACCGCTGAACTCATGCGCGCCCACTATTGCGATCATGACCTCGACAAGGTCCTTTCCTCGTTCCACGAAACCTTCACATGGATCGGGGCGGGCGAAGATCAGATCAGTTACGACTACGAAACCGTAAAAGCCTTTTTTCTCCGCACCTACGCGGAAAATGCCGTGCCCGACTGCATCATCACCGATGAGGACTACCGCCTTGTTTCGTGGGACGAGCATTCATGCCTCGTCGCCGGGCGCTGCTGGATCGCCACCAAACCCGAAACGGGCTATGTTCTCCGCGCCCATCAGCGCGTCACCTTTTCCTATAAGGTCGTGGACGGGGAACTGAAAACAACGCTCATCCACATTTCCAACCCCTATACGGACATGCGGGGAGGAGAAGACTTCCCTGAGCAGATCGGCAGGCAGAGCTACGACTACCTGCAACGCCTCCTTGCGGAAAAGAGCCGCCAGATCGCCCTCCTGAACAGCACCGTTTCCTCCGGCCTCAAGGCCAACTGGGACGATGAGCATTATTCGCTGTTCTACGTGAACGAGGGCCTGTGCCGGATGCTCGGGTACACAGAAGAGGAACTCATGGCCAAGTGCCACGGCAGGATGACCGAGCTCGTCTATCCGCCGGACTTGCCGCAGGCCTTGGCGGATTGCGTGCGCTGCTTCGCCAATTCCCTGACCTATTCCACCGAATACCGCATGCAGCGCAAGGACGGGAGGCTCATTTGGGTTTGGGACACGGGCAGCAAAAGCAAGAATGAGGAAGGCAAGACCGTCATCAACAGCGTCATAGTGGATATTACGGAGCGGCGCCACACCAACGACACCATCCGGCGGCAGAAGGCGTTCTTCCAATCCCTTTATGACACCACGCTGTGCGCGCTGGTCCAGTACGCGCTTGACGGGACCTTCCTCAACGCGAACGCCTATACTTTTGACGTCATCGGCTACACCGAAGACCAGTTCCGCACGGAAGTCGGCGGAACCATCATGAGCATCGTCCATCCCTGCGATGCGGACATGGTGCAGGCGCATATCGATCGCCTCATCGAAAACCGCCAGCCCGCCGTGTATAATTGCCGCGTCATCCGGCGGGACGGGACCGTCCGCTGGCTTTGCGCCAGCGCCAACATCATCAACAATATGGACGGCGTGCCCGTCATCCAGGCCGCCTACTCCGACATCACGGAACTCCAGCGTGTCGAACGGGAGCGCGACTCCACATATGACAGCATCCCCGGCGGCGTCGCCAAGCTCCTCATCGGGACGCAGCTTTCCCTGCTTGAGGCAAATGACAATTTCTTCCAGATGCTCGGCACGACCCAGGCTCAATATAAAGGAACCTTCAGCGCCGTCGCCCCCGCAGAGCGCGGCGCGATTCTGGCCGCGTTCATGGAGGCCGCCCAGACGGAAGGGCCGGTAGACATCGAATACCGCTGCCGACGCTTCGATACCGATCGGACCATCTGGATCCATCTCATCGCCCGGTTCGTGGAAAAGGCGCACGGCGCAAAAATCTATCAGGGCGTCTTCATCGATATCACCAAACAGAAGACCGCCCAGCTCCAGCTTGATCGGGAGCGGGACCGCTACCGCATCATCATGGAGAACTCCGCGGACGTGGTCTATGAGTATGATCAAAAAACGGATACGGTCGTCTTCTATGAAACAATCCGCATGGAAAGCGGGAACGAGATTGCCAAGCACGTATCCTCAGGCTTCAGCAAAAGGATCTACGAACAGAGGATTGCCCATCCCGATGACGCGGAAACGGCCATGCGGCTGTTCTCCGGCCTCCAGAGCGGCTCTGCGGAAGTCCGGTTCCGCAATGCCAAGCGCGGCGGGGACTATGTCTGGTGCCTGCTGCAAGGCCAGCCCGTCTATGAAAACGGCGAGCTCGCCCGGGTGGTCGGCATCATCCGCGACATCACGGAAACCAAGCGTATCAGCCAGGAGAAGGAACGCCTTCAGCGGATCTTCGATCTTGAACTGCGCCACGACTACGAAAACATCTGCCAGATCAACCCGTCCACAGGCAAATACGTCATGTGCACGCCTTCAAACGGCAGCTATTACGACATCCCGGATTCCGGCGTTTTTTCTCAAGAACTGGAGCACGCCATCTTCAGCATCGTATGCAATGAGGACCGGGAAACCTGCCTCAGGGCCATGCGCATCGAGAACATGCTCAAAACGCTTGAAGAGGAAAAGGAAGGCACCTGCTATTACCGTGTGCTCATCCCGGGCGGAGGCCTGCGGTGGAAATGCGCCCGGTATACCTTTTTCGGCGACGACGGTTCCATCCTGCTCAATGTGCGGGATGTCCACGACATACGCATGGCGCAGCAGAAGGAGGAAAAACGTTTCCGGGCCATCCTCCGAGAAACCTGCGAATACATTATTGAAACGGATGTAGAGACGGGAAGCTACACCCTCCACCTGCCCACCCTGAACAACCGCTACCCCCTCGAAGACTGCCCCGGCTACGATTGCCTGATCGCCCGCTACGCCGAACGCTACGTGATCCCCGGAGATCGGGAAGCGTTCCTGCGGGCGGTTTCGCTCCCGGAAGCGCTTGAGCGCATGCGCAAGGAAGGCGGCTCGTGCTCCATCAAATATACGGTGGGCGCGAACGGTTCCCAGTCCTACAAGACATGGAACATGTCCTTGTACCGCTATGACGACAACCGGGAATACATGCTTTCCTATATCCTCGACATCACCAAGCTGGTGCTGGAGCAGCAGGAGAAGGAACGCGAAGCGGAACGGAACCGGCGGATCATCAAAGACGCCCTCACGGCGGCGGAACAGGCCAGCCGGGCCAAATCCGACTTCCTTTCGCGGATGAGCCACGAAATCCGTACGCCGATGAACGCGGTCATCGGCATGACCACCATCGCCGCCGCCTCGCTGGACAACAGGGACAAGCTGAGCGACTGCCTCGGCAAGATCGGGCTTTCGTCCCGTTACCTGCTCTCGCTGATCAACGACATTCTGGACATGTCGCGCATCGAGAGCGGCAAAGTATCCATCATCAGCGAAGAGTTTGATTTCCGGGCTTTCGTGGAAGGCATCAATTCGATCATCTACCCTCAGGCGATGAGCAAAAACCTTGCTTTCGATCTGAACATCGAGGGCATGGTGGATGAGCGTTACATCGGCGATCCCCTGCGCCTCAATCAGGTCCTCATCAACATCCTCTCCAACGCCCTGAAGTTTACCCCGGAACGGCAGAGCGTGAACCTCAGCATCAGGGAAACCCGGAGGGTGCGCGATCGCGCCTATCTCCAGTTCATCGTGCGCGATACCGGCATCGGCATGGAAAAGGGATTGCTGGAACGGATTTTTGAGCCCTTCGAACAGGGCGGGGCCTCCATTTCCCACCGTTACGGGGGCTCGGGGCTCGGCCTTGCCATCAGCAGCAACCTTGTGTCGCTGATGAACGGGCACATCTCCGTAAGCTCGACCCCCGGCGCCGGTTCGGAGTTCGTGGTGGAACTGCCTTTGCTTACCGTTCAGGACAGCGTGCCGGAGCAGGATGTTTCCCTCGACGACATCCGGGTATTGGTCGTGGACGACGATCTTGTGACCTGCGAGCACACGACCCTGATCCTGAACCGGATCGGCGTGGACGCCGAGTACGTCACGTCCGGGGAGGCGGCCGTCACCCGGGTCAAATCGGCCCTGCAACGTCACGCCTGCTACGACATTGCGCTTGTGGACTGGAAGATGCCCGACATGGACGGCGTGGAAACGGCCCGCTCCATCCGCCGCATCGTAGGCCCCGATACGCTGGTGATCATCATGTCGGCTTATGACTGGACGGAAATCGAGGCCAGCGCGCGGGAAGCCGGGGTGGATTTCTTCATCTCCAAGCCCGTATTCCAATCCGCCGTGCAAGACGTGCTGCTCAAGGCCACGCGCCGCAGGCACGCCATCACGCCGTTTCCCGTGCAGCAAGAGGATTTCACGGGTCGCCGCATCCTGCTTGTGGAAGACAATGAAATCAATATGGAAATCGCTCAGACACTGCTGGAGTTCCGCAACGCGTCCGTGGATGGGGCCTGCAACGGGCGGCAGGCCGTGGATATGTTCCGCGCCTCGCCCCCAAACCATTATGACGCCGTGCTCATGGATATACGCATGCCCATCATGGACGGCATCGCGGCCACCCGTGCCATCCGGGGCCTGAACCGCCCCGACGCCATGACCGTCCCCATTCTCGCCATGACCGCCAACGCCTTCGCCGAGGACATCGAACAGTCGCGCAAGGCGGGTATGAACGAGCATCTCGCCAAACCCATCGAGCCGGAAACGCTTTACGCCCGGCTGGGCGCCTACTTCCGGTAAAAGGGGCTGTGGCCGGTTTCCGGTTGCCCAAAACGCGTATACGGACAAAAGCCCCTTTGCCGAGTTGAAAGTGCTCCTGTTTCGCGGCAACGGACATGCCGGCACGCCCGCGGCGACGATTTGCAGCCCTGCCGCATCAACCGTTTTCTTGGCTACAGCAAGAAAAAATACCGGGGGAGGAACCTTTCTTTAAAAAGATCCCTCCCCCGGCCCCTTCTGGAAGGTTTGCTCGTCTCCCTTTTCGCCGCGTCCCCGTTTGCGGGATGCCGAGCCGCCTTGTGCCCGGCCTTTGCGTTTTGCCGGGCGGGAACGCATAAAAACGGCTATGCCAAAAGGGCGCGCCCCAGTTCCCGGGCCTCGTCGAGAAGCTTCTTGTTGGCGAGGATCGCTCCCGGCTCAAGGGCTGTCCCGTATACCTGCCCCGTCAAGTCCATGCCCGTATAGCGGCAGATATCCTGAAAACAGCGGATAGCGTTGATACAGCCAGAATCAAAGGGATCTTCCCCTTCATAGGCCATCGTCACCGCCAATTTCTTGCCGCGGAGGCCGCGCTTGCCACCCCCGACGTCCACGGCGATGCACCGGTCGATAAACGTCTTGAGCTGGCCGGACATGTTGAAATAATAGATGGGGGTCGCCATCACCAGCGCATCGGCGGCGGCGATCAGAGGATAGATGTCCGTCATGCCGTCGTGCTGCACGCACCCCCTGTCGGAGCGGGCACAGGCGAAACAGCCATGACAGGCGTTGATGTTCCGCTCCACAAGCCTGATGGACTCGGCCTTGCCGCCGTGTCCGGCCGCACCTTCAAGCACGGCCTCTGCCAACAGTCCCGAATTGCTGTTCTGCCGCGGGCTGCTCAGAATACACAGGATGTCCTTTCCCATAACACGCTCCTTTACCGTCCATTTCACCGGATGGGCCTCGCGCCCCCGCTGTCCCGACGGACAGCTTTCGTCGGCGCCGTTTTCAAAAAGAAAAAAGCGCCTCGTCCATGCCGTCAAACATGGCCTTCGCCGCCACAGCGAACGGCAAACGCCCCGTTCCCGTACCCATGCCCGGAAAAGCTATGGACGCAAATGATTGTTCCAGCGCAACCCGCATGGCGGCCCGCGCCGAGCGCAGCACAGGGTCGCCGTCGCGGAGAACGGACGGGTTCCGCATGGTCGGCGCGGAAATCAGCCACGGGATGCCCGTATGGCCGGTAGGCACGAGAAGCGCTTCCCCTACCGGCAATTCCCCTCCGGGAAGCGTGCGGATGATCGCCCGCAGCCGGTTTTCCCCCCCCGCCCCGAAAACACGGGTATAAACGCCGTCCACTCCGCCGCGCATGATGCCGGACGAATTTGCCGGGGACACGGCCGCATCCGCCTTCAAGCCCGTGATGTCTCCCGCCACGACCGAACACAGCGCGGCCAGCCGGGGCCGCCGCCCCAGCTCTTCCTTCCACGCTTCGCGCATGGCCGGATTGATATCGCACAGCAGGCATTTCATGGCCTACTCCTTTTTCCTAGGGAAACGCGCCCATCGGCCTTTCCATGAACCCAAGGGGAACGCGCTTCACCAATCGGGCGCCCTTTGCCGACACCTGAAAAGGGCTTGCCCTTTTAATGGGCTGTCGGGACATTGAACGGTTTTCCTCCGATGCATCGCGCACAACCGAAGGAACAAAAAACGGCTGCAACCGAAGCCCCGCTCCCGTTGCAACCGTATACCAATCTTGGGCAATCAACAATAAAACGGACACCGCGCCGCCTCCCCATCCGTCAAAAGCCCCGGAAAAGAGAGGAAGGCGGAGGGAAGGAGGGGCACCCCTTCTTCAAATGAGGTTTCCCCTCCCCTGATAGCCCCGGCTAAAGCACCTTCAAGCCGTTCAGCAGGATGATAACGATAAGAATCGGCGTGACATAGCGGCACAGGAACAAGATGGCCCTGGCACAGGCAAGGTTGCGCAGCGTCCCGCCGTTGGTCAGGGCGTCCAGCGCGTCGCTGCGGTTCCAGACGTATCCGACGAACAGGCTCAGGAGCAGGCCGTCCAGCGGCAGCATCAGGTTCGAAGACAGGAAATCGTACACGTCGAACAGGGACAGACCAAACACCGTAACGTCCGACAGCACGCTGGTGGACAAGGTTGCGGGCGCTCCGAGCGCGATGAGCGCAAGGGTCACGAGGACGGTCGCGCGGGGGCGGGAAATGCGGAAGGTTTCCGAGAGCCACGCCACGGGGACTTCAAGCAGGGACAGCATCGCGCCCATCGAAGCCACGGCGGACAGGATGAAAAACAATGTGGTGAACAGCTGGCCGCCGGGCATGGATGCGAACACGGCGGGGATGGTCAGGAACAACAGGCTCGTCCCGGCCGTGGGTTCGAAGCCGAAGCTGAACACGGCGGGGAATACGGCGATGCCAGCCAAAATGGATACCAGCAGGTCGCAGAGCATCACCCGGGTGGCAAGGAACGGCACATTCGTATCCACCCGGAAATAGCTCCCGTACGTGATCATGCAGCCGAACCCGACGGACATCTTGAAGAAGGCCAGCCCCATCGCCATGAGCACCACCGAACCGTCGATGCGCGAGAAATCCGGCATGAACAGGAACTTCAGGCCCTCCACCGCGTTGGGCAGGGTCAGGCTGCGTATGCAGACCACCACCAGCAGGATGAACAAGAGCGGGATCAGGATGCGGGTGGCCTTTTCGATGCCCCCGGACGCGCCCCGCAGGATCACCGAGGCCGTCAGCCCGAGCACCAGCCATTGCCAGAACAGCGACTTCCAAGGGCAGGCAAGCAGGGACGAGAACGCTTCCTTGGCCACGGCGGGGTCCTGCGTGTGCACGCTTCCGGTAATGGACTTGGGGATGTAGGCGAACACCCAGCCCGCAACGTCCGAATAAAAACTCAGGATCGTCACCGCGCCGGCGATGCCCAGCCCGCCGATAATCCACCAGAACCGGTTCCGGGCCAGCGTCTTGAACGCCTGATAGGCATTGGAGCGCGTCGAACGGCCGATAAGCAGCTCCGCAATCATAAGCGGAAGCCCCACAACAAGCGTGGACAGGATATACACGAGAAGGAACGAAGCGCCCCCGTGCTCGCCCGTCAATGCGGGGAATTTCCAAATATTGCCCAGTCCGACCGACGAGCCCAGCGTGGCCGCCAGCATGCCAAGACGTGAAGCAAAAAGATCGCGAGAGTTTTCCGCCATAATCAGCTCCGATAAAAATAAAGGCGCGCCCGCCCGCAAAGGCAGCCGCAAAAGAAGGCCCGTGAATATCACGCCGACCGGATGGAGGCAAGAATCAACGCCGTTTTATCCTTTTTTCCGCTCAACGGGGGCCATTCGCCCTCAATGCGGAGAACCGGCGGAACGGTTTTGCCATGCCTCCAGCCTCTCTAGTGCCGTACGCTTTTACCGCGTATTATGCTACGGAAAAGTCACCTACCCAAGACCAGCCGCCTCATGCAGACGCGGCAAAGGAGTCCCCATGCTTCCAGTCATATCCCCGCAAGAAGCCTTCGAGCGTTTCTCCAAAGGCGAAGTCAGGCTTGTAGACATCCGCGAAACCGACGAATACGTCCAAGAGTTCGTGCCGGGTTCCCGGCTGATCCCGCTCTCGATCATCGCCAAGCATCCGCTGAAGGACGCCGACGCCCCGGACAAGCCCATCGTCTTCTTCTGCCATTCGGGCAACCGCACCGCCAATGCCTCCGATCTGCTGGAACGCCTCGCGGGCGGCGTGCAGGCCTACCGCCTCGACGGCGGCATCTCCGGCTGGGAGAAGGCGGGGCTCCCCGTGGAGCATATTTCCTCGGTCATCCCGCTGTTCCGCCAGATCCAGATCGCGGCCGGTTCCCTCGTGCTCATCGGCGTTGTCGGCAGCGCGTTCTGGCATCCTTTCTTCTGGCTGTCCGCCTTTGTCGGCGCGGGGCTCATCTTCGCCGGGATTTCCGGATTCTGCGGCCTCGGCGTGCTGCTTTCGCGCATGCCGTGGAACCGGCGCTGAGCGGCACCGCCTGCAAGCGAAGGGCGGCGGCATTCCAAGAAGACATGGACATCCCGCGGCATGCTGTGCCCCCCTATGGGCGCGATCCGTTTCAGCGGAAAAAGCTTTCGGCTTCCGTCCCTTTTGCCCGGCATCCCTTCAAGAGAGGGACGCGTCCAATACGACGCGGGGAGCCCCCGGCGGCTGCGGAGCGGCGCACGGAAACGGAGCCGCCCGGGCCCATGCCGCCTTTCCCTGTCCCATGCGCCGTACCCCGGCATCCTCGAAGGCCCAAAACGCATCAAGCCGCCCGTACCTCTCAAACAGGGTACGGACGGCTTGATGATGCTGTAAACAGGAGCAAGGCGGATAGTTCGTTCGTAACGGCGAAACGCGCTACATATCCGCGTCCAACGTGGCGAGCTGCGCCCTGAGTTCCAGTTTTTTGGTATAGTTGGAAAGGAAGTGGTGCACGTCCTCGCCCTCGGGGTTTTTCCCGGAGAGCTGCGCCGCAAGGATCGCCTGCGTGGAACGTGCCATTTTTTCCTCGACTTCGCGGATCTGGCCCAACAGGTTGGCCCGCTGCTTGGCCGTGGCATAGCTTTTCTCACGACGCCCGGCATCAAGGATGATCACATTGTCCTCGACCCGCTGCTGTTCCTCTCCAAAAGCCTTAACCAGCGGGGCGATATGCGTATCGTAGCCATCCCTCCCGAACAACGTGTTTTCCCGGCCATCTTCCCAATAGATGACCCCCTGCCCGGCTATCCATTCAATTTTGCGGATAGCCGGATCGAACACGCCGGGATCCAATTCGAAAGCCACGCCGTTGATCACGACGGCATGCTCATGTCCGTGTATGGTAATGATATCCACGCTGCTGTTCTCTCTTTCCATATCAGACATCTCCGGATCTCCACCAAGTCCTGTTTCTTGTAGCAGTACGGCCATGCCTTGCCAAGCGTTGCCGTATGAAAAATCCTTTTTCCCTTGTCGGAATGCCGCATTCCGGCGGACGGCCCGGTTCCGTTTTCCCGGTGGGCACGGCGGCCTTCTTTTTACGGCGGCCTTCTTTTTTGGGATCTTTCCGCAGCTTTTTCTTGACACGGCCTTTTTCTGAGTTATGCTCATTTGAACATTATTCGGAGATGCACATGGCAAGGCCCAGAAACTGTCGCTACGTCGAACGCAAGCCCCACGTGACCTATTTCAAGCCGCGCGGGATCCCCATGACCGAACTCACGGAAACGCTGCTGACCGTGGAGGGGCTGGAAGCCTTGCGCCTTGCCGATCTGGAAGGGCTCACCACGGGAGAGGGCGCCGAACGGATGCGCGTTTCGCGCCACACCTTCGGGCGCACGCTGGCCGAAGCCCGGCGGGCCGTGGCTGATGCGCTCGTCAACGGGCGGGCGCTGTGCATCGAGGGCGGGACCTACGCCGTCCTGCCGACACAACCCGAGGCGGGCGCGCCTCACAAGGAGTTTCACATGCAGAAAGTTGCCGTTTCCAGCGAAGGCCCTTCGCTCGACGATATGGTGGACCCGCGCTTCGGACGCGCGGGCGGTTTCGTCATCGTGAACCCCGAGACGATGGAAACCTCCTACCTCGACAACGGGGCCTCCCAAACCATGGCGCAGGGCGCGGGCATCGAAACCGCCGAACGCATGTCCGCCGCGGGCGTGAACGTGGTCCTCAGCGGCTTCGTCGGCCCCAAGGCGTTCGAGGCGCTCAAGGCCGCCGGGATCAAGGTCTGTCAGGATCTGGACGGCATGACCGTCCGCGAGGCCGTGGAAACCTTCAAAAACGGGGACGCGCCCTTCGCCGACGCGCCCAACAAGTAGGCCCGCCATGCGTATCGCCATCGCCAGCGGCAAGGGCGGCGCGGGCAAAACCACGGTTACGGCGTCGCTCGCGTCGGTCTGGGACCGCCCCTTCATCGCCGTGGACACGGACGTGGAAGCCCCGAACCTCCACCTGTTCCTGCCCCCCGCCGTTGAAGCGTCGGAAGCCGTGGGGCTGGAAGTCCCCGTCCTCGATCCCGAACGCTGCACGTTGTGCGGGGCCTGCCGCAACATCTGCCATTACAAGGCCATCGCCCAGTTCGCCTCGCGTCTCACGATCTTTACGGATATGTGCCACGGCTGCGGGGGCTGTTTAGCCGTTTGCCCGTCCCAAGCCCTCACGCCCGGCAGCCGCGAACTCGGCGTGCTGGATCAAGGGACCGTGCTGGAGGGCCGGGGGCGCTTCCTCATGGGACGTTCCCGCATCGGCGAGGCGATGACCCCGCCGCTCCTGCGCGCGCTGCGTAAAAAGCTGGACCTGATGCTCGCGGCGATCCCCGCCGACGCGCTCATCGACTCGCCTCCCGGCGTAAGCTGCCCGGCCATGACCGTGGGCCTCGACGCCGACGCCGTGCTGCTGGTGGCCGAGCCCACGCCGTTCGGGTTCCATGACTTCCGGCTGGCGCATCAGGCCTTCCGGCAGATCGGCAAGCCCGTGGCCGTGATCATGAACCGCGCCGCCATGCCGGGCAACGCCGAAGGCGACGATGCCTTGCGCGCCTACTGCGCGGGACAGGGCCTTCCCCTGCTCGGCGAGCTGCCCTTTGATCGCGCCGCCGCCGAAAACTACGCCAAGGGGCACCTCATCGCCGCGACCTCCCCGGAATGGCGGGCGCGGTTCGAAGCCCTGCGGGACGCCGTGCGGACGTTTGCCGAAGGAGCCCGTCATGCGTGAGATCGTCGTCATCAGCGGCAAAGGCGGCACGGGCAAAACGTCCGTCTGCGCCAGCCTCGCCCATCTGGCCCAAAACAAGGTCGTCTGCGATCTCGACGTGGACGCGCCGGACATGCACATCCTGCTTGAACCGCAGATCCATACCCGCGAGGCGTTCGTCTCCGGCAATGAAGCCGTCATCGATCGGGACGCCTGCCGCCGCTGCGGGATCTGCTTCTCGCGCTGCCGCTTCGACGCGGTGGAAAAGGATGGCGACGTCTATGCCATCGATCCCCTGCGCTGCGAAGGCTGCGGCGTGTGCGTGGCGTTGTGCCCGGCCAAGGCCATCGCCTTCCCTGAAAAGGAGTGCGGCGAATGGTACGTCAGCGACACGCGCTTCGGCCCGTTCGTCCACGCCCAGCTCTATCCCGGACAGGAGAATTCCGGGCGGCTCGTGACCCTGCTCAAACAGCAGGCCCGCGAACTCGCCAAACGGCAGGGGCTTGATCTCGTCATTTGCGACGGCTCGCCGGGCGTCGGATGCCCGGTCATCAGTTCGCTGTCCGGCGCGAACCTCGCCGTGGCGGTGGTGGAGCCCACGCCCTCGGGCCGTCACGACTTCGAGCGCGTCGCGGCCCTGTGCGATCATTTCCGTATCCCGGTGGCGGTCCTCATCAACAAGGCGGACCTCAACCACGAGGAAATGCAGGCCATTACCCGGCTTGCCGACGACAAGGGCTATACGGTCGTGGGGGCCCTGCCCTTCGATCCGGCGGTAACGGAAGCCATGATCCGGCGCAAGGCGCTGACCGAGACGGATTCGCCGCTCGCGTCCACGCTCTCCGCCATCTGGGGCCGTATCCGCGAACTGGCTTACGCACCTCGAAAACGCGGCTGATCCGCCCTGCGGCAGCGGCGTTTGCCAATACTTTAACCGAAGGAGTCACTCCAATGAACACGCTCACCCTCGCCATCCCCTCCGCGCTTCCCGGCGGCCTTGAAGCCGGTATGGGCATGCACTTCGGCCACTGCGACATCTACACCATCGTGCAGATCGAAAACGGCGCGATCAAAGAGGTAGGCACCCTGCCCAACGTGCCCCACCAGCAGGGCGGCTGCCTCGCCCCGGTGCAGCATCTCGCCTCCCACGGCGTGACCGCGCTCCTTGCCGGAGGCATGGGCATGCGTCCGCTCATGGGCTTCCAGCAGGCCGGCGTTTCCGTCTACTACGCGGGCAACTATCCCACCGTCGGCTTGGCCGTGCAGGCCTTCCTCGACGGCAAGCTTCCCGCCTTCTCCACCGAATTCACCTGCGGCGGCGGGAATCACTAGGGCATGGGGAAATGGAGGGGGAGGGGGAACCTTTCTGAGAGAAGGCTCCCCTCCCCCTCCAAACTGCCGGAGCGGCCCGCTCCTCCCTTTCCCCTTCCCAAGGCCTTCGTGCTTATCGAATCCCTGTTCGCGGTTTTCCCGGGAACCGAAGAAGGAAAGGCCCCCTTTACCATTACTGTATGAGGAACCCTATGGAATTGCTGCTCATCACGCCCCGCCCCGAAATATGGGACGAATGCCTGCCCGTGTTTCAACGCGAGGGCAATACGCTGCGGCAGGCCCCGTCGCTGAAAGACGCCGCGCCGCTCATCCGCGACATGCCGCCCGCCCTCGCCATCCTCGATCTGGGGCTTGAAGGGAAGGCGCTCCGTCAGGCCGTCATCGACATCATGATGATCAACGCCAGCGTCCACACCGCCGTCGTCAGCGACACGGACCCCAACGACTTCCACGAGGCCACCGAAGGGCTCGGCATCCTCATGCCCCTGCCCTCCTCTCCCAAAGCCGCCGATGCCGAACGGCTCCTCAAGACCCTTGCCGGAGTCATGTAGGGTTGGCATGCGGCGTCTCGGCATGTTGAAACGCCTTGCGGGAAAGAACGCCTTCAGCTCCGGTCCGGGGTGGAAGGCGTTTTCCCGTTGCGGCCCCGGCGCCGTCTCCGGCCAGCCGCCTTTGTGCTGTTCCGCGGCCCTTCCCCCTTCCCTCCTCCTTTGAAAACCACGGGGATGGACAGTACGGCCACGTGCTGGTAACCAAAGGGGAAACCTTCGCATATCCGGGCGGGAGGGCACATGCGTTCCATCGTATTCAGCACGGTTTCCCATCTCGACATGTACACCGGCGAAGACCGGAAGGATCGCTGGCGCCCTCTGCTGGAGCTTCTGCGCATCCACGACTTCAAGGTGGACAGGCTGTATTTCTTCATCAGCCACCTGTACCGGCACATCGTTCCCACGCTGGTCAAGGACATGAACAACGTCTGCCCGGAAACCGAGATCATCCCCGTGATCACCGACCTGAACGGCGTGCTCACCTACGAGGACATCGCCCCTGCCTACAAGGTGTTCAGCGCCTACTTTGAGCAATACCGCTTCGACCTGAGCAACGAGCGGTATTTTTTCCATCTGGGGCCGGGCAACCTGTTCCAGCACGCGCTCATGCTGATCATGCTGTTCCACTTCAAGCGCCTGCCCTTCCAGATGCTCCGGCTGGCCCCCAACCCGGAAAAGCCGGGCGACATCATCATGGAGATCTACGAGGGCGACATCCGCAAGTGGATCGCCAGCATCGCGGATTCGGAAAAGCGCAACGTCGCGGCTCAGACGTTCCTCAAGTCGTGCATCGAAACCCGGAACCCCGTGTTCAACAGGCTGATCGAAGAGATGGAGCATGTGGCCACCCACTCCACGGCCCCCGTCCTGCTTTCCGGCCCCACCGGTTCCGGAAAATCCCATCTCGCCAGAAAAATTTATGAACTCCGCTATAACAAAGGGCTGATCCCCGGCACGTTCGTTGAAGTGAACTGCGCGACGCTGCAAGGCGAAAGCGTCCTTTCCAACCTGTTCGGCCATGTGCGCGGCTCCTTCACCGGCGCGACGACGGTGCGGCAGGGCCTGCTCAAGGCGGCGCATGAAGGCATCCTCTTCCTTGACGAAATTACGGAAATCCCGCTCCAGATACAGGTGATCCTCCTCAAGGCCATCGAAGAGAAAACATTCTACCCGTTCGGGTCGGATACGCCGATCCACAGCGATTTCCAGCTCATCTGCGGCACGAACCGGGATCTCGCCGAGGAAGTGCGGCAAGGGCGGTTCCGCCTCGACTTGTTGTCGCGCATCAACATGTGGCATTTCCGGCTTCCCGCCCTCAGGGAACGGCTTGAAGACATCGAGCCGAACATCAACTACGAACTGGACCGCCATACCCGGCTGAAAGGCTTTAAGGCCGATTTCCTGCCCGAAGCGCGGGAACGCTATCTCGCCTTCGCCATATCGCCCGAGGCCATCTGGCCGGGCAATTTCCGGGATCTGTCCTCATCCATCGAACGGATGCAGAGCTATGCCCTCGGCGGCATCATCAACGAGGAGCTTGTGGAGGAGGAGATCGTCCGGCTGCGCGCGATATGGCATACCCCCGCCCTCGCCGAGCTTCCCGCCCCAAAGCAGGGCGCGCCGCTCCTGTCCCGGCTGTTCACGCCTTCGCAGCTCGATCAGATGGACCTGTTCGACAAGCTGCAGCTGGAGAACGTCATCCGGGTGTGCTGCGGCTGTTCCACGCGCACGGAGGCCGGACGCAAATTGTTCGGCGTTTCGCGCGGCCGGAAAAAACATGCCGACGACACGACCCGCCTCAACAAGTATCTCAAGTCGCAAGGCATTACATGGGAGCAGATCCAGTCGTTGCGGTATCGGTAAGCCGGATCGCGCGGCGCGGCGCAAAGGATCGCCTCATGGACGGGCCGGGAGGAGGCAGGGAACGGGAGGATGGCTTTCCGGATAAATTCCGAGGGGCCGCAGACGGCGCAGGCATCGCCCCACGGAGGCCACGGATTGCGTGGCTCACTCAAGGAGTGCCATGAGGCGAAACGGCGGGGATTATATAAGAGAAAAAAAGAAGAAAGGCGGAGGGCAGTTCCTAGTGATGAGTCATGAGATAACCGGGGATTAGCGACGAGATAACCCGAGACATTCCGTGACAAAGTGTGATGGAGAGGTGAAAAGTTATTGCAAAATATGAAAAAAAGGAACCCAACCGGCCTAGCCGGTGGTTCTTCATACGCGCCTGTAAGGCTCTGTTACCAGCAGCGCCCTAACAGGCGCATAGCGAATCTGGCATCGGCATTTCTGTTACTTGCGGCCCGTAAACGGGCTACCCCGGGTAGGGAAGGCAAAGCTGCGTACCCAGTTTATCCTCTTCCAGCTGTTTCTTTATGTAATCCCTAATCTTCTCTTTGTTCTTGCCTACCGTAGCCGAAGGCGGACTTCATGAAGAAGCCGACAAAGGCTTCGCGGGTATCGTTGGGCTCGTCAGTGCCGAGCGCCGCCATGAAATGGTCGTTGCCGCCGCCGAGGCAACCGGAGCTTTCCAAACGCCCCTGCCCCACCATGAGCACGTCGGCCTTGAGTTCCGCCGCGCGCAGGGCCGCGCCGACACCAGAAGCGCCGGTTCCGAGGATGAGCACGTCGGTCTTGATGCGCTTTCCACAAGCTGTTTCTGTAACAAGCATGGTTTCTCCTTGGCTTCACTGGATAAAAAAGAAAGAAAGGCCACTTATTCAGCCGGAGTATCCGGTGTATTCCTGCTTCTTGTTCAGCAAAGCGCATGCCAACGTGTTAGATTCTACTACAACTGGTATTCTAATATGTTAGAGGGGAACCCTCCAGAAAAAACATTCATAAACAGAAAAATATATGATTCTATCAGAATATTTTCTGAATACAGATATTTTTCTGAAAAAATACATTTTCTGATATCCAAGCAGCGCGCTGAAACGGCCTGTTCACCCCTGCCCTATGTACGCCAAGCCATAAAAAGGATTGAAACCGGGGAAAGCCCCTTCCCCTACCTTGAGAAAAGATCTCCAAGCAACACGTAAAAAAGACCTTCCCCACCCGTTTGAACGGGACGGAAACCGACGGCGGGCAGCATAAAAACGTCCGCCACCTCCTTTGTGAACGGACGCTTCCCCCAATGCCTCTCTCGGCGCACGCCTTGCTCTGGCCGCATAAATGCCATCCCATCCCCCGGCAGACGGCAAACAAAAAAACCGCTTCCCAAAACGGGAAACGGTTTCCTCTTGTCCTCGGCGGACGTCCTTCTGTAAGGGGCACTGTTCAAGGCGGGCACCCTGTGAGAGAAAGCATGCTCATCCTCAAGGCACTGTCACAGCATTTGATTGATATGCATCCATAGTACGCTGAACTTACAATATTTTTGTTGAAAAGCTCCACAACAAAGAAAGTTTCTTTTGGTATCTATCGTTGACGTGGCAGAGCCATCCTCAAAAAATCTGGCTGGAGAAGAGGCGCCGCTAAGGATGCCTCTTGAGAAGCCCTCCTCCCCATTCCTCAATCGTACCGCAGAACGCTCATCCCCTGTAGCCGCGAAAGGATCAGGTTCTCGCGCCGGACGTTGGGAAGCTCGGCTCCGGGCTGGAGGGAAGTGACCACGGCGCGCCCGATGATATGACGGCCCTCGCGGTTCCCGTCGTTGGTGCGGACGCCCCAGACATTGTGGAACATGACGGGTTCGCCCTTGTACGTCCCTATATATAAGGTAATGTGCCCGCGCAGCCAGAGCAGCGTGGCGAACGGGACCCCTTCGTCCTTGATGATGCCTTCCTTACCCGAGGGAGACGCCTTCACGAAGCCGATGTACTGCCATGCCTTGGCCTGCGCCGAAGAGTTGCGCGGCAGCCACACCCCAAAAGGGATGAAAAGATCCCTCATCGCCAGCGAGCAATCCCGGTTGGACAGGTACCCGCCCCAGCCGTAAGGCTGCCCCATCATGCGGTTGCCGATCTCGGCCGCCGCCTTTGCCGTCAGGGGAATGGGCTTGCGCACCGCGTCGTTCGGATCTACCCGCACGGGCACGGCCACAGCGCGGCCCTGCGGATCGCGTACGGGGACGAGCACCCGCAGCGAGCCCCCCGACCCGCCGGACAGGGGCAGCATGGTCCCGAGGCTTCCGGCCGTGACATACCGCCCCAGTTCGTCCACCAGCGGAACGTCGTCGCGGACGATGACCGCATACGTCCCGTTCTCGTAGCGCGAACGGAACGACGCGTCCGTCACCGCCGTATCCTCCGTGGGAACCCAGCCGGACACGAGCCCCGTCTCCACGAACACCCATGCGCCGTCGGCGGACGCATGCACCACGAGCAGCGGCATCCCCACCGGCAGCGTGGAGTACATGAACATATCAAAAGGATAGCCTTCACCGGCCTCGGCGGGGTTGCCGAAGCGGGGCTTATGGGTGGGCGCTTCGCGCATCACCGTGGGCCGCACGGTGATGGCCTTGTCGAACCGGGAAGGGTACGCATCCCGCGCGGCGTTCGCCGTCAGCTTGTCCCAGTTCTCCTGTGTCCACGGCAACAGGTTTTCCGCCCATCCCCGGGCTTTGCTCCGCTTCTTCTGGCCGCCGAAAATGGCGAACGCCTCGGATGCGGAGACGGACGGGCGGGCCGCCTCCCACGGGCCAAAGAACAGGCTGTTGAACCGGGCGTCCTGCCGCGCCTGCTCCGAGGCCGACATGAGGGGCCTGTCCGGATTGCCCTGCCGGGCATAGACCAGCAGATCCTGCGGCAGACGCCGCAAATCCGCGATGCTCCCCTTCGGGCCTTCAAAACCGCCGGATTCCGCCGGGGGCAGGCTTCCCGCCTTGCGCCCCCCTCCGCAGCCGCCGAGCGCGAGGGCGCAACACAACAACGCGCCGAGCGCAATCAGGCGGAGGCTTTTCCCTTTCACCAGCCGGGGGGCGGGGACAACGCCCCGCCCCCCGGTCCTTTCATACGGCGGCACATTACCAAGCCCATCACGGGCGCCAGAAACAATCATGCTCGTCCATCCTCAGTTTGCGGATTCGCGGCCTCCGGGGCCGCCCCCAAACGTCGGGCCAGCCACGTATACCGCTTCTGCATCCGGTTGTTTTTTACGGCCATCGCCAAAGCGCGGGGCTCTCCCACCAGCACGACGAGACGCTTGCCCCGCGTCACCCCCGTATAGATGAGATTCCGCTGCAGCAGCATGTAGTGCTGCGTCATCAACGGAATGACGACGGCAGGATATTCCGAACCCTGTGATTTGTGAATGGAAATCGCGTAGGCCGCCACTATTTCGTCAAGTTCTTCCCAATCGTACCCGACATAACGGTCATCATACCGGACAACAAGGCATTTTTCCTGCACGTCCACATTGGAAACCCGCCCGATGTCGCCGTTGTACACGTCTTTCTCATAGTTGTTGCGGATCTGCATGACCTTGTCGCCGAGCCGGTAGAACCGTTCGCCGCGCTGCAGCGCTTCCCCCTCGGGGTTGAGCGCCTGCTGGAGCCGCAGGTTGAGGTTCGCCGCGCCCACGGTCCCCTTGTGCATGGGCGAGAGCACCTGGATCTCGTCGAAAGGATCGAGCTGGAACCGGCGGGGGATATGGTTCTTGACCAGATCCACGATGATGTCCGCCACGCGGTCGGGATCGTCCTGCCGCATGAAATAAAAATCGGAGAGGCGATCTTTCGAGGATTCAAGGCGCGGCAGCTCGCCCCGGTTGATCAGATGGGCGTTGCACACGATTTCGCTTTCCGCCGCCTGCCGGAACACCTCCACCAATTCAACCACAGGCATGGCCCCGGAAGCAAGGAGATCCCCGAGCACGTTGCCCGGGCCCACGGACGGGAGCTGATGCACGTCGCCCACGAATACGATGGTCGCGCCGAGCGGCGCCGCCTTGAGCAGATGGTAAGCCAGCATGGTGTCCATCATGGACGCCTCGTCCACCACGAGCAGCCCGCAGGCCAGCGGGTTGTCCTCGTTGCGGGCGAACCCGTCGTCTTTGGGCGTGTATTCGAGCAGGCGATGGATCGTGCGGGCCTCGCGCCCGATGGCTTCGGACATGCGCTTGGCCGCCCGGCCCGTGGGCGCGGCCAGCAAAATCTTGGCCTTGTTTTCCGCGAAGACCTGAATGATCGCGTTGAGGATGGTCGTCTTGCCCGTACCGGGGCCGCCGGTCAGGACCATGACCTTGGACGTCGCGGACGTGCGCACCGCCTCAAGCTGTTCGTCGGCCAGCGTAATGCCGAGCCGGGACACCACCTTTTCCACGACCTCGTCGGCCTTGGGGAAGCGCACCGACTTGGGCGAGGCAAGGATGCGGCGCAGGTAATAGGCGATCTTCGATTCGTAATGGTGGAACCGGGTCAGGTACACGCCGATCTCGTCGTCGAGTTCCTCCAGCACCACCCGCTCCTCGCGGGCGAGGCTGTCCACGGCCTCCTCGACGAATTCCTCCGCAATGCCGAGCTGGGCGCAGGTCTGTTCCACCAGCGCCCGGCGGGGGTAATATACATGCCCGTCGTCGATCTGCTTCATCAGCGTATACAGCGTGCCCGCCTGAATCCGCAAAGGATGCTCGCTCTCGAAGCCGAGCTTGGCCGCCAGCGAATCCGCCGTCAGGAAGCCGATGCCCCGGATGTCCATCGCCAGCCGGTAGGGGTTCTCCTGCACGATGGACAGCGCCTGCGGCCCGTAATGCTTGTAGATGCGCACGGCGAAGGACGCGCCGATGTCGTGCGGCTGGAGGAACTGCACCAGATTCCGCACGCCCTGATGCTCGGTCCAGCACTCGACGATGGTCACCAGCTTCTTCTGGGTGATGCCGGAAACTTCGAGCAGGCGCTGCGGCTCCTCATCGAAAATCCTGAGCGTGTCCTCGCCGAAGGCTTTGACGATACGCGCCGCGATGCTCTTGCCGATGCCCTTGATCAGCCCGGAGGCCAGATACAGCTTGATGCCCTCGGTGGTGGCGGGGAGCAGGCTCTCGAAGGAATCCATCTGCACCTGCCTGCCGAAGCGGGCGTTGTTCACCCACCGCCCCTTGATGCGCAGGGACGCGCCCGCCTGCGGGCTGCCCATATGCCCGACCACGGTGACGAGATCCACTTCGTCCTTGCCTTCCGGCCTGACCCGGAACACCGTGTAGCCGTTTTCCTCATTATGGAAGACCACGCGTTCCAGCGTGCCTTGCAATTCCACCGCGTCGTTGAGGGATGAAAGGGAAAGCTGCGTCATACCCTACCCCATCCGGCGCTGCAGCAGCAGGGCGTCGGCCACGGTCAGGGCGGCCATCGCCTCAAGCACGGGGTTGACGCGCGGGATGGCGCAGATGTCGTGCCGCCCGCCCACGCGCAGGGCCACGGGCTCGCCGCCGGCGTTCACGCTCCGCTGTTCCTTGGCAATGGAAGGGATGGGCTTGATCGCCACGGCCATCACCAGCGGCTGCCCGGTCGAAATCCCGCCGAGGATACCGCCGCAGTGGTTGGTAGCGGGGTTGCCGGGCGTCGATCCGGCCCCGGCGGGGCGGTAGGCGTCGTTGTTGAGGCTCCCCCGGCTGCGGGCCGCGGCGAAGCCGTCCCCGATCTCCACGCCCTTGACCGCGCCCACGCTCATGAGCGCCTGAGCCAACACGGCGTCCAGCTTGTCAAATACGGGTTCGCCAAGACCGGCGGGCACGCCGAGCACTTCCACCCGGACAATGCCGCCGAGGGTATCGCCCTCGCCGCGCACGGCACGGACCAGCTCTTCCCACGGCCCGATGGCGGCGTCGCACGGCGCGCAATACGGGCGGGACGCCGCCACCGCCATTTCTTCCGGCGTAAACGCCGGAGCGGGCATGCCGCCGATTTCCAGCGTGCAGGAACGCACCGAAATCCCCCGCTCCGTGAGCAGGGCGCGGGCAATGGCCCCACCGGCCACGCGGGCGGCGGTTTCGCGGGCCGAAGAACGCCCGCCCCCCCGGAAATCGCGCGCGCCGTATTTGGCGTCATACGTCATGTCCGCATGCCCCGGACGCCAGACCGCAGCCAGCGGCCCGTAATCGCCGGAACGCTGGTTGGTGTTCTCGATCAGGAAACTGATGGGCGTCCCCGTGGACTTCCCTTCAAAAACGCCGGAAAGCAGCCGGACGGCATCCAGCTCCTTGCGCGTGGTTCCGGCCGTGCCTCCGCCGGGACGCCGCCGATCGAGCTCTTTCTGGATCAGTTCCTCCGAGAGGGCGATGCCCGCCGGGCAGCCGTCCACCACGCCGCCGAGCGCCGGGCCGTGGGATTCCCCGTAGGTGGTCAGACGAAAAAGACGTCCGAAAGTATTTCCGCTCATGAATGCTCTTTCCTCCGTGTGACTCCCTCCATCAAAACACGATTCGTTTTCGGCGTCCAGAGACGAACCCCCAAGCGGAGCATGACTTTTTTCGCTTCCGCCTCCGCCGCCGGACACATCCCTCCCTTTACAGACGGCGCCGTTCCCTACTATAGATACAAATTCACGCTACGGACAGGTACTTCCGTCCCTTCCGCGAAGACTTCAGCCAAAAAGGACATCTGTTGATGAATACGACCCTGAATATCGGGCTGGCCGGACTCGGAACCGTCGGCGGCGGCCTCGTGCGCCTGCTGTCCGAAAACGCCGAAGAAATCCGGGCCCGCTCCGGCTGCGACTTCAATCTGAAGGCCGTCGCCGTCCGCAATCCGAACCGCAAACGCGATCTTCCGGAAGGCGTGCGCCTGACGACCGATCCCATGGCCCTCGCCGACGATCCCGAGATTGACGTGGTCATCGAGCTGATGGGCGGCATCGACACGGCCAAGCGGCTCATCACGCGCAGCCTCGAAAACGGCAAACAGGTCGTGACCGCCAACAAGGCCCTGCTTGCGGAAGAAGGCGAAAGCCTGTTCCGTCTGGCGGCGGAAAAGGGCGCCACCCTGCTCTACGAAGCCAGCGTGGCGGGCGGCATCCCCATCGTCCAGACGCTGAAGGAAAGCCTCACCGGCAACCACATCACCTCGCTTGAAGGCATCCTGAACGGCACCGGCAACTACATCCTCTCGGAAATGACCAGCAAGGGCGTCAACTTCGCCCCTGCCCTCGCCGAAGCGCAGGAAAAGGGCTACGCCGAGGCCGATCCCACGCTGGACATCGACGGGTTCGACACGGCGCACAAGCTCGTGCTGCTCATCAGGCTGGCATGGGGCGTGGACTACCCCTATACGAAGATGCCCATCGAAGGCATCCGCAATCTGGACAAGATGGACATCGACTTCGCCCGCGAGTTCGGGTACCGCATCAAGCTGCTCGGCCGCGCCCGGATGCGCGACGGCAAGCTCGAAGCGGGCGTCTTCCCGACGCTGGTAAACCATACCTATCTTCTCGCGCGCGTGGGCGGCGCGTACAACGCCGTCCGCGTGGAAGGCAACGCGGTCGGCTCCCTTTTCCTGCACGGCCTCGGCGCGGGCAGCCTGCCCACGGCCAGCGCCGTGCTCGGCGACCTCATTTCCGTCGCCCGCCAGAACAACAAGCTGAACTCCGGCTTCGTCAAGCAGGTGCTCCCGCAGGCCGACATACTGCCCCCGGAAGAAGCCTGCAGCACCTATTACATGCGCTTCATGGTCAAGGACGATCCCGGCGTCCTGCGCGACCTCTCCGGGGCCCTTTCCGATCAGGGCGTCAGCATCGCGCAGGCCATCCAGAAGGGACAGAGCGAAGCGGGCGTGCCCCTCGTCTTCATGACCCACGAAGCCTCGGTCTCCGCTGTCCGCAAGGCCATCGAAACCATGCGCAAGAGCGATTTCCTCCTTGCCCCGGCTATTTGCTATCGGGTTATGGGGTAAGTCCAGATATTGGGGAGGGGGAGGAGAACCTTTCTGGAGTAAGTAGTATAACGCTGGAATTAAAAACTTTTTAGACAGATATACAAGGGTGTTACGCTTGGAAGGCGTAACACCCTTTTTTAAGGTCTATACTCCCTGTCATATCGGGGCTGTCCGAGGTAAGGTACACTTTCCAAAAAATGAATATTTTCAATATGTTTTATTGAAATCTTTATCCAGATTTTCCAGTTTGTCAATATATGACCTTGAAAGGCGACAGAAAGAGCACAGACCATGAGACCCTATCCGAACCTCCACCCCTTTATCGCCAAAAAGATCGGCATCCGCATGATGTACGCGCCTCCATTCCGGCCCGCGCACCACGCCTTCAGGCCGATCCGTCCACTGGTGGTTCGTTGCGCCAGACCTTTCGCCGGGGTCATGTTGTATTGCGCGAATAGGCGCAGGGATCTGAGGCTGCGCTTCATTATTGACGTTGCACGGCTGCTCGTTGGGCTTGCCCTTCTGATCCCGCTTTCCTTGCTTGTGGGGACGCTCATAACCGATCTCCGCTGGATGCTGATTTCACTCATTCCTCAGACGTTCATAGCTGTCGATTTGGCTCATTCCGACTTCTGTCGTCCTCTCTACGCAAGATTCGCCAACTGCTGGATGAGGAGGTTCCCACATGCGTGACCTCTCCTTTGTCTGGAAGCGGTTCCGCATGAAACGCTTCTTCCCTGTGGCTACCATGACCCTCGTCATCGTCGGTCTGGGCGTCGCCCAGCTCCAGCATGTTCCTGTTCCCAGAGGCCTCCGCTGAGTACAAGTCCTACGCGACGCAACCAGTCGACATCATGTTTCTCACTCCAGACGAGGCCTACGGAATGCCGCTTCGCACCTTGAAGGAGCAAAAAATCCACTCGCCCTCGGGAAAGCTCATGTTAATTCTCTCCCCAAATGAGCACGCCCTGTTCCAGGATGGAAAGCTGGTGCGCTACTTCTACATGGTCACGGGAAATGACAACCACCGGGAGGAACTCTCCCCCGTTGAAGCCATGCCGCTCATCACGAACTTGCCTCCCAGCATTCTCTACGACGCGGAATTCTTCACAACCAAACCATTGCAGGATCGCTTCATCGACAAGATAGACGGGTGACCCTGCACAATTAAATATGATAATTCATATTATATCATTTTTGATAAATATTAATTGTATTCGATAATTTTAATTTCTCCATTTTCAACAATCAATCGACTTGGACAACCAACGGCAAAAGCATAACCATCATAATTCATATTAGTCTTCTGTTCCAGCCATGCTTTTGAATTCGAACAATAAGCCTTTATTACATAATCTCCTTTGTCAATAGTGTATTTACCTGCCTTATTAAAAGAATATTTTAACTACTCATTGGATAAAAACTGTGCAGTACAATCACTTCCCATATTGACTTCAAGCGAAGTCTGTTTGGAATGCTGTAAACCTTTTGCGGAGCATCCGATCAGAAGGATGGAGAACGATATCGCCACGAGACATCTGGAGCGCATAGGGCCTCCTTGTGTTAAAGGTTATATTTTGTATGTGGAATTCTATATCATTTTCCAGCCTCGGACAATCCGCGAATACAGCCCCTTCGGGGGCAAGGCGGACGTGGCGTGTTTCCCCTTTTTCACGTCACGTCCGCCGATAAAAAGGAAACGCTATGTTTGAAGTAGAACGCCCCTCTGAAGAAATCTATGACGTCATGAATTGGGCTCAAGAGGGCATAGATCAGGGAACCAGGTATCCCGGCATGAGCTACGAACAGGGCATTATTGATGTCCTTATGTGGCTCGACGGTTCTTCCGATCACAACCCGATGGACGATTAATATCCGCGGATGAAGAGGAAAATGATGCTTCCAACAACGACTTTCCCAACCTGTGCCGACGTCCTGACCAGAGAAGAGGCCAGAGACGCCCTGAGCCGCGTCCTGCGTATCTGCCGGGAATCCGGGTACGAAAGCTCGGCATTCCCAAAAGGATTTACGAAAACAGGGAGCTTGTTCGTTGCCTGTACGAGCAACACATGGCACTTGGCCAAAGTTTTATCCTTTTTATAAAAGGGGCTGAATCTTCCAGAAGATTTTTTGACGCCATTGTGGATGCTCTCAAGGAAACATTCCCGGATGTCGGCAAATTCCATTGGGAAATTGTCGATGACAAATCGGGTAGCTCCCAGACTGAAGAAACCAGACTTGTCGTAACATGTCTGGATGGGCTTATCGCTGTTTGCGGAATCAGTGGCGAGAAGCTCGCAAAACTCCAGACTGAAAATCGTGATATTGCCTATCTGTTAAAAAACAATGCCACCTTTTCCGAAAAACTTGGCTTCATCGAAAGCTGGCTGGAAGACCACGAACTATTCTTCAATGATCTATGGAATGCGCTTGAAGGGGTTTTTGAAAAAATGAGCCCATCGGGGGAGCTTAGTCTCCCTGCCTATGCGTGTGCGCCGGAAAAGTCGCAAAACAAACCTGAAACAACTTCATCCCGACTGACTTCCGGCGTCAAGCTAGGGGGCTTTGTTATACTCTTTTTTCTGCAACCAACAATGTCGCGGAAATATGAGAACTTTTTCTCCTACGAGTCTTTTTTTCCATGTTCGGGATAAATACCAGCCGCGTTGTGAGCTGTCGCGCAACTTGAGAATTTCCGTCACGAGAAATGAGAACGTGCCAAGGCATTTTTTTGCTTTGGCACGTTTTTTGTCGACATTGTGGGAGGGCGTGGCGTCGTGTCAAAACTGACACAATCCACGCCCTTTTTTGAGGAAGTGGGGGCGATTCCACCGGCACCAAGAGTATTCGCTGGGTCTCTTAAGGTTCCCCCCTGCATTTTATGGATTATTACGGCAGGCTACTTGGCTGTACACGCATTACCGGGGATACACGCCCTGTTTCTGGCCACTTCCTTTGATTCCTTTTTCGCGGCAAGCGCCGCCGTCAGCCTGTCACGGCTGATGTCGTAATACTCCCGCGACAGTTCCATTCCCACATAGCTGCGGCCCGTCTTGATACACGCCTCGCCCACGCTGCCACCTCCCATGAAGGGGTCAAGAACGGTTTCTTGCGGAACCGTCACAGCCAGCAAGTCCTCAATCAGCTCCACGGGTTTGCTGGTCAGGTGGACCTTCTGCGCGGAGATCACCGGGCAGGAATACACGCCCGGCAAACAGGTGCGCGTGTGCGCGACAAAGCGCCCCTTGGTGGCGAACAGCACATATTCGCACTGCTGGCGGAATTTGCCGATTTGCGGGCGGGCATTTTGTTTGTCCCAGGCGATGATGCCGCGCCATGCCCAGCCCGCCGCCTGCACGGCGTCACTCAGGGCCGGAAGCTGCCGCCAGTCCGTGAACACCATGAGCGGCGCGCCATCGCGGGCGATGCGCCAGCACTCGGCAAGCCACAGCATGCACCACATGGTCCAGCTTCGTTGGTCCTTGGCGTCGCCCAGCATCGGCGGATACCGACGTTTTGTCCCGCTCTGCTGGTACTTCTGGGCCGGGTCGGCCTGCCGCGCTCCCAGGGTGACGCCGCCGCTGGAATACGGCGGGTCGGTCAAAACCGCGTCCATGGCGGCATCCGGCAAGGTGGCCAGGATACCCAGCGCATCCCCATGGTACAGCGTAACGCCGTCATTCAAACAATCCCTTATCACAGTTCGCTCCGTTCTGGCCGTCTGACGGCTCGGAGCAGGGGCGCACGGCCCGCACGATGGTGAACGCCCCACAACGGGGGCACTTAAACTCCATTTCCCTGGCCTGGCCTTTGGCCAAGAGCTTGCCGCAATGACAACACCTGATTTCTTCGAGTTCTTCTTTCCGCATGGTGGTTAAAAGTGTTGCGCCCCTAAGCAAATGCCTCTATCGTACCCTTGTCTCACCCAGAGACGACACGACAGGCGGATACCTTGCGGATAGAGGTTCGTGCTTTCTACCCGTGGGGCCGTGGTGGGCTTGCCCAAGCCCGCCGGTGGGGGCCTGACCGCCCCCGCCTCTGCCTGCCTCCACTATGCCGGAAAAAGCCGCGACCCGCCCGGAAACAGCGCGTTCCATGCGAAGGATTTTCGCCTCTTATTCCTTGTCTTTTTCGCCGTTTTTGACTAGAATCAGCCCCTTTAGGGCACTTTCCGTGCTCTTCCATCCCTTGCAATGCCGCATGTAGCCCGTAAAGGACGCAACGCAGCAGCGCACGGTGTCTATAGTAACGCGCCCGTCCGCGTAGCATCTCGACAGGCCCGCAAATCTTTTCTTCGCCCGGCGCACGTTGCGCTTGCGGGGCAGCTTGTAGCTTGCCCAGTGCCGGTAGCCCGCAAAGTCCACGCCATGGCTGGCGGGAAAAATTCTTGTCTTGCTGTTCAGGGTCAAATGCAGCTCGTAGGCCAAGTAGTCCCGAACGTCCGCGAAAATCCGCCACAGTTCCCGCTTGTCATGGTGCAGGATGACGAAGTCGTCCATATAGCGCACATACTGACGCACGCCCAAGGTATCCTTGACGTAATGGTCGAGCTGATCCAGATACACGTTGGCCAGAAGCTGACTGGTCAGCGCCCCCAGCGGCAGGCCGCGGTTGCCTTCGATGCAGCCGCACTGCGTCACAAGCACGCGCAGCACGTCGAGCACATCCTTGTCGCCAATCGTTCGGGCCACTACCCGCAAAAGAATTTCGTGGTCTATGCTGTAAAAATATTGAGTGACGTCAGCCTTGAGGACATAGAAATTTTGCCAACGGCCCTCAGCCGACCGCAACATGCTGGTCAGGTAGTCACTGGCGGCGTGCGTGCCCTTACCCACTCGACAGGCAAAACTTTGTTCTATGAAGCGCCGCTCGAAGTGCGGCCCGATCACCTGCACCAGCGCGTGGTGAACAACACGGTCCGCGAATGCCGGTGCATGGATCAGGCGACGCTTGGGTTCATAGACGTAAAACTCGCGGAAGGTCCCCGGATGCCACTGCTTCGAGCGTAACAGGTACCGCAGATGCAGCAGGTTTTCCTCGAGCCGCGCATTGAAGCGTAAGACTTCACTGCGGCACCGCTTGTTGCGCGACGCATCCTTGGCCGCCAAAAGCAGGTTTTCCCAGTCGAACACCCGTGGCCACAGATTGCGGGCTGTCTTTGGCATATCGCACCTTTGATGTCCCCCCGCGCCGTGTTCGCCGGAGCTACTAACCGCGCGGGGGCCGCTGTTGTTTCCCCACTAACGTCGGGGGGGAAGTGATTCCCTTTTGCCCCTGCCGTCCGCATAGCCGTAACCGTGCGGCTTCAAGCCTTGGGGCGAGAGCGGGACGGAAACCCACATTCCGATTGCGGAGAGTCCTCATGTTATTGAGATTGAGGGCAAAAAGGCCCGCGCCGCCGCCATTATTGTAATTGCCGCCGCGCAACGCCAACCGCTACAGTTCCGAATCACTCCCCATGACAGCCCGTGAGGGCAGCCAACACTGTTCAAGATTCCAGTCGATCTGGCGAAATCCATTTTTCATCCCCCTGCACCGCGTTTGCCGGAGCTACTGGCCGCGCGGGAGCCGTTGATGTTCCCCCCTACATTGGGGAGGAAGCGGTTCCCTTTTGCCCCAGCCGTCCGCACAGCCGTGACCGTGCGGCTTCAAGCCTTGGGGTGAGAGCGGGACG
>USCL01000004.1 GCA_900553145.1 uncultured Desulfovibrio sp.
TCGCCTTGCCGGCCTCGATCTGCAGCTTAATGTAGCCAGTAACTTTCTGTGCCATAGTAAATGCACCTCCAAAAATCTGTGGTGAGTTGCGGCGCGGTGTCTCCGCGCCTCCCACGAGCGCGTACGCGGTGTACACGCTCTATAAGAACCGCACTGCGGTCTTACCTTGGTAGAACGGATGCCGGTTGGTTACGGCAGCTCGACCTGCGCGATGTCCACTTCTGCGGGCGTCTCGCGGCCGAACATATTGACCTTGAGCTTGACTTTGAAGCTCTCGGTATCGATGCCCTCCACAAGGCCCATAAAGCCTTCCAGGGGGCCGGCGGTGATCTGCACGGTATCGCCGACGTTGAAATCGACGGTCAGCGGAGCCGCCTTCTCGACGCCCATCTTCTCCACTTCCTCAGCGGTCAGGGGGACAGGCTTCGAGGCAGGGCCGACGAAACCGGTGCAGCCGCGCGTATTGCGCACGACATACCAGGTATCGTCGTTCATGACCATCTTGACCAGAACGTAGCCGGGGAACAGCTTGTGCTCCACCATACGCTCCTTGCCGTCCTTGATCTCGGGGACCATCTCGGTCGGGACCTTGATGTCGCAGATCAGATCCTGCAGGCGGCGGTTCTCCACCATGGTCTGTAAGTCCGTTGCCACTTTATTCTCGTAGCCGGAATAGGTATGCACGACATACCAAAGCGCCTCATTGGACTGCTCTTCCATTCTGGTTGACCCTCCGTTTCAAGATGATTCAAGCGCCGATGATAAGGCCCAGGATGCCACCGAAGATGGCGTCCAGTGCAATCATCACGACGGCGGCGATCGCCACAGTCACGAGCACCACGACGGTGTTGGTCTTGATGTCCGCCTTAGACGGCCACACGACCTTTTTCAGCTCGCTCTTCGTGTCGCGGAAGAACTTTGCCGCATTTGCGGCAAAACCCTTCACGGCGGCCTTCATTCTGGCCACAAAGCCCGGCTTTTTCTCGGTTTTGTCTGCCATGATGTTGTCCGCCTTTCTTACTTGGTTTCGCGATGAACGGTGTGCTTCTTGCAGAAGCGGCAGTACTTCTTCATCTCGAGACGATCGGGGTTGTTCTTCTTGTTCTTCGTGGTGTTGTAGTTGCGCTGCTTGCACTCAGTGCAGGCCAGAGTGATTTTAACGGTCATTTGTTGACACCTCCATTATAACGGTTGTTTTGAACCTCCCTCGGCTTGCGGGAGCACCCGTTCGACAGGCGCACTTAATAACCCCGCAAAAGAGGTGTTACCATTGTATCACGTCTTTTTCCATTCGTCAAGCAGGAAATCTGCGTTTTTTCAGTTTTTTTGTGTTTTCTTTCTCTTCGCCCGACTGCGTGACACCGCTTGCATCCCGGACATAAATATTATATAATAAGTATATCTATGTATGTAGACAAAACTTCGGGCTGTCTGCCGCGCGCAGCGGCCCTGAAATCAGGAGAGATCGATTATGTTATCCGATTCTGAACATAAAATGAGCGTGGTCGTCCTGTTCGGCGGAATGTCCAGCGAGCACGAGGTCAGCCGCGTGTCCGCCGGCACCTTCGTGGACCAGCTCGACCGCCAGCGGTACGAGCTGCTGACCATCGGCATCACCAAAAAGGGCCGCTGGCTCTACACCGAGGCCGACTCGGCCCAGATGGCCGACGGCAGCTGGGAAGAGCTGCCGGGCAATATGCCCTGCGTGCTCAGCCCCGACCGTGCCGACCACGGCCTCATCCTCTTCACCCCCGCCGGGCAGGTGGAGAAGGTCCATGTGGACGTGGTCATCCCCGTGCTCCACGGCCTGTGGGGCGAGGACGGCACCGTGCAGGGCCTGCTGGAGCTGGCCGGCATCCCCTACGTAGGCTGCGGCGTTCTGGCCAGCGCGGTCTGCATGGACAAGGCAGTCGCCAACGCCATGTTCGACGCCTCCGGCATCCCTCACACCAGGTGGCTCTCCGCCACCCGCTGGGAGATCGAGTCTAACCCCGACGGCGTCTGCGACGGTGCCATCGCAAAGCTGGGCTGGCCAATCTTCGTCAAGCCCGCCAACGCCGGTTCCAGCGTGGGCATCACCAAGGCCCATGACCGCGATGAACTGAAGGCCGCCATCCGGCTGGCCCTCGCCAACGACCGCAAGGTGGTGTTCGAGGCCTTCGTGGACGGCCACGAAGTGGAGTGCGCCGTCATCGGCTCCGACCCCGCCGTCTCCACCCGCCCGGGCGAGATTTTGGCCGGTGCCGAGTTCTACACCTACGACGACAAGTACAAGAACGGCGTCAGTCAGGTGGTCATTCCGGCCAAACTGCCTGAGGAAAAGCTGGATGAGGTGAAGACCTACGCCGCCATGGCCTACACAGCGCTGGGCTGCGAGGGTCTGGCCCGCTGCGACTTCTTTGTGGAGAAGGACACCGGCCGCGTCCTCATCAACGAGATCAACACCTTCCCCGGTTTCACCCCCATCAGTATGTACCCCAAGCTGATGGAGCATGAGGGCATCCCCGTGCCTGCCCTCATCGACCGCCTCATCGCTCTGGCTCTGGAAAGGACGGAAAAGCAGCATGGATAACCGTCCCATCGGCGTATTCGACAGCGGCCTTGGCGGTCTGACCGGCGTGCGGGAGCTGCGCAAGCGCCTCCCCAACGAGAATATCGTCTACTTCGGCGATACCGGCCGCGTCCCCTACGGCAGCCGCAGCCCTGAGACTATTCTGCAGTATGCACGGCAGGACATCGCATTCCTGCTCTCGAAGGATGTCAAGTGCATCATGGCCGCCTGCGGCACGGTGTCCAGCATCTACCCCGCCGCCGAGGCCGCAAAGCTCCCTGTCCCCTATCTGGGCGTCGTGGACGCTGCGGCCCGGGAGGCCGCTTTCGTCACCCGGAACCGCCGCATCGGCGTCATCGGCACGGCGGCCACCATCCGCTCCCGCAGCTATGAGACCGTCCTGCGCAAGCTCGTTCCCGGTGTGGAGATCACGGCCCGGCCCTGCCCCCTCTTCGTGCCTCTCGTGGAGGCCGGCTATGTGGACCACAGCGCCCTCGACAAGCAGCAGGTGACCCGTCTGGTCATCGCCCAGTATCTGGCCGAGGTGCGGGAGGCCGGGGTGGACACCCTCATCCTCGGCTGCACCCACTACCCCCTCATCAAAGAGATGATAGGCTGGTATATGGGCAGGAACGTCACCCTCGTGGACCCGGCCCAGACTGCCGCCCACCATCTGGAGCGGACGCTCAGCGAGCATGGCCTGAAGGGAAATCACGAAAAGGGCGAGGCCCACTTCTACGTCAGCGACGTGCCGGACAGCTTCGCCCAGACCGCCGACCTCTTCCTCGGGGAGTACAAGGGCGGGCTCATCGACCAGATCGCCATTGATAAATATTGATAAGGACGCAAAACTGTGAGCAAACCACTGGAAAACTACATCATCCGCATCAAGAGCTCCATCGACCAGTTCGACAATGAGGGCGTCATCCGCGAGGAGGACCGCGACCACATCGAGCTGATGACCCGGGGCAGCTTTACCAAAAAGAACGGAAGCTACTACATCTCTTATAAGGAGACGCAGACCATCGGCTTCGAGGGCTGCACCACTACTATCAAGATCGCCGAGGACGGCAGCCGAGTGGCCCTGCTCCGGTTCGGGCGGGCCAACAGCCAGCTTCTCATCGAGCGGGACCGCCGCAATCTCTGCCACTACGAGACGGAGGTGGGCTCCCTCACTCTGGGCGTCACCGGCGACGGCATCGACTGCAAGCTGACCGAGAAGGGCGGCAGCGCGGCGTTCAGCTACCTGCTGGACGCCGACGACGCCCGCATCGTCAGCCGCAACACGCTGGAAATGACGGTACAGCACGTCAACTGACTTCTCATTGTTTTTCGCCTGCGGCTCCTGCGGCAAGCGGGCTTCGCACTCAAACACGAAAGGACACTTGAAATGACCGACTTTGAAAAGACCTACCAGAACTACAACCCCCGGCAGACCGCGCTGGACGAGGCCCGCGCCCTGCTGACCGCCGCCGCCAAGGCTGCGATGGTCGACGGCACCCTGCCCGAGGCCGAGCTGCCCGCCTTCATCGTAGAGATCCCCGCCGACGTCAAGAACGGCGACATCGCCTCCAACATTGCCATGGCCGGCGCGCGCACCTGGCGCAAGGCCCCGAAGATGATTGCCGACGCCCTCATCGCCCACCTGCCCGCACTGGACGGCGGCGTCTTCGCCAAGGTCGAGGTGGCCGGTCCCGGCTTCATCAACCTGTTCCTCGCTCCCTCCTTCTGGGCCGGCGTCGTGCTGGGTGCCTGCTCCAACAAGGAGTATGGCCGCACCGACCACGGCAAGGGTGCCAAGTACAACGTGGAGTTCGTCTCCGCCAACCCCACCGGCCCCATGCACATGGGCAATGCCCGCGGCGGCGCTCTGGGTGACTGTCTGGCCGCTGTCCTCGACTGGTCCGGCTACGACGTGACCCGTGAGTTCTATATCAACGACGCAGGCAACCAGATCCAGAAGTTCGGCAAGAGCCTTGCTGTCCGCTACCTGCAGAAGTACTGCGGCGAGGAGGCTTATCCCCTGCCCGCCGAGTGCTATCAGGGCGGCGACATCAAGGTGCTGGCCGGTGAGTTCGCTGAGCTGAACGGCGACAAATACGTTGCCTCCTGCAAAGGCATGGACGAGGAGACCCTCTTCGAGAGTGAGGCTTTCGCAGCTCTGAAGGACGCCCTCGTTGCCTACGCCCTGCCCAAAAACATCGCCGCCCTGAAGCGCGACCTGGGCAAGTATCGCATCGACTACGATGTCTGGTTCCACGAGAGCACCCTGCACGAGTCCGGCGCTGTGCTGGCCGTGGTGGACAAGCTGCTGGAGCTGGGTGCCTGCTACAAGGCCGAGGACGGTGCTGTCATGTACCGCAGCGCACAGTACGCCGCCAAGTACGGCACCGTCAACAAGAAAAAGACCGACGACGGCACCGAGGAGGAGGCCAAGGACGAAGTCCTCGTCCGTGCCAACGGCATCCCCACCTACTTTGCCGCCGACATCGCCTACCACTACAACAAGCTGGCCACCCGCGGCTTCGCCAAGGCCATCGACGTCTGGGGCGCTGACCACCACGGCCACGTCGCCCGCATGAAGGGTGCCATGGACGCCATCGGCCTCCACGGCGAGGATCTGGACGTCGTGCTGATGCAGATGGTCAACCTGATGCGTGACGGTCAGCCCGTCCGTATGTCCAAGCGTACCGGCAACGCCATCACCCTGACCGACCTGCTGGAAGAAGTCCCCATCGACAGCGCACGCTTCCTGTTCAATATGCACGACGCCGGCAGCGGCATCGACTTCGACCTGGACCAGGCCGTCAAGACCGACAACGACAACCCGGTCTACTACGTCCAGTACGCTCACGCCCGCATCTGCTCCATCCTCAAGAAGATGGAGAGCGAGGGCGTGGCCTTCGCAGGCGCTGAGAACATCGACGCCACCCTGCTGACCGAGCCTTCCGAGATGGACCTCATCCGGATGCTGGCCGCTTTCCCGCAGGAGATCGTCATGGCTGCCGAGAAGTACGACCCCAGCCGCATCAACCGCTTCGTCATCGACCTGGCCAGCGCCTTCCACCGCTTCTACGGCAGCTGCCGCATCCAGGGCGCAGACCCCGCCGTCCAGCAGGCCCGTCTGGCCCTCTGCATCGGCGTCAAGAACGTCATCTTCAACGTGCTCACCATGTTCAAGATCAACGTCCCTGAGAAGATGTAAGCCACTTCTCCGTACCTTATAAAGAGCAAAGCGCCCCCGGAACTCGAATCTGAGTTCCGGGGGCGCTTTTTGTCTTGTGCTTTCGGGAGGCAGAGAATTACTCCTCCGTTACCTCAAAGTCCAGCGGCTTGCCGCAGCTGGGGCAGACAGGGTCGCCGTCCAGCAGGGCCTCTTCGTCCACCACAGAGGTGGCGCCGCAGGCGGGGCAGGTCACTTCGTACTGCACGGGGCCGTCGTTCTCAGCGGCCTCGTCGTCCTCGGGGTCTTCCAGAGCCACCTCGAAAGCCACCTTGCAGCTGGGGCAGATGGCCTCGCCGGCGTCCAGGTCGTCCTCGCTCACGTAGACGGTCTTGCCGCAGGCAGGGCAGGCCACCTCATAATAAGGCTCACCGGCCACATCGGCGTTGTCGTCATCGTCGTCTGCCTCGGTCTCGTCGTCGGAGTCATCCTCTTCGTCCTCGGCATCTTCGTCTTCGTACAGGTCTGCTTCAAGGTCTTCCAACTCTTCGCTCAGGTCGTTGATCTGGTCGTAGGCGTGGGTGACATCCTCGTCGATGCCGTCCACGGCCTCTGCCATCTCACTCAGCAGCTCGCTCATGGCCTTGATGACCTTGCCTTCTTTGGTGTTCTCATCAATGCCGAGGCCGTCGATCAGGCCCTTCAGGTATGCAGCTTTTTCCTTCATAGGGAATACCTCCTATCGCAAAACAGCTCTTCTTTTTAAGAAAAAACCGGGCAAACGGTCGCCCGCTGCCCGGTCTTATCGTCGTCAGAAAATCAGACGCGCTCCATATACTCGCCGGTGCGGGTATCGATGCGGATGTGGTCGCCCTCGTTGATGAACAGGGGGACGCGGATCTCAGCACCGGTCTCGACGGTAGCGGGCTTCAGGGTGTTGGTGGCGGTGTTGCCCTTGACACCCGGCTCGGTCTGGGTGACTTCCAGCTCGATGAAGTTGGGGATCTCGACGCTGAAGACCTTGCCCTTGTAGCTCAGCAGCTTGCACAGCTCGTTCTCTTTGCAGAACTTGAAGTTATCGGGGACGTCGCTTGCGTTGACGGGGATGTCATCGTAAGTCTCGTTGTCCATGAAGTGGTACAGATCGCCATCCTCATAGCTGTAGGTCACGTCCTTGCGCTCGATGAAAGCCTGAGGGAACTTAGCGGTCGGGTTGTAGCTGGTCTCGACCACGGAGCCGGTGATGACGTTCTTGGTCTTGGTACGGACAAAGGCAGCGCCCTTGCCGGGCTTGACGTGCTGGAACTCAACGACCTGAAGAACCTGGCCGTCCTGCTCAAAGGTCACGCCATTGCGAAACTCGCCTGCAGAAATCATAGGAATTCCTCCATTAGTTTAATGTCTCAGATGCATTACGCATATCTCTATTTATTTTACCCAATCCCGCGCCATTTGGCAAGGGGTTTCGGTAAAAAAGACGATGAAAATGACAAAAAGTGTGGAACACAAGGTAAGTTTTCCTTCGTACAACCTCTCAGTCTGCTCCGCAGACAGCTCCCCTGGTAGGGGAGCCTCTGGCGAAGAGGCGAAGTTTTCCGATATGCCAAAGCCTCCCCTCGGTAGAGCAACGACGACGACCGCCGCCGGTGGCGGAAACAGGGAGGAGTTGTTGGGGCCGCGGTCAGCAATACGCAAGCAAAGCGAAGCGGATGCTGGGTACCGCAACCCGGACAATGGCAGCGCGTCAGCGCTGACGGAGAGGTTGCTCCCCCCTCGCCGCCTCGTACATCCTCTGCATCGCCTGCGCGTCCTCGGCCTGAGTACCGGCGCTCTCGCAGATGACGACCGGCTCGAGGCGGCGCTCTGCCAGCAGCTCCATCAGGGGCTGGGGCTCCGGGCCGAACTGGGTCTCAGCAAAGGTCCAGTGGCGCTTCTCGCCGCCCGCAGAGAACTCGATGCGGGAGAAGTGGACGTGGAATCGCCGGGCGCGCTCGTCGCCCAGCACCTCACCCATCCGGTCGAGGATGGCGGCGTAGTCGGCCCTGGACTGGATGCCGCCCAAGGTCCGGGCGTTCAGGTGGCCGAAGTCGATGCAGGGCGTGATGCGCTTGTCCACCCCGCAGAGGGCCAATACTTCGTCCAGCGTACCCAGCTGGCCGATTTTGCCCATGGTCTCCGGGCAGAGAGTCATATCGCCGTAACCGGCTTCGTCCAGCGCTTCCACGGCACGGCGCATGGTGTCCAGCGCCTTTTCGAGGGCGGCTTCGCGGCTCTGTTTGCCGCAGCTGCCCGAGTGGAAGATGATGCGCCGCCCGCCAAGCGCGCGGCAGACCTCGGCACTCTGGAGCAGATAGCGGACGCTGCCCAGCCGCTTTTCTTCCTCGAGGCTGGACATACTGATATAATAAGGTGCGTGGACGCTGAACAGGATGCCCTTCTCTGCGGCATCTGCGGCCATCTTCCTGGCCTTGTCCACCCCGAGGCGAACGCCGTGGCCGCACTGGTACTCGAAAGCGTCCAGTCCCATCTCTGCCGTGTAGGCGGGGATGTCGAGGCTGGACTTGTAGCCCTTCGCCTCGAAGCTGTCGCTGGTGCCGGCAGTGCCGAACCGGATTTTCCAGTCACACTCGTTCACAGTGTCTTCCCTCCCCGGTCATAATACTTCTGCCAGTGGCTCTTTTCCCACTTGCGCTTGAGCACCACCTGCGCGCCGAGGTCGGGGCCGCGGGGAATGACCATCAGGCCCGGGATGCCGTAGAGGGCCGCCGCCATCCGGTCGGCGTAGAGCTGGTCGCCCACCATGGCCATCTGTTTCCGCTTCACGCCCATCCGGCGGCGGGCCACCATCAGCGCGAAGGGCAAGGGCTTGGCAGAACGGTAGAGGTACGCGAGGCCCAGTTTCTCGGCGAAGGGCCGGACGCGCTTCTCTGCACCGTTGGAGACGATGGTGAGGCCGATGCCGGCTTCCTTCATCTGAGCCAGCCACCCGGCCACTTCGTCCGGCAGCTCCTGGCTGCGGTCAGCTGTCAGGGTGTTGTCGATGTCCAGCACGAGGGCGCGGATGCCCTTGCCCGCCAGAAACTCCGGGGTGATGTGGGTAACATCCTTGAACACATATTCGGGGGTGATGAGCATAGTATTTCTCCCTGCAATGAAAATAGGGGAGCCTGCAATACAGGCTCCCCTACATCGGCGTTAGCAACGCGTTTGAAATCTAAAGCAACAATGCGATTCCAAGCAGTTAATTACTTGAACTTACGCTTGCGGGCTGCTTCGGACTTCTTCTTGCGCTTAACAGACGGCTTCTCGTAAGCCTCGCGCTTACGAACCTCTGCGAGCACACCGCTGCGAGCAGTGCTGCGCTTGAAGCGACGCAGTGCGCTTTCCAGCGACTCGCCCTCTTTAACACGAATTTCCGACATCTTATTCCCTCCCTTGGACCGTGAGGCAGGAATTTCGTTGTTACATGGTAACTAACAGTAGACAGTATAGCGCATTTTCATGCGTTCGTCAACCTTTTTCAGAAAGTTTTTTTGAAACTTTTCGAAAAAGCATACTCCTCTTTGGCTCCCCTTTTTAGGGGAGCTGGCTGCGAAAGCAGACTGAGAGGTTTAGCCCTTGACGGCCAGATTGACCAGACGGCCCTTGACGTAGATTTCCTTGACCACGGTCTTGCCGGACAGAGCCTCGGCGACAGCCGGGTCAGCCTTTGCGGCGGCGATGGCGTCCTCAGAGGTGATGTCTGCGGCCACCTTCAGACGGGCCTTGACCTTGCCGTTGACCTGTACTGCGATCTCAACCGTGCTCTCAACGCACTTGGCCTCCTCGTACTTGGGCCAGGGGTAGTAGGCCAGCTGCTCGTCGTGGCTGTGGCCCAGCTTCTCCCACAGCTCCTCGGTCATGTGGGGAGCGAACGGGTTCAGCAGCTGGACGACGGTCTCGAACTCGGCCCTGGTAGCGCCGCCGTTGTCGTACAGGGCGTTGACCAGAGTCATGAGCTGTGCAATGGCGGTATTCATCTTCAGGCCCTCGATGTCAGCGCCCACCTTCTTGATGGTCTGGTGCAGCAGAGTCTCCAGCTGGGGACGATAGCCCTCGCCCTCCACCAGCTTGTCGGACAGAGCCCACACGCGGTCGAGGAAGCGGTTGCAGCCGGCGATGGCAGAGGTCTGCCAGGGTGCGGCCTGCTCGAAGTCACCCATGAACATCTCGTACAGACGCATGGTGTCAGCACCGTACTGGTCCACGACCTCGTCAGGGTTGATGACATTGCCCAGAGATTTGGACATCTTGACGATGGGGTGGCGGGCCATCTCACCGTACTTCTCTTCCAGAGCCTTCTCGGCGGCCTTCTGGCTGCCGTACTCCTTCAGCAGCTTCTCCTGCTCCTCAGCGGGCAGGTTGACGAAGCTGTGGGGGTTCAGGCCCAGGATCATGCCGTGAGCGGTGCGCTTCTGATAAGGCTCTGCGGTGGGCACGACGCCGATGTCGTACAGGAACTTATGCCAGAAACGGCTGTAGAGCAGATGCAGGGTGGTATGCTCCATGCCGCCGTTGTACCAGTCCACCGGAGACCAGTATTCCAGCGCCTCTTTGGAAGCGAGGGCATCCTTGCAGTGGGGGTCCATATAGCGCAGGAAGTACCAGGAAGAACCGGCCCACTGAGGCATGGTGTCGGTCTCGCGGGTCGCGGGGCCGCCGCAGCAGGGGCAGGTGGTCTTGACCCAGTCGGTGTGGCGGGCCAGCGGAGACTCACCGTCGGGACCCGGCTCAAAGTCGGTGATGTCAGGCAGGGTCAGAGGCAGACTGCTCTCGGGCAGGGGCTGCCAGCCGCACTTCTCGCACTTGACCATGGGGATAGGCTCGCCCCAGTAGCGCTGACGGCTGAACACCCAGTCGCGGAGCTTGTAGTTGACCTTATCCCGGCCCTTGCCGTTGGCTTCCAGCCACTCGATCATCTTTTTCTTGGCGTCGGTGACAGACAGGCCGTCGAGGAAGCCGGAGTTGACCAGCGTACCGGTGGCCACGTCGGTGAAGGCAGCCTCGTCGAGGTTGGAGGGGGTGTTGCCCTTGACGACCTCGATGATGGGCAGGCCAAACTTTTTGGCGAACTCCCAGTCGCGGGTATCGTGGGCAGGCACGGCCATGATGGCACCGGTGCCGTAGGTAGCCAGAACGTAGTCGGAGATGAAGATGGGGATCTCCTTGTCGTTGACGGGGTTGATGCCCATGACGCCTTCCAGCTGAACGCCGGTCTTTTCCTTGTTCAGCTCACTGCGCTCGAAGTCGCTCTTGCGGGCAGCCTCGGCCTGATAAGCCTTGACGGCGTCGGCATTCTTGATGATTCCCTTTTCCAGCCACCCCTTGAGCATGGCGTGCTCGGGAGAGACGACCATGTAGGTAGCGCCGAACAGGGTGTCGCAGCGAGTGGTGTAGACGGTCAGGGTGTCGCCGGCGGTGGTGCCGAAGTTGACCTCTGCGCCGTGGCTGCGGCCGATCCAGTTCTTCTGCTGGGTGGCAACGCGCTCGATGTAATCCAGACCGTCCAGACCGTCGATGAGTTTGTCCGCGTAGGCGGTGATCTTCAGCATCCACTGACTCTTGACGCGGTGGACGACCTCGCTGCCGCAGCGCTCGCAGACGCCGTTGACGACTTCCTCGTTTGCCAGCACGCACTTGCAGCCGGTACACCAGTTGACGTTCATTTCCTTCTTGTAGGCGAGGCCCTTCTTGTACAGCTGCAGGAAGATCCACTGGGTCCACTTATAATACTCGGGGTCGGTGGTGTTGATCTCACGATCCCAGTCGAAGGAGAAGCCCAGTGCCTTGAGCTGCTCCCGGAAGTGGTCAACATTCTTCTTGGTGACGATGGCCGGATGGATGTGGTTCTTCATGGCGAAGTTCTCGGTGGGCAGGCCGAAAGCGTCCCAGCCCATCGGGTAGAGCACATTATAACCGTTCTGGCGGCGCTTGCGGCTCACGACATCCAGCGCAGTGTAGCTGCGGGGATGGCCGACATGCAGGCCCGCGCCCGAGGGATACGGGAACTCCACCAGTGCATAGAACTTGGGCTTCTTGTGGTCGATCTCAACGTGGAAGGTCTTTTCGTCTTCCCACACCTTCTGCCACTTGGCCTCCACGGCCTTGTAATCATACTTCATTCTTGTAATCAGCTCCAGACTTTTTCTAAAACAATACCAATGATATATGACAAACTCAGCAATACTCTACGTGTTCAACCTCTCCGTCGAGCGAAGCGAGACTGAGAGGTTGACTCAGGGCATCCGAGCTGTTTTCTTACAGACTGTTATCCGGGGTCAGGTACTCCGAGATGTCGATGGGCTCACCGTCGGCCCACAGGTGCTCGAGGTCGTAGTAGGTGCGGGTGTTGGGGACGAAGACGTGGACGATGACGCTGGAATAGTCCAGCAGCACCCAGTTCTTGGAGTCAAAACCCTCCGTGGTGTGGGGCTCGATGCCGCTCTGGGAAAGCTCATACTCCACCTCGTCGGCCAGAGAGCCCACCTGGGTGGTGGAGGTACCGGAGGCGATGACGAAGTAGTCGGTGAGGACGGTCAGGCTGTCCACCTTGAGCACCCGCACGTCCTGAGCCTTCTTCTTGTCGAGGATCTTTGCGATCTCAATGGCAAGGGTCTTGCTGTCGATGTTCTTATCCATAGATTTTTCTCCTTATCATTGTCCGGCCGGCTGACCGTCGGTGGTGGTAGCGCCCGCCACGTCGGTGTCGCCGCTGAGGATGGCGTCGTCCGACTCCTTATCCAGCTGGCCCACGAACTGGACGTTGGCGCTGGTGGAGGCGGTGCCGTGGGGCCAGTCGTTGGTCACGAGGTTCAGCTCGCTGGCGCTCACCGGGCCGGTATAGTTGCGGAAATAGGTGTTGAGCAGCTCTGCGATGGAGCCGGCGTCCGGCACCACGCAGGAGTAGCCGTCAAAGGTATCGGTCACGCCCACGTTCGGCACACCCATGAAGACGGGGGTCTGTGCCAGCATGATGTTGGCGCTGTCGATGCGGGTGAAGGACACCAGCATCTTTGCGATGGTGGTCAGATCCATATCCGTGTGGATATAGTTGTTGAAGATGAGGGGCAGCTGGTTGAGCACATCGGTGATGCCCATGCTGCGCACCCGCTTGAACAGACCGGCATAGAAGTAGCGCTGCATGTTCAGGCGGTCGATGTCGGAGTTGGAGTAGCCCTGACCGTGGCGGCAGCGGACAAAGAACTCCGCCGATGCGCCGTCCAGATTGCGGTAGCCCTGCTTGAGGGCGCTGCCCGCAAAGGACATATCGTGGGGGATATAGACTTCGATGCCGCCGAAGTTGTCCACCATCTCCACCAGAGCCTGCATATCCACCGTCACGTAGTAATCGATGGGCAGCTTATACTGGTCGTAGATAACCTCCGCCAGGGCGGCAACGCTGCCGCCGTTGGAGAGGGCCACGGAGTTTATCTGGTAGTTGGTGGCGGCGTAGGTCTTGCCGTTGGAGAGGGCGACTTTGCGGCTCTTGGTACACACAAGGCTGTTGCGGGGGATCTGCAGCATCCGCAGCGCGCCGCCCTTGATGTCAAACTGGCAGTAGAGGATCATGTCCGTCATGCCGTCGTTGGAGGTGGGGTCGTTGGAGTAGTTGCGGCCTTCTTCATAGTCGATGCCACAGACGAGGATGTTGACCACATCGCCCTTGTACTCCTCGAGGGTCTGTATCTCCTCGGTGATGGAGGGGGCGTCCTCCTCCGGACGGAGGTTCTCTTCCACCCTGCCCACCATGCCGACGGCATACACCACCACGCCCGAGATGACGGCCAGCACCGCCAGCGTCACAGCCAGCGGGAGCCAGAGCGGGGTCTTTTTCTTCTTTTTGCGGCGGCGGGGAGGCTCATTGCCGCCCGCAGGGGTCGAACGGCGGGGCGGCTTTGCGCCGCCGCTGCCGCCCGCGCGGCGGGGAGGCTCTGCGGGGGTGGGCTTTTCCTCTGCAAAGAAGTCCGGCTGGGCAGGCTGCACGGGCCGGGATGCAGGAGCCTTTTCGGCCCGCCGATCCGTCGGGCGGTTGAGTGAACGGTCTGTCTTGATATGACGCGGAGTCTGACTCATTCCATCTTATTCCTTCCAAGCGTTTTGGGGAGTCGGCTGTTGGCCGAAAAACTCCTGTTCAGGGTTTTGTACTCTTTAGTATACCATTCTTCCCCACGATTCGCAATCAGCATTCTTTCTTCTGATGGGCCAGGATGTCTTCATAGGCGGCAGCGGACTGGGGGTCCAGCGGCTTGCCCTGGGAGAGGACGAAATCGTTGGTCTGTTTCAGCGCAGCCAGCATGGCGGCGTCGAGGTCTTTCATTTCCAGCTTCCGCAGCTTGCCAACGCCCGGCCAGTCCCGCTCTTTGCTGGTCATGTCGGCCAGGTAGACCACCTTGTCCAGCTTCGACATCCCGGCCCTGCCTGCCGTGTGGCAGGCGATGGCGGAAAGGATGGCCTCATCCTCCACGCCCCACTGGGTGCGGGCGAGGATGGCCGCACAGATGCCGTGCCAGACGGAGGCAGGCCGCTCTTCCCCGCCCTCGGCGTACTGGGGATACTGCTGCATCAGTTCTCGCATCTCGTCCTTGGAGATCTCCTTGGCCGAATCGTGGAGCAGGGCGGCCAGCGCAGCCTTGTCCTCATCGACGCCGTAGCGCTTCGCCAGCCTGACGGCCATTTTTTTCACGTTCAGGGTGTGCTCATAGCGCTTGTCACTCAGCCGGCTGCGCACAAGCTCTTTTGCCTGTTTCTGATTCATTTGTGACTTCGTCTCCTTTGGTGTACAGCCCCTCGCGCCGGATGACCCGGCGCACCGAGGCCGGAAGCTCGTTTTCACATTCCTCACCGGCGGCGAGGCGGGTGCGGAGGACGCTGGACGCCATGGGCAGAGCCTCCACCGGCGCGAACAGGATGCGCGCACCGGAAGCGTCCAGCTGCCGGGCCTTGGCGTGGAGAGCCGGGTCGTCGCCGATATTCCGGCTCGTGACCACCAGATGGGCCAGACGAAGGATGTCCTCCCAGCGGTGCCACCCGTCGAAGCTCAGCAGCATATCACTGCCGATGGCGAGGTACAGCTCATCGCCGGGATTCTCCCGGGCCAGCTTTTCCAGCGTGAGGACGCTGTAATTCTTCCGGCCCTGCTCCGCCTGCTCCACCTCCCAGCCGCTGACCTCGAGGCCGAAGCCCATCTCCCGGGCCAGCTCCGCAAAGCAGCCGCACATCTCCACCCGGAGCGGGCCGGGGGCGGATGTCCCCTGCTTGAAGGGGGAGACGCCCGCGGGCATGACCACCACGCGGTCCGGGCAGACCCGGGCAGCGGCGGCGCGGAGGTTGTTCAGGTGGCCGTAGTGGGGCGGGTCGAAGGAGCCGCCGTAAAGCAGGATACGCATTACTTCAGCAGGTCGGCGTAGGCGCTGTCCTTCTTTTTCTGGAGGTAGAGCACGAACTTGGAGCCGATGACCTGCACGCAGTCGGCGCCGGTGGCTTCGGCCAGCTTGACAGAAGCCTCGCGGGCGTTGTACATGCTGCTCTCAAGCACCTTGAGCTTGATGAGCTCGCGGGCGTCGAGGCAGTCCTTCACACCCTGGATCATGGTCTCGTCGATCTCACCCTTGCCCACGATAAAAACGGGGTCCATGGTGTTTGCCTTACCGCGCAGAATGGCGCGCTGTTTGCTCGTCAGCATAATAGTTTCTCCTTTAATTTGCAGCTTATTTCTGTTTTCTATTAAGTTTTCTCTTCGTACAACCTCTCAGTCTGCTTCGCAGACAGCTCCCCTAGTAGGGGAGCCTCTGGCGAAGAGGCGAAGCTTCACGAAATGCCAAGGCCTCCCCTCGGTAGGGGAGGTGGCATTGCGAAGCAATGACGGAGAGGTTAATTTTCCGCCAAAAACTCCGGCAGCTCCTTCTCCATCTCCGCCAGCGCATTTCCGCGGTGACTGATGGCGTCCTTCTCGTCGGGAGTCAGCTGGGCATAGCTGCGGCCCTCCGAGTTGGGGCGCTTGTCCGTCTTGCCCACACCGCACTCGTCGGGGATGAAGAGCGGGTCGTAGCCGAAGCCGTAGTTCCCGGCCAGCCGCTCAAAGGCGACGCGGCCCGGGCATTCGCCCCGGCAGGTGAGGTGCTGGCCGGTGGGCAGGATGAAGCAGACCGCCGCCACGAACTTCGCGCCGCGCTGTCCCGCCGGGACGTCCTTCATGTTCTCGAGGAGCTTGTCGTTGTTGGCCTCGTCGTCGCCGTGGTGGCCGCAGTAGCGGGCGCTGTAGACGCCGGGAGCGCCGTCCAGCGCGTCCACGCAGAGGCCGGAATCGTCGGCGATGGTGGGCAGGCCGCTGGCCTTGCAGATGGTCTCGGCCTTGATGAGGGCATTGGCCTCAAAGGTAGTGCCGGTCTCATCCGGCTCGATGGTGATGCCAAGCTCTTTCTGGCTGACCACTTCGTGGCCCTGAGCCTCGAGGATGCGCCGCAGCTCGCGGAGCTTTCCGGCGTTGCCGGTGGCTGCACAAATCTTCATAAGATCGCTCCTTAATGCTTCCATCCCGTGCGGGGGATGAGCTCTTCCACAAAGCCCTCCGGGGTGAAGGGGATGAGGTCGTCGATGCCCTCGCCCACGCCGATGAACCGCACCGGCAGACCGAGGCGCTGCTTGACGGCCACCACGCAGCCGCCCTTGGCCGTGCCGTCGAGCTTGGTCAGGATGATGCCGGTGGCGTCAGCAGCCTTGCAGAATTCCTTCGCCTGGCTGATGGCGTTCTGGCCCGTGATGGCGTCCAGCACCAGCAGGGTCTCGAGGCTGGCTTCGGGAGCGGCCTTCCTGACACTGCGGCTGATCTTGGACAGCTCGCTCATCAGGTTCGACTTGTTGTGGAGACGTCCGGCCGTATCGGCGATGACCATGTCATAGCCCCGGGCGGTGGCAGACTTCACGGTGTCGAAGATGACGGCGGCGGGGTCTGCGCCCTCGCCGGCCTTGACGATCGGCACACCGGCGCGGCCCGCCCAGATCTCCAGCTGCTCGCTGGCAGCGGCGCGGAAGGTGTCGCCTGCGGCCAGCATGACCTTTTTGCCCTGACGGGTGTAGTAGTCGGCCAGCTTTGCGATGCTGGTGGTCTTGCCCACGCCGTTGACGCCGATGACGAGGATGACGGCGGGATGGCCGTCCAGCGCCATTTCGGTCTCCGGGCGCATCTCGTCGGCGATGATGTCGCGCAGAGCGTCAGCCGCCTGTTCGCCGGTCTTGAGGCCCTTTTCCTGCACGCGGTCGCGGAGGGCGTCCACCAGCTTCATGGCGACGTCGCCGCCCACGTCGGCGAGGATGGCGGAAGCCACGCGCATGCCGGGGACCATATCAGGGTCGGTACGTTCGGCGGCGAGGATTTCGCCCTTGCCCACGCGGTTCAGTTCCAGCGCGGAGCGGAGAAAACGGACCTTGCCCTGACCTGCGCCGCGGGAGGCCCCGTTGCCGGTCAGCAGCACTTCAGCGGACGCGGCGGCCTTGGGCTCCACTTCGCGGCGGCGCATGAAGATGGTGTGGGGATGCAGGGCGAGTTCTTCGTTCCAGCGGGTTTCGGGACGCGCCTGCACGAACCACAGCATGCCCTTGGAGTCGATGCAGAACTCGGTGTCCATGATCATGCCGTCGTAGGCCTTGCTCACGGCGCGCACGCCCTTGGCGACCTGTTCGGCCTGCGTGGGGGTCAGGGCCCAGAGCATGCACTCGCGTTCCGGCACGGGCACTTCCTTGGTGCCGCCCTTCTCGTCGTAGACGATCTTCATGGTTTTGCTGCCCATGAAGCGGATCACGACTTCGCTGCCGTCGTCCTTCTGGTAGACATACAGTTTGTCGGGCGTCACGCGGCCGCCCACCACGGCTTCACCGAGGCCGTAGCTGGTGTCGATGCTGACGAGATCCTTGCGGACGGTCCCGCGGCAACCCGTGGCGGTGTCGGCGCTGAACGCCGTACCAGACACCACCGGATTGATCATGCGCATGATGCACACGGAAAGGGACGTGTTCTCGATGGACCATTCCTTCTTCGCCTGCGCGGCGAGTTCTTCCTGGCCCGTGGTTTCGGACTGGGTCAGGGCGTCGAGGATGGCTTCGCGGCGGTAAATCATGGAGCGCAGGTTGTAGGCCGAGGCGCAGTCCCACAGGTAGGCGGTCGCCACGGCGTCGTCGCCGACCATGTTCAGGAAGGTGTCCTGAAGGCCCGCGAAGGCCTTCTTGCGGGAGTCTTCGCCGGCGGCGGAGGAGCGCACGGCCACGGGCACGTCGCTCTCCTGCGCTTCGGCGCAGATGTCGCGGTAGGCGGAACGGACGGCCTTGTCGACGCGTTCGGGCAGGGGGCAGGACAGGATGGCGGCCTGCACCATGACGGAGCGTTTGCGCAGCTGGTCGATGCCTTCCTGCGAAGAGGCGAAGCCGTCGACCACGTTGTTGACGAACGTGCGCAGGCGGATGTGCGGCAGGCCCGGGTCGGCTTCGGAAGCCTTGCGGATCTCGGCGGCGACGGAGCGCACGAATTTGGGCAGGAACTCGTGATCCTTGGTGACTTCGGGGGAAGTCCAGTCAATGCGGTTATAAGCTTCGTCGACCATGGAACGGATCAGCGCCGCGCACACCTTGCACTCGTCGAGCACGATGTGGAACGCCACGGACGAAATGGCGCGGAACTGAGGAATGCGGACGCCTTCAACGCGGCTGATCAGGGCCGTGTTGTAGTTCTTGCCACCCACCAGCAGTTCGGCGTCTTCGCCGATCCGCACGATGTCCGCGCCGGTCAGAACCAAGCGCTTGAGAAGATCTTCCACCGGAACCTCGTCTTGTCGGTTTTTGGTTGCGGAAGGAGTTTTCGTCATGAGGATTGCCTCCCAGGCTCTCTCTTCGTATCGGTTGATGTCCCTTAGATCCGGCTAAGCCGTTCCCCGCAGTAGGGACAGAACTCGATGTCGTTCATGGGCAACGGACGGCTGCACGCTTCATTGGTGCAGATACGCGGAACCGGCCCCAGCTCCACGATGAGCTCACCTTCGCGGACCGTTTCCATCTTTCTGGTTTCCTTGTAGTCGGCGGTCTTGAGCACGCGCTTGACGATGCCGGCCACAGGGGCCAGAACGGCCTTTTCCTGCTTCATGATGGACACGTTGAACAGTTCTTCGCCTTCTTCGACGATGTCGCCGGGGTGGACGTACATCACCCAGAGGTCGCCGTTGCTCGGCGCGCCGACCTGATACTTGTCCGCAGGATCGGCCATCACCGCGCCGCTGGCTCCGCCGTTCTTGGGCGGGGCGACTTTGATGAGCTGGCTGAAGATTTCCGAGTCAAGCACGAAACGGACCATGGATTCGCCCGCATCGTTGGCCGGGGACATGCTCACCAGCAGGAACTGGTGCGGTTTTCCGGCCGTATCCACAAAGTTGATTTCCTCGCCTACGGCGCAGCCCTCGAACCAGACGGGCAGCGGCAGGCGGTTGGGATCGCCGTACTTGGCGCGGAACTGGACCGTCTTCACGGCATCGCCGGGATGGTTCAGGTACATGACCATTTCTTCTTCCGTGGGGTCGCGCTTGATGATATCGCGGAAGGCCTTGCGTTCGGCCTCGATATCCATGTCAACCAGCTTTTCCAGCGGGGAATGCGTGGTCCGGTCGGCTATGGCCTGCTTCCAGGCGTTGCCGAACGCGCTCTCGTACACCCAATCCGGCGGGAAGCCCAGCGGCAGCTTGCCGAATTTGCCCAAAAGGAGGTTGCGGAACGCGTCGTTGCAGTCCTGATAGAGGGCAAGGCGGGCCGCGCGGGTGCCTTCGCTGAGTTCGGCTTCGTCGGGCACGTCGTTGACGCGATCAAGCACGCCGAGCAGGTATTTGACCTCTTCTTCGCCGCCGCGCTTGTACGCGCCGGTCACGGCGAGGAAGGCGGTGTTCCACGTGATCTGGGAACCGGGCGTCACGTCGTGGTAACGGACGATTTTTCGGGTCCCGGCAAGGAACTTGAGCATGTAGGGCAGCAGGTGGATGTAGCCCTGCTTGAGCGCGCCTTCCTGCGACGAGGACGTCGCGCCGCCGGGCATGGCGTGCCCGGTCACGTCGTTGTCGATGCCCTGGAAGTACGGGGCGCAATAACGGTCGTAATAGGGGATGACCTGCTTGAGCACGAAGTTGGCGTCGCGGACCATATCCTTGTTCAGGGCGGTCTCGAGGCCGAGTTCGCCTTCCATGTACGAGGCCGTGGCAAGGGTGTCGCCCTGGCCGTAGCTGCGGACGCACGCGCCGAGGTTCGTATCCACGATCTGGACGCCGGCCTTGGCCGCCGCGCCCACGGAGGGGACGAACAGGCCGTCGGTCATGTGGCGGTGGTAGTGGAGCACGAGCTCGGGCCACCGTTTGCGCAACGCCGTCACCACTTCGGTCATGAAGCGGGGCGGGCACACGCCGGCCATGTCCTTGAGGCCGAGGATGATGTGGCGGGAGACTTCCTTTTCGCTCATGCCGGCCACGTCGCCGCACACGTTGAGGACGGTTTCGGCCACGCCGAGATAGTGGTCCACGGAGAAGCCCTTGGCCCACGACATGGAGATGGCGGGCTCGAAGACCACGTCCTTGCGGTTCAACGCGACTTCGGCGAAGGGGCGCATGTTGTCGATGTGGTTCAGGAAGTCGAAGCAGCGGATGATCTGGTAATTGTCGCAGATCATTTCGCCGGTCAGGCGCATGAGGTTCTTGGGCTGCGGGCTGTAGCCGAGCACGTTGGTCGAGCGGATCAGGATCTGCTTGAGGGTCTTGGGGGCGAACTTGTTCCATTCCTTCGCTTCGGTGAAGGGATAGGTCATGTTCGCCATCATGGCGACGTGGAAGTGCGCGCCGCCGCCGTTCTCAAGGGAAAAGAAGCCGCAATTGTCCAGATAGGGGCCCACGAGGCGGTCTTCGGCAAGGCGGAAGCGGTTGCCGCTGTTGGACTGGGTGCTGTCGCGGGTCGTCGTGTCGGTGAAGTGGACGCGCCCGCTGCCGCGGACGTAGTCGAGCAGGGCCACGCGGTCGCCGTGCGGGTAGGGAGAGGGCTCCTTGCGTACCTTGGAAGGGATGGACGGGAGCACCACGTCCTGACGCGGCAGGCGGGGCGTGGTGTGGGAGCGGTATTCGCCGAGCTGGACGAAGGGGTTGTAGCCCTTGGCCGAGATTTCCGCGATGAGCTTGGCGAGGCGTTCGCTTTCCGGCGCGAGGTCGGCGTACATCATGAGTTCGGGCGCGGACGGGATGAAGCCCGTGTCGAACATGCCCGCCCGGAAGGCCGGGTGCTTGAGGACCTGGCGGAAGAAGGGGATCGTGGTCTTCACGCCGCCGACCATGTATTCGGTCAGGGCGCGATCCATGATGCCGAGCACTTTCTGCCAGTCGCGGCCGTAGGCGATGAGGAGCGACCCGGCGGAGTCGTAGTTCGGGGGGAACTCGTACCCGGCGGAAAGGTTGGAGTCGATGCGCACGCCGGGGCCGCCGGGCGACACGTAGCGCGTGATCAGGCCGGAGTTCGGGGCGAAGTTGTCCTGCGGGTCCTCGCAGTTGATGCGGACCTGCATGGCGAAGTGGGACGGCTTGGTGTTCTCTTCGGTCAGGCGCAGCTTCGCGCCGAAGGCCACGGCGATCTGTTCCTCGACGAGGTCGACGCCATACCGGCTTTCGGTGATGCCGTGTTCCACCTGAAGGCGGGTATTCACTTCAATGAGGTAGGGCTCGCCCTGCGGGGTGACGAGGAATTCCACCGTGGCGAGGGAGAAATAGCCAACCTCGCGGACCAGCATGCGGGAGTATTCCTTGAGGCGTTCGCGCAGCTCGGGCGTGATGCCCGACCACGGGGACGGGGTGATTTCCACGAGCTTCTGGTGGTTGCGCTGCACGGAGCAGTCGCGTTCGTCGAAGGCGAACACGTTGCCGTGCTGGTCGGCGATGACCTGTATTTCGATGTGGCGCACCGATTCAAGGTACTTTTCCACGTACAGGCGCGGGTTGCCGAAGGACGCCTGCGCCATGGCGGAGGCCTTAAAAAAGGCATCTTCCAGTTCGCTTTTCTCACGAACGAGGAAAATGCCGCGACCGCCGCCACCGCCCTCAGCCTTGAGCATGATGGGGAGCGTGATTTCGTCGACGACCTTGCGTGCCATAGGAACGTCGACCGCGCCTTCCGAGCCGGGGACCACGGGGATGCCCAGCCGCTTGGCGATCTTGCGGACCTGCACCTTGTTGCCGAGCAGGTTCATGGAGTCGGCCTTGGAGCCGATGAAGGTGATGCCCGCCTCTTCGCATTTCTGGGGGAAACGCTCGTCTTCCGACGCGAAGCCCCAGCCGGGATGGATGGCGATGATACCGCGCTGCTTCGCCTTGGCGATAATGAGATCGAGATCAAGGTACGCGCGGGGATCGGAGCCGAGCAGGAGCAGTTCCTGCGCGGACGAAGCCGCCGGCGCGGCCTTGTCGATGTCGGTGGCGGTCATTACGGGCACTGCGGCGAAGCGCTCCCGGATGGCCCGGCAAATTCGACGTGCCGGAATGCCCCGGTTGGCTACGAGTATGGGCTTGCCCCGAACTTCGTCCAGTACCTGTTCAAACGTCTTGGCGGCCATGCTTTCAACCTTTTCAATAAAGAAATGTTTAGACCCGGCGGGAGCCGGTCCTGTTCAGGAATCACCCCGAAACGGCATCGGGGACACCTGTGATCCGCCTCCGCATCGCTGCGGGAGGCCATTCCCGGCGCCGCGCATGGCGCTTCGCGTCACGGCTGCATGGGAGGGCGGTCCAACTGAAGGCTCCCGGAAAGGAAACTGTCCGTTCCCTTACGATTTCGCAGGCGCAAACCGCCGAAATCGTCCAGCCCTTCAAGAACGCCCGCGTGGCGTTCCTGTTCGTCGGGGCCGTCCGTCAGAAGAACCGTTTGCCCGAGGAAGGCGAGGTGGCGTTCAGCAAGTGAACGCCATGCGTTTTTCCCCTTGGCGTCAATCTCTTCGACATAACAGAAAAAGATACGGCTCACAAGTCGCATCCACAGTCCCGTAACGGAAAGCGGGGAGGCGTCGGATTTTGTTACAGAAGAAAGGAGCCCGGCCGGAACGGCGCGCTGCGCCCGCATGAGCCCGGCGGGAGGCGCGGACACGAGGTTCAGGCCGATCCCGGCTACGAGGAGGTTTTCGGCGGGCGCGCCCGCGCGCCGGGGCAGGGGGCGTTCCTCCAGCAGGATGCCGCCGACCTTGCTCCAGCCGGGGCCTTCCTCCCGTTCCTCACGCCGCAGCAGGTCGTTGGGCCATTTCATATGGACGGCGAAGCCCATGCGGGTGAGCGCCTCCGCGATGATCCCGCCCATGGCCGGGGCCGCGGCCGTGCCCGTGAACGGATGGATCTCCGGCAGGCGGATCGCCGCGTAGACGTTGCCTTCGGGCGAAACCCAGTTCCGCCCGAGCTGCCCCCGGCCGCTGCGCTGGCTCAAGGCGAGCACGCTTCCCCAGACGGGAAGCTGCCCGTTCGCCGCGAGGGCCCGGGCGACATCCATACTTGAAGTGGCGGGGCCGCACAGATACACTGGCGCGGGCACGCTGGCCGTTTCCGCCTCTTCCTCCGCAGAGGACGCGGGCACGACGAAGAATTGTTCGAGGTACGGACAGGCCGCGTCCGAGCGCGGCGCGGCAAGCGCCGCATCGGGAAGCCCGAGCCAGAGGGCCGAGCGGGCCGCATGATCAGCCGGGAACGGAGCGGCGAGGCTGTCGTGCGGGGGGCGTTCGGAAGGGACGCCCTCGTGCAGGAGCCGCACCGTACCGTTGAGACGAAAAGTGGAGTTGTGTGTCATGGCAATCGAAAACTGGCCGGAAACGGGCCGGATACCGGTCTATCTGGTGGGTGGGGCCGTACGGGACCGCCTGCTCGGGCGGACGCCGCGTGAATATGATTTCGCGTTTGACGCGGACGAAGCCACGTTTCTACAGCGGAATCCCGAGGCCCGCAAGGTCGGGAAGAGCGTTTCGGTCTTTTTGCTGCATGGCCGCGAGTTTATGCCGCTTGCGGGCACGCTGGAAACGGACATGCGCCGCCGTGACCTGACCATCAACGCGCTGGCCGAAGATCGGGACGGCAACCTCTACGGCCACCCCGATGCGCTTTCGGATCTGCGGGAGGGCATCCTGCGGCCCGCCTCGCCGACGAGTTTCCGGGACGAGCCCGTGCGCGTGTTCCGGCTGGCCCGCATGGCTTGCGAGCTGCCGTCGTTCGCTGTCCACCCCGAAGCCGTGGAGCAGATGCGTTCCGTGGCGGGGGAGGGGATTCTTGAGCGCGTCCCCGCCGAGCGGATCGGGCGTGAACTCATGAAGGCGCTGGCTTCGCCGAAGCCGTCGCGCTGGCTGTCCGTGCTGGCGGAAGGTCGCTGCCTGTCCCCGTGGTTCCGGGAACTGGAAACGTCCATGAACATCCCGGCGGGGCCCGTCGCCTACCATTCGGGCTCGGTGATGGAGCATCTTATGGATGTGATGGACGCGGTGGCGGGCGATCCTTTGTGCGTCTGGATGTCCCTGTGCCATGATCTCGGCAAGATCGGCACGGACCCGGCCCTGTTGCCGCACCACTACGGCCACGAACTGCGCGGGGCCGAGCCCGCGGAACGCCTTGCCCAGCGTTTTGCGTTGCCGACGCGTTACGTTGCCGCAGGCGTGCTGTCGTCGCAACTGCATATGAAGGCCGGTATTTATGAAATGCTGCGGGCCGGGACCCGTTGCGATCTGCTGATGCAGGTTCACAATTCAGGGCTGGACGAACCGTTTTGGAAACTGGCCGAGGCCGACAGCGGGCGTTTGCTGCGCCCTGTCGCCAGCGACGACCTTGCGGTGCTGCTCGGGGTTTCGTTGCCCCCGGAATGGCGGAACCGGGGCAAGGAATCCGGCAAGCGGCTCCGGGCAATGCGCTGCCAAGCCCTCGCCATGCATATGGCGAAGCGCAAGCGGGAGAACGCCGATGGCTGATAGTGATGGTATGGACATGGCGGGCGTGCCTTTGGATATGAGCGGACGGACGTCCGAGGCGGCTGGCGGCATACATGCCGTGGATTCGGATGCCGTCGTAGTCGTGGATGACGTCCACGCGCCTCAAGGCGTGCGCGTCGTGGATGCGTCCGGCGTACCTCGCGTCCTTCCCGTGGAAACGGGGCGGACGCTTGCCCAGACGATCTGGCTGTCCGGCGAGGTGCCCCCGCCCGCGCTGTGCTCCGGCCTTGGGCGGTGCGGTGCGTGCCGCGTACGCTTTCTTGAAGGGACGCCGGAACCGTGCGACGCGGATCGCGCTATCCTCGGCGTGGAGGCCGTGCTTGAGGGCTGGCGGCTGGCCTGCCGCCATGCGCCCGTTGCCGGTATGGCTGTGGCATTGCCTCCCCCGCCGTCCGAAAAACGGAACCGGCCGGACAGCTTGCCGGGCGGGGGGCCGTTCCGGCTGGCCGTGGATCTGGGGACGACTTCCATCCACTGGCGGCTTCTCGATGGCGCGGGGCATGAGGCCGCATCCGGCCAGGCCCTCAACCCGCAGATGGGGGCGGGGAGCGACGTGGTGTCGCGCCTTGCCGCCGCCCGGACGCCGGAAGGCCGGGAACGTCTGCGGCATCTTGTGCTCCGTTTTTTGCAGCGCATTGTGGCCGAGGCGGGCGTTCCGGTAGCGGAGCTGTGCATCGCGGGCAACACGGCCATGACGTCCATTCTTCTGGATAAGGATGTGGCGGGATTGTGCGCCTCCCCGTACCGGCTGACGGAACCGGGAGGCCATGCGGCGGATTTGCCGGGCCTGCCTCCGGCGTGGATCCCTCCGCAGCCCGCGCCGTTCGTGGGCGGGGACATCAGCGCGGGCATGGCGGCGCTCCTGTACGGGGAGAGGCCGTCCTTTCCCTTTTTGCTCGCCGATTTGGGGACGAACGGCGAATTCGTGCTTGCCGTGGACGGGGAGCGTTCATTCATCGCCAGCGTGCCGCTCGGGCCGTCGCTTGAAGGCATCGGGCTCCGCTACGGCGGCGTGGCGGACACGGGCAGCGTTTCCGGGTTCCGGCTCGGGCCGTCCGGCCTGTTCCCCGTGGTCATCGGCGGCGTGCTCCCGCGCCGGATCTGCGGCACGGGGTACCTGTCCTTGCTGGACATCCTGCTGCGGATCGGGTTTCTCGACGCGTCGGGTCGCCTCTCGGCGTCCCCTTCTTCGCCGTTGGCCGCCCGCCTGCTTGGGGCCGTCGAGCGCGGCGATTCGGGCTGGAGCCTGCCGCTGCCCGGCGGCATGGCGCTTGCCGGGGCCGACGTGGAGGAAATCCTCAAGGTCAAGGCCGCGTTTTCGTTGGCCTTGGAAAGCCTGCTGGCGGCGTCCGGGCTGGAGAGCAGGGCGCTCGCACGGGTCTGCCTCGGCGGTGCGCTCGGGGAATATGTCCCCGAAACGGCACTGGAAAATCTGGGCTTTTTGCCGCCGGGCCTGCAATCGCGTACTCTGGCGGAGGGCAACACGTCCCTGCGCGGGGCCGGGCTCCTGCTGGCGCGCCCGGATCTGCGGGAACGGCTGGTCCGCTGGAGCGCGCGGTGCACGCTTGTGGACTTGACGGCCCGTCCGGATTTCACGGCCCTGTATATGCGGCATATGGTTTTCGGATAAGCGCCGTCCGTTTGCAAGAAACCGCGTTTTGTGGCATTGCCTCCCTATCCGATACCCTGTAGCGCAACCTCTTTTTCAGGAGGAGAACGATGAACGTACGTCTTATGTCCGACCTTGATCTGCAAGGGAAGACCGTTGTGTTTCGCGAGGATCTCAACGTCCCGGTCAAGGAAGGGAAAATCACCAGCGACAAGCGCATCCGGGCGGCCATCCCGTCCCTGAAGTTCGCGCTGGACAAGGGCGCGGGCATTATCGTGCTTTCGCACCTCGGCCGTCCCGAAGAGGGCGTCTATTCCGAAGAAGCCTCGCTGGCCCCCGTGGCCAGACGCCTTGAGGAACTGCTCGGCGTCCCCGTCAGGCTTGAGAAGGATTACCTTGACGGCGTGAGCGTGAAGCCCGGTGAATGCGTCCTCTGCGAAAACGTGCGTTTCAACAAGGGCGAAAAGAAGAACAACGAAGACGTGGCCCGCAAGCTGGCCGCTCTCGGCGATATTTATGTGATGGACGCTTTCGCCACGGCTCACCGGGCGCAGGCTTCCACCGAAGGGGCCATCCGTTTCGCCAAGGTTGCGTGCGTCGGGCTGCTCATGGCCGCCGAGCTCGAAGCCGTGACCCGCATCCTCCATGCCCCCAAGCACCCGCTGCTCGCCATCATCGGCGGTTCCAAGGTTTCGACCAAGCTCGAAGTCCTGAACAACCTTTCCAAGCGCGTGGACAAGCTCATCGTGGGCGGTGGCATCGCCAACACCTTCCTGAAGGCCGCCGGGTACGAAGTGGGCAAATCCCTGTATGAGCCGGATCTCGTGGAGTCCGCCGCCCGGATCATGGAAGAGGCCAAGGAACGCGGCGCGGCCATCCCCTTGCCCGTCGACGTGGTGGTCGGCCCGGCGCTGGAGGAACACGCGCCTGCGACAGTGCTCAAGGTTGAGGACGTGCGCCCCGACGACATGATCCTCGACATCGGCCCCGCCACCGCCGAAATGTACGCCCAGCTCATTGCCGAAGCCGGTACCGTGGTCTGGAACGGCCCTGTGGGCGCCTTTGAAATCGACCAGTTCGGCAAGGGTACGGAAGCCATCGCCAAGGCCGTTGCGGAATCGTCCGCCTACACGGTCACGGGCGGCGGCGACAGCATCGCGGCGCTCGAAAAGTACGGCTACGCCAGTCAGGTGGACTACATCTCCACGGCGGGCGGCGCGTTCCTCGAAGTGCTGGAAGGCAAGACCCTGCCGGCCGTGGCCGCTCTTGAGGCGCGTGCGGCATCGTGAGTCAGCCATCTTCCCCTAAACGCAGAAGCAACGCGGGGACTTCCGAAAAGGGGGCCCCGCGTTCCCCGTCCCGTGGCCCGGCGGAAAAGCGCCCCGCCCCCAGGCAGGAACGCCGTTCCGGAGAACGTCCTTTTGATGGAGTAAAGCCTGGCGAACGCCGTCCGGCACCGGATCGCGCGCCTCGCGGCCCCCGCTCCGGCGGGCGTCCCGTCGTTCCCGCGCCGGATGCGCCGCTTAAGCGGGCGTCGGGGCATCCGATGTGCCGTCCGCTGTTTTCGCCGTTGGACGCCTTCTGCCGCAACGCGCTGGCGCAGCTCCCCAAGGCGCTGGATGCGGTGATGCCCTTGTCCCGCAATCATCGCGCCGATCTGCCGGAGGCCATCCGCGACCTGTCCGCCATGCTCACCTATGAGCGCGGAGGGCTCGGGCGTTCCTACTGGAGCGCGCCCCGGTACGTCTCCGCGTATTTGCGGTATTTTTTGCCGTGGAACCTCGTGCGCCTGACCGGCCTCCTGCCGGGGCTGGATCTGCCCGTGCCCGTTTGCGACGCCGAACATCCGGTGACCATCGCAGACCTCGGCAGCGGGCCGCTGACCCTGCCTTTGGCCTTGTGGCTGTCCCGCCCCGACTGGCGGGCCGTGCCGCTGACGCTGATCTGCGTGGACACGGTCCCCCGCCCAATGGAGATGGGGCGTGCCGTACTGGAACGCATGGCCGCACTCTGCGGCGAGCCGCTGAACTGGACGGTCCGTCTGGTGCGCGCGCCGTTGATGCAGTCGTTCCGGGAGCTGCGTTCGCCGCACCTGCTCATGGCGGGCAATGTACTCAATGAATTGAAGGACAAGCCGGGCGTCAGCGTCGATGAGCGTATGGCGGATCTCGCCGTGGCCGTCGGGCGGACGCTGCATCCAGAAGGCGTGGCGTTGTTCGTGGAGCCCGGCACGCGGCTCGGCGGCACGCTTACGGCCAAACTTCGGGAAACGGCGCTGGAGGAAGGGCTGACGCCCGTGGCTCCCTGCCCCCATCTTGGCCCGTGCCCGCTGCTGGAGACGCGCGAGCGCCGCTGGTGCCATGCGTCGCAGTTGGCGGTAGCTCCGGCGTGGCTGGCGGATCTGGCCCGGTACGCCAAGCTGCCCAAGGATTCGCTGAGCCTGTCGTTCATGCAGCTCCGGCCCGGGTCGGAGGCCGCTCCCGCCGCCAAGACGGCCCTTTTCCCGGCGATGGACCCCAACGGGGTCGTCGCCCGCATCCTGTCCGAGCCCTTCCCCGTCCCCGGCATGGGGCACGCCCGTTATGCCTGTACGGAAGACGGGTTCGCCATTATCCCCGCAGCCGGGGACATCCCTTCCGGGGCGCTTGTCGCCTGCCGCCGTCCCGCGTCTCCACGTAAGGACGCCAAGACGGGGGCCGTCGAGCTGCTTTGGCAGGCGGAACAGAAACCTCAACGCTGATTTTTTCAGGAGTCTTTCATGTCTAAAATCATCACCCGGTTCGCGCCGAGCCCGACCGGGCATTTGCATATCGGCGGCGCCCGCACCGCGCTGTTCTGCTGGCTTCTTGCCCGTCACTGCGGCGGTGAGTTCCGTCTGCGTATCGAGGATACGGACACCGAGCGCTCGAAGCAGGAATATACGGATGCGATCCTGGCTTCCATGCGCTGGCTCGGCCTGGATTGGGACGGCGAGCTGACGTATCAGACGCAGCGCACGGATCGCTACAACGAAGTCATCGACAAGATGCTCGAAAGCGGCCATGCCTACTGGTGTTCCTGCACGCCCGAAGAAGTGGAGGCCATGCGCGAAACCGCCCGCGCCAAGGGCGAGAAGCCCCGTTATGATGGCCGTTGCCGCGAGCGGCATCTGGACGCCGCGCCCGGCCGCGTCGTGCGCCTGAAGGTTCCCGCCGAAGGCCGCGTGGTGTTCGACGACATGGTGAAAGGTCACATCGCCACGGACGTTTCCGAGCTTGACGATATGATCCTGCGCCGCAGCGACGGCATGCCTACCTATAATATGGCCGTGGTGGTCGACGACCATGACATGGGCATTACCCACGTCATCCGCGGCGATGACCATGTGTCCAACACGCCGAAGCAGATCCTCATCTATCAGGCGCTCGGCTGGGAACTGCCCGTTTTCGGCCACGTCCCCATGATCCTCGGCAAGGACCGTCAGAAGCTTTCCAAGCGTCATGGCGCCCGTTCCGTGGTGGAGTATCAGAACGACGGCCTCCTGCCGCACGCGCTGGTCAATTGCCTCGTTCGCCTCGGCTGGTCGCACGGCGATCAGGAACTCTTTTCCATGCAGGAGCTTATCAATCTTTTTGACGGCAAGAACCTGAACAGTTCCGCATCCGCCTTCGATCCCGACAAGCTTTTGTGGTTCAACGCCCATTACCTGCGCGAGACGCCCCTCGACGAGCTCACCCGCCTTGTCCTGCCCTTTATCCACCAGAAGGGCTTTACGGACGCGACGGAAGCCTCCGTTGGGCCGCTGGTTCCCCTGTACCGCGAACGGGCGAAGAACCTTATCGAGCTTGCCGACGGCATTGCCCAGCTCCTCTATAAGGCCACGGATCTGCCCTATGACGAGGCAGGCGTCTCCAAGTGGCTGACGGACGAAGGCAAGGCGTACGTGAAGGTTATCCGCGATCAGCTTGCCGCGCTCCCTTCTTTTGACAAGGAAAGCATTGAGCATGTGATCCATTCGTACGTGGAAAGCCTTGGCGTGAAGTTCAAGATGGTCGCGCAGCCCGTGCGCGTGGCGATCACCGGCGTGATCGGCGGCCCCGGCCTGCCCGAATTCATGCTCGCCATCGGCAGGGACGAAACCCTCGCCCGCATGGATCGCGGCTTGACGTTGTAGTTTGTTGTTGAATGAGGAAAACGGGGAAGGGAAAACGTTCTGAAGAAGGTTTTCCCCTCCCCCAAAACCTCCATCCCTCCTTTTTCAAAGACTTTTGACCGTATCGAATCCCTGTTCGCCATTGGGGGAAAGGGCGTGTTGTTCGACAGCGAAGGGGAACTCCCCTTTCGCACAGTGAAAAGTGCCGGAATGCAAACGCATCCCGGCACTTTTTTGAGAAGGGGAAACTCCTTCCGGCCGCTCCATTCCGCAAGAGGGGGATCGGTTGATCCCCATATATGGAATCTTGGGAGGGAATGGGGGAGGCTTGGACGTGCTCCACGGCGGAGTTGCGGCGTATCCCGGGTTGATCTTTGATGACAACGGATTTCCCCGGACGCCGGGAGATGCAAAAAAGGCCGGAACCCTCTGTGTGTTAACGAGGTTTCCGGCTTTCTTTGGATCAGTCAGAACAAAGGAATTTTTTGGACGGTGGAGGTTGGGCCGCCAGAGGTTGGGCCGCCAATGGTGGAAGACAACCTGTTGGAATGACAACTCCATGGCCCGCTTGTTGTCAATACGGTGCCGTGGATGGTGCCAGCGGTCAAGCCGGCTGTGGAGTGCTCAGGCCTAGAGTGGGCGCGCCCGTCTCTTGGGTCACGCTTCGGGCTTCAGCGGGCCATAGAAGTAGGATGCCGTAGCGCCGCCGTCGATCAGGAAGTCCGCCCCGGTGATGAACGCGCCCCTGTCGCTCATGAGCAGTTCCGCCACATTGGCGATTTCGTCCGCCGTGCCGGGGCGTCCCGCCGGGCATTGGGCAAACATGTTTTTGTAGAAGTCGCCGCGCGGGCCGTTGAACTCGTCAATGGCCAGGGGTGTCACGATGATGCCGGGGGAAATGGAGTTGATCCGTGCCCCCCTGACGCCCCATCTGACGGCTTCCGCCATAACCCTTTTCACGTTGCAGCGTTTTGCCATCTGATAGGCGTGCAGCGTGTCCCTGATACGCTCAGGCTGTAGCGCATCCAGCTTCAGCAGCTCCTCGGCGGGCGTACAGGCCAGCAGCTCATCCAGCTCCGCACCGAGCGCGGGCATCCTGTGCCCGGACTGGCTGGAAATGGTGACTCCCACGCCGCCTTTCCTGATGGCCTTGCCCACTTCTTCCAGCAGGACAGCCGTCCCGTACAGGTCCACGTTCAAAATCGCCTCGACGGAGGCCTGACTTGGCGAAACGCCCGCAGCGTTCACAAGCATGGAAATGTCGCCATACTTTTGCGCCTCGGCAATCAGGTTTCGGATGGATGCGCGTGAAGCAATGTCAATCTCCATCGGCACAACGTCGAAGCCCGCGTTGATCATCGTTTCGGCAATCGCCCGCGCGTTTTCCGGCTTTTTGTCGCCCAGCACAATCTTTTTGCCGTAACCCATTCTTCTGGCAACCGCCATGCCGATTTGACCGGCTCCGGTGACCATCATGACGTCTTTCATCGGGGAAGACTCCTTCTTGCAACAGGATGGCTGTGGAAGGACAACGCCCACGCCTCATCAGGCGCCGCCGTGGTCCTTATGCTCTTTTAGGGGATGGTAGCGCGGCCTGACGATGCGGAGTAGACACGATACTGCCCGATTTTTGCCTATTCCGCTCGGAACAGGTTTTGAGGCCGTACGCCTAGGGCCCATCCGGGGCGGCGCGCGGGAGATGTGCAACCGTGGCCGTTAGGGCTCTGGACATACGGCTTGAAACAAGCTATGTGAAGAAAATGCGTATATTAGAATATAATTCATTCTGATTGCTGGAGATTGCGCATGGACGAAAAGATGGGTGCAGAGGAACGCAACGGCGTTCTCAAGGAAAAGATGCTTCGATGGCTGCCGGAACAGTCCCGGCTGGAAACCGCGGTTCCCGGATTGGCGCTGAGCCGTTATGACGAGGAAACCTCTGCGGCGAAATGTTTCTATTACCCCATAGCCGCGCTGGTCGTGCAGGGATTCAAACGTTCCATGATCGGCAATCAGGAAGCCAACTACGGCGAACGGCACTGCATGGTCGTCGGCGTGGATATGCCGGGCGTGTTCCATATCACGCAGGCTTCTCCGCGCAAGCCTTTCCTTTCGCTGTCGGTCAAACTGGACAGGCATATCATCACGCAACTGATAACCGAAATGCCTTCCATCGTTACGTCACAGGCGACCCCTTCAAATCCCGTGGCCATCTCCGAGGCAGGCGAAGACCTGCTTGAAGCCTTTACCCGGCTTGTTGATCTGCTGGATACGCCGTCAAGGATACCGATTTTCGCCCCCATGATTCTCCGCGAGATCCATTTCCATCTGCTCGCGGGGAGTCAGGGAGGGTGCCTGAGGCTGTTCAGTACCGGCGGTACGCAGGCCAGTCAGGTTGCCCAGGCCATTTCCTGGCTGCGGGAAAATTATGTCCGGCCCCTGCATATTGAGGAGCTGGCCCGGCGGGTCAATATGGCCCCTTCGACCTTTCACCGGCATTTCAGGCAGGTAACGAGCCTGAGCCCGCTCCAGTTCCAGAAACGCCTGCGTCTTTACGAGGCGGAACGGCTCATGCTGGTCGAAGGGAAGGATGCCAGCACGGCGGCGATCATGGTCGGCTATGAAAGCGGTTCGCAGTTCAACAGGGAGTATAAGCGCCAGTTCGGAGCGCCGCCCCGCCGGGATGTGGCGCAGAAAACGCTCATGGCGTAATAGCCTATTACGCTGATTCTACTCTCTATTATATGAAAACGGGACGGGATGCGCGCTTCGGCGTGTATCCCGTCCCGTTTTACATGTCCCGGAGGCGAACCGCCGGAGAGCGGATCAGGCAAAGAACTGCATGGATTGTGTATAGATTCACCGCTTGGGAACCCCTATGTTGTCATCAACGGAAAACGTTCGCCGTAAACGGCGTCAAACCGGAGGATGTACTCGTGTTGTATGGAAAAATGCTGTCTGTTTTGGCCCTGTGTTGTATGGCAATATTGGGAGAATCAACAATGTCGCTGGCTCAGAATGCGTATTCGGAGCACGCGTTAACTGCAAAGCAACAAGGCATTATTCCCATTGCGGCGTTTACGGCAAGCGGGGATACCGGAAAACTGAGGGAAGCTCTCGTTCAGGGGCTGGAAAAAGGCATGACGGTCAACGAGATCAAGGAAGTTCTCGTGCAGATGTATGCCTACGCGGGGTTTCCACGGAGCCTTACCGGACTCAATACGTTCCTTGCCGTTCTTGAAGGCCGAGAAAAACAGGGCATCAAGGATAACGTCGGCAGGGATGCGGGGCCGTTGCCCGCAGGCGGAAGCGTCCGCGAACGCGGCACGGCGGTTCAGACGGAACTGGTCGGCAGGCCGGTCAGCGGCCCGGTCTACGCATTCGCTCCCGTCATCGACACCTTTTTGAAGGAGCACCTTTTCGGCGACATCTTTGGGCGCGACATTCTGGATTTTCAGGAAAGGGAGCTTGCCACCGTGGCCGCTCTTGCCAGCCTTCCGGCCGAATCTCAGCTCCGTTCCCATTTGAACGTCTGCATGAATGTCGGGTTGACCGAGCCTCAGTTGCGGGCGTTTGTCTCCACCCTTGAGGCAAAGGTCGGCAAGGCGGAGGCAGAACGGGCCGGGAGGCTTCTGGAAGCGGTTCTGCAAAGCAGGCGGCAGGCCAGGTAACAACCGAAAACATCTATTGGATAGGAAACAGTCATGAAAAAAACATCGTTGGCAACATTGGCTATGGTATCGACGCTGGCTTTCTCCGGTGTCGCCGGTGCGGCTGAAGGCAATCCTTTCGGACTCGTCTATAGAGGAGCCATTGAGGAAAACGCCAAAGGCAAGGTAAACATCCACCCCATGACCTACATGCTGAACGGCCTCAAGATCGCGGCCAACGTGTACACTCCCGCCGGATACGACGCCACCAAGAAATATCCCGCCGTGGTCGTGGCGCATCCCAACGGCGGCGTCAAGGAACAGGTGGCCGGGCTCTATGCCCCGCGTCTGGCGGAAAACGGCTATATCGCCATAGCGG
>USCL01000005.1 GCA_900553145.1 uncultured Desulfovibrio sp.
GAGGAACCTGAGAAGAGAATCCCGCTTCACCGCCTCCGCCGGTGATGTGGACATGCGCATCGATGAACCCGGGAACGGCAAAAAGCCCTTTCCCGTCCACCTGCTCCACGGGGCCGAGCCAGCCGGGGACGGAAATGTCCTGTGCGATGGCGGCAACCCGATCGTTGATGATCAGGATATCGTTGGTTCCAAGAGGATCAGGAGAAAAAAGGGAGGCATTGCGTATAAGAATGGTAGCCATGAAGTTTCCTTTAAGAAGAACCGCCGCCTCTCTCGGGACGGCGGTTCAGAGTATGGGATGCGGAACGGATGGTTACTCCGCTACGAATTCTTTGTTTTCTTCCGCGATTTCTTCCGGAGTGAGCCGGGTCATATTGATGTTGAACGCCGCGTAAAGAATGGACATGAGGGGCGTAAGGTACAGGACGAACGCCCACGGCGCATAATCCATGTACGAAACGCTGAGCATGCTCATGGGGAAAAGAGCGTTGGAAGCCCAAGGCACGAGCGGGCCGCCGAGTGTCCCGGCGTCTTCAACGACGCGGGAGCAGTTCTCGGGGCGGTAGCCGCGCTTGCGGAACAGGGGCGCCATGACGGTGCCGTTCATGACGATGCTGAAATAGGCGGCGGCCGTCAGCATGAGCGTCCCGTAACCGATGAACAGGGTGGCGAGCACCAGAGAAAGCCCGGAAGTCGCGCGGCGGGCCACAGGCTCCAGCACGACGTCGATGATGCCGATATGGCGGAGCATGCCGCCCAGCCCGCAGGCAAAAATGACCAGGGCGGCGATGTCGAGCATGCTGGTGATGCCGCCGCGGTTAAGCAGTTTCGCCAGCATGGGATTGGAAAAATCGGCCTTGTAGCCGCTCCACATGGAGTTGAAGGCGGTCGTCAAATCCATACCGGCATAACCCACGGCGATGAGGACGCCGAAAAGCGCACCACTGACGATGGCAAGGACGGGGTTGGTCTGGCGGACCAGCAAGCCGAGCACCAGTAGCATGGGCAGGGCGGGGATGATGCCGATTTGGAAATGTTCGTTAATCCCCGTGAGGATGGCGTTCAGCTGGGTCGTGTCGGCGGCGCCCGCGCCCTGCTTGAACCCGATGATCGCATACAGGATGATGGTGATGATGTGGGCGTGATCGTATTCAACATGTGGCGGACGTGCCGGAGCAACGGGACCCCGCTGACCGCGGCGGCCATATTGGTGGTATCGGAGAGAGGGGAGAGCTTGTCGCCGAAGAACGCGCCGCAGATGATGGACGCTGCGGTAATGCCGGGGTCAAAGCCAAGGCCGGCGCCAATCCCCATGATGGCAAGGCCGACCGTCCCGATCGTACCCCATGAAGTCCCTGTCGTCAGCGACGTCACCGAACACAGGATCAGACTGGTCACAAGGAACAGGCTGGGAGAAATAATCTGGAGGCCGACATAGATCATCACCGGAACCGTTCCGGCGGAAATCCATGCGCCGATGAGCGCGCCGACGCACATCAAAATAATGACGGCGCCCATGGCTCTCTGGATGAGCTCATAAGCGCCGACTTCGAGTTCCGTATAGGTATAACCCAGACGCCGGGCGAACAGGGCACAGACAACCCAGCAAGACATCATGAGCAGGTGAAGCTTCAACTTAAAGAAAATCATTCCGCAGGCAATGATCGTGACGATGGAAAGCAGCGTGAAAAGGGCGAAGGCAAGTGTCGGTTTTTTATGCGTGGTCACAGTCGGTCTCCCTGTAGTTGCGTTTTCAGGTTTGAAAAATCTGGAAGGCTCTTCCTTATTCCCGCAAGATACAGAGAAGCCGATGTCATACTCGTCGTCCCGGCACTCAAAGTCGGAACAACTCCCAAGGCGTACGAGCTGAAGTCTGTTTTTGTCAGGTTTTCTATAGATAAGGAAAAGATTCGATTGTAGTTGGCACTCCAGATAATCGCTCCATTTGCCGGGCAACGTGTGCGCCGGCATACCCACCATGAATTCAAGATCACGCGCCAGAATGGAGAGCAGGTCTTCGACGGTTTGTTTCCGACCCGGATCCTGGCAGACTCTTTTCAAGTCCTCCTTGAAGGTTGTGGTTGCTTCAATTGTTCTCATCGATGCTGGCCATGAGTGATGTGACAGATCCGAAGGATTCCAAGGTACCCACGTTAGCGTCTTCCATAGCCCGGATTGTGCTTGTGTTGGGAACCCTGATTTCGAAAGGCAAAGCCTTTTCTGCCGCCACACGAACAAGGAGCAGGCGCACAGCATCGGAAAGGGACAGGCCCATGCCGTCCAAGGCGGCGCATGCTTCACGCTTGAGCTTTTCGTCAACACGGATGTGAACCATTGTCGTACTGGCCATACTCACCTCGTATCGTATTTGAGTTATAATGCATCTCAATTGAGATACTGTCAATCTAACGCCCCGAAAAAAGGGGCTGCTTAGGGCTTTTTCCCCAACGGTTTTCGAAATTATCCGTAATCATTTTTATTTTCAGCAAGATAGATGCCTCTTAATTGACACGCGCACGAAAAAAGAGGGCGGACATAAGCCCGCCCTCCGGTTTTGTCTGAGTTCCTGACTGCGTTATCAGGCGCCCGCCTCGCTTGCGGAGGCCTCGCGAGCCGCTGCCCGCCTATTGCCCATCATGTGCAGGATAAACACGCTGACGAGCAGCAGGACGACGGAAGAACCGAGGCTCAGCAGCAAGTTGGCCTTGGTGAACCCTGCGACTACATAGCCGATGAAGCAGCAGAAAGCCACGATGCACGCATAGCCCAGCTGGGTCGATACGTGTTCGATATGGTTGCAGCCCGCACCGGCGCTGGAGAGGATGGTAGTATCCGAAATGGGGGAGCAATGATCCCCAAACACGCTGCCAGCGAGGGTTGCGGAAAGGGAAACCACTACCAGTTCCGGATCGACGGCCTGAGCCACGGGGACGATGATCGGAATCAGGATGCCGAAGGTTCCCCATGCCGTTCCCGTGGAAAAGCTCAAAAAGCCTGCAATCAAAAACACGATGGCAGGGAGGAACGCCCCGGATACACCGCCGTCCGCCACAAGGGACTGCACAAAAATGGGCGTCTGGAGCAGATCGCGGCAGACGCCGCTGATCGTCCATGCCAGCACCAGAATGATGTTGGCGGGCAGCATGGCCTTCATGCCTTCAACGGCCCCATCCATAAATGTCCTGAAGGAGAGCAGGCCGCGGGGGACAAAAAGCAGGAAGGAGACGGCAAGAGCGCCGACGGACGCCCAGACGAGCGCCTTGGCGGCCGTACAGTTGCCGAAGGCCGCGCCCATGGTATGGAAGGCCGGATCTTTGCCCCAATAGCCGCCGCTGTACAGGAGGCCGAGGACGGCAAAGACGATCAGGCTGCCGATGGGGAGCAGCATATCCCATACAGTCCCGCGTTCCACCGTTTCCTGTTTTTCGGAGCTTCCGTCGACGGCGCCGAGTTCGCCATGCAAAGCGCGCTCTTCAGCCGTACGCATAGGGCCGAAATCAGAATTGGTCATGCAGATCAGAACCACCATGGCGATGGAGAGCAGCGCATAGAAGTTGTATGGGATAGTGGAAACAAACGCAGAAAAATCGCTGGTGAACGCCCCGGTTGTCCTGAGGTTGCTTCCCACTGCGGCGGCCCAGCTGGAAATGGGCGCGATGATACAGATGGGCGCTGCCGTGGCATCAATGATATAGGCCAGTTTGGCGCGGGAAACTTTATAGGAGTCGGTCACGGGCTTCATAACCGTGCCGACGGTGAGGCAGTTGAAATAATCGTCGATAAAGATGAATGCGCCAAGGCCGCCAGTGGAAAGCAGGGCGGCCTTCCTGCTCTTGATCTTACGCGTAGCCCACTTCCCGTAAGCTCTCGTTCCCCCCGCCATGGAAATGGTATAGACCAAGGCTCCGAGCAGCGTACAGAACACCAGAATGTTGAAGTCCACCTTGTTGGCCATAGTATCGAAGGCCGATTCAACCGTTGCCATGAAGAGAATATCGCTATTCATCCCCACGGAATAAATGAATGTTCCTGTCAAGATGCCGATCAGCAAAGAAGAAATGACTTCTTTGGTCATCAAGGCCAAGGTGATGGCGATAACTGGCGGCAGCAGCGAGAGCCATCCTGCGTAATACGGTTCCACGATCTCATCCTCCATGCAGCCGGCAACACTCCGGCGACATTTGTTATGCTTCCCCCGGCTCCGCAAAATCCTCCCCGGCAATCGGCACAAGCCGATCCGTTTCCTGCCGGGCAAGGGTTTTCCCCTGAAGAGTAGAGCGAAGCAGCTTCGATAGAGCTGTTTCGGAACAAAAACAGCACGGAAAATATGCCATTCGGGCGAGTATAATACACGTGAAGGGGGGTTGTATACCTGTTTTTATTTGAAATGAGTCATGCCGTGGAGCCAATAGGCCTCATTTTTCTTTTTTAGATGAGGAAGGCCGCTCGCTCGTAACGATTAATTATAGCGCATAATGTAACAAATTTATGTCAATTTTATATACGAAACGCACAAAAATCCTTTTATTCAACATAAATACATACACAACAGAACTACAACCACAAAATCAAATTCCAAAACCGGTCAAACCAAAACAGGAAAGAGGCAACGGATCCGTCCAAAGGGGATTCCGCATAGACTACTTGACAATGCGTCCATTTTTTATACCGTGAACGTATGAATTGCGGATACTATCACGGGATAGCTTCTCGGTTGCCTTCAATCGTATCGAGGAGAGTGCGGCAGTCAGCCGTATTTTTTTGATAGAAACAGGAAGATGCTATGAAACGATTTGGTGTGATTGGTGCTGCGTTGTTGTTGCTCTCTGGTTGTGCCGCAGATGATACGGGAACCCCCTCAAGCCTTGGCGAAACTGTTTCCGAAGCCCCTGCGGCTGATGCTTCCGCTCTTGCCGTGACTGAAGGGAAAATGCATACCCTGAGCGTTGAATTGATGACGTATCAGGGCGGAACGAATGGAGCCCGGGAATACGTCGTCGCCCAAGCGAAACAGGCATGCGACAGCATTGATCAGGAAGTATACATCGAAAACCTGACATCGGAAACGACATGGCGTGGCGGCAGGGCGGAGTTAACCTTCGCGTGTGTCGACAAAAACGATCCCCGCCTCAAAAACAAATAACGATCAGGCATTCCGGGCAACATCTGAACTCTGTGTTGCCATATGAACAAAAAAACTCCCCGGTGTGATGGCGGGGAGTTTTTTTGTCGGCATTCCTTTATGGCTTACGGTCATCTTAGCCATAAAAAACGTTCGCTAGGCTCTCACGACGGGGAATTCAAGAACAATGGACGTTCCGCCCCCCTGTGCGCCCACGGCCCGTATGGTCCCGCGGTGATCGGCAATGATGGATTTGACAATGGCCAGCCCCAAGCCGGTGCCCCCCTTCTTGCGGGAAAAGTAAGGCTCAAACATGCGCTCGCGTTCTTCCGCCTGCAATCCCGGACCATTATCAGAAATAATGAGCCTGAGGCTGCCGCGCCCCCGGTCATGGACAGCCGTAATGCGCACCCGTTTCGGTTCCTCGGGGGGCAGGGTATCCAGCGCTTCCGCCGCATTGGTAAAGATATTCAACAAGGCACGATGCAGCGCGGCAGAGTCCAAAGCTATCTTGGGCAGCCGCTCAGGCAAATGCAAATCCCATATGACGCTGCTATGGCTCGTGCGGAAAAGCGTTACAAGCTCATCCAGCAAAGGCGCGACATCATCAGGCGAAAGCTGTACTTCCGGAAGTTTCGCAAAAGAGGAAAACTCCTGCACCATTTCCTGCAACCGCTCGACCTGCTTGACGATAAGCTCGGTGCATTGACCAAACGCCGGATCTTCTATTTGCTTGCCGAATTTCCGATCCAAGCGCTGTGCCGAAAGTTTGATCGGAGTAAGCGGGTTCTTGATTTCATGGGCAATACGTTTGGCCACTTCGCGCCATGCCGCCATCCGCTGCATTTTCTCAAGTTCCGTAATGTCTTCAACGACGATTACATATGCCCGGATGCCGCCGGGGCCGGAGAGCGCGACCGCATGCAAAATAAGCTTCCAGCTCCGATCTCCGAGCAGGAAATCTTCCTGCCGCTTCCAATTTTGCTCGGGATGCTCACGCAGCGTTTCAAGCATGGAAACAAAAATGTTGGAGTAGGGCCTGGGAAGAAATTCCGCGGGGTTCCTTCCTTCAAGCATTGCAGGCTGTGCGTCGAAGATGGAACTTGCAGCCTTGTTCATTGTCCGGATACGCCCGTCCGCGTCCAACGTGATGACGCCCGTGGTGATGTTGTCGAGTACCGTTTCAATGTAGCGGTTGTGTTCGGCCAGCATCGCATTGGCATGGGTCAGGCTCATCCGGCCCTCTTGGAGATCTTCAGCCATGTGGTTGAAAGACTGCACCAGAAGCCCCAGCTCATCAGCGCCCTTGTCTTCAAGGCGGAAATCAAGATCGCCTTGGGCAATGCGCGTCGTCCCCTGTGCCAAAGCCAGAATGGGGGCCGTGAATTCCTTGGACAAGCGGAAACCAAACCAAACAGAGCCGAAGATGGTGATCATCCCGAGCACGCCCAGAATAAGCAAAAAAGAAACCTTGAGCGGCTTCTTGAGTTGCTTCAGCTGCGCGTATTCTTCAAAACCCTTTGAAATGCGTTCGAGTTTCGCCAGCAATCCCTGCCCGATACTCTCAGCTGTAACCAAGTAGCCGCTCTTGCCCCCATCAATTGCCAGAACGCCGATGACGTAATCGGCGTCATCGGTCGCCCAGAGCAAGGAGCCGAAGGTTGCCTTGGCGACGTGGGCCCAGTCGATCCGCGTGCGCGCTTCCTGCCACCCCTTGGTAAAATTTTGAGGAGCATGCCAGTACAGATCCTTCCCCTGCGGCGTGACGAAGCCTATCAAGGTAAGGCCGTATTCTTTTTGTTTTGTCTGGAGAAGCGTATTGGCGCCGGAAGCGGCCCAGACGATGCGCCGCTGTGCGGCTTCCTGCGCTATGGCTTCGGATCGGGTGTGCAGGCGTTCCGCAGCGGCCGCGTAAAAGCTTTGCCCCACATCAAGGGCCGCCTGAAGGGACGTCTCTGTCTGGCGGGTAAACCAGTAGTCGACGCTGGTTGCGACGACACGGTTGGACGCCAGAAACATGATCACCGTGGGAATGAGGGAAAGGGAAACAAAAACAACGACAAGGCGGGTACGGATTTGAGCGCCGAAGACTTTTCTGCGCCGCTCCATGATCAACTTTACAACGTTCCGGGCGACCAGGAACAGGATGACGAGCATGAAAATGGAGTTGATGTTCAACAGGGCGATGAACATCCATGAGTCCACGCCGTAAAGCGTGAGCTGCGTCCACGTCCCCCCCAGCACCAGCACCAGCAGAAGAAAGGCCGCCAAGAGTTCATAACGCCTGCGGCGCCGTTCCCGTTCATCGGGAACGCCGATCTGGACAACCTTCTCCAGTTCCGTCATGCGCGGCCCCCGTCGTTAAAAAACAAAATCCTGAGAAAAAGATAAGGGCGGAGTGACTTCCCACGACCAGAAAAAGAGCGCTTTCTCCAGCCACGGAGGAACTTCGGCATGTTCCAGAGTGACCTTGAGCTGCACCCGGTACGTTTCCCCGGAAACAAGCGGCGCCTGCAAGGGGAGGATAAAATCCAGATGCTGAAACGCCGAGGCGAGCAGGGCATCGAACTGCTTTTGCCGTACAATGGGGAGCCCCGGGGATGACAAAATAAACTCGCGGGAAAGCAAATCATGTCGCAACTGATACTGGCGGGATTCCTCGGAGATGGCTTCGTTGGAGAACAGCGTGCGCACGCGCTCAAGAGCGAGTTTGCAAGTGAGTGTCATGACGGCCCCATCCCGCAGCTGGGAACGGACCACTCCGCTGTTTTCCATCCCTATTCCCGTACGGACATGAACGCCGTCATTGAGCATTTCAACTGTAAAAGAGTATAGTTCCAGCTTGGGTGTCTGCCCATGAGAAGATGGCGCGTTTGACGGTTTGAGATCGACAGACGCGCGGCTCCCCTGTTCTTCCCCTGATTCCGATCGGGCGCTGGCTTCCGCAAAGAAAAGGAGCAGAAGGGCCAGAATCAGACAGGCCGAAAAACCGTATGGTATGCGATGGGGTAATGACATAGGGCAAATGCTGTTAAGATGTGGGGCCTGAAACGGACTATCAAAAACACAAACACCGTTGTTTGGCACAGGAACCAAAACTTGGCAAGCACGGCAGGCGCACGCCGTCCCAAAAGAAAATGACAAGACGCGAAAAAGAGCCTTGTCAGCGGTCAAAAACTGGCTATATAATCGGCAGTCATACGCGGCACGACGTCAGAATGGAGTTATCCCCTTATGCCTATGTACGATTTCTATTGCTCTTCCTGCTCTTGCGAGTTTGAAGACATGGTTGGTCCCAACGAGCCTTGCCCGCCTTGCCCCCAATGCGGCAGCACAGACACCGAACGGCTGCTTTCGGCCGCAAACCTGAAGCACGGGGCAAAGCCCTTCAAAGTGGGGCCTGTCCGCCCGATGCCCCCCAAGCCCTTACGTGGGGGCGGCCCTTGCGGGGGCGGAGGCTGTGGAGGCTGCGGCATGTAGCCAGAGCCGCTTGTATCGACGATACAGGCGGCTTTTTCAGAGAAAAGGCCACACGTATGCCCCACATATCTTTTTGAGGTCGTAACACGCCGCATGCATCCTGTAAATAAAAGGATGTGGGAAAAGGCTGCGTTCGGACGGAAGCCGCATTGCTTTTCGCGGGCGTCCTCTTGCAGAGGAAACAAAAGCAAAGGCGATCCAGAGAGATCGCCTTTGCTTTTATATGATTGCCCGTTTCGATCAGGCGTACATCTGATCGATGGTCGCCTTTACGGCACGGTGGTGCTCGGTATCGGAATACACGGAGGCATACCGTTCCTTGATAGCCGAGAACCAATCAAGGATCTCTTCATTCAGGAGCGAGAAATCAGAGGAATAAACGCCGTCGAGCATCAGGTTCTTCACGAACGGGTTCCCCGGCTCGACGATTTCGATGAACCGGACTTGCTTCCAAAGGCTTACCATTTTTTGTCTTCTTGAAATCATGTTTCCTGCCCCTCGCAGTTATTGTTGTTTAGTTCCTGTTCGCAGGAATATAGGATTTCCTCCTGAAAGGGAACCCTTCACGGGAAATGGGGGCAAGAATTCCGTTCGGAAAAGAGAGGCGGCTTTTTGTCGGCATGCGGAGAGTGCCGCCCCTTCCTACATCATGAAAAAAGGGCAGATTCGAGGGTCGGATGGCGAAAGGCAAACCCGTGTTCGAGCAGGCGGACAGGAGATGCCTTTTGTCCGGCAAGGAGGAGCTCGTCGGCCATATCTCCGAAACCAAGCCGTAAAAGAGCTGAAGGGACGGGGAGCCACGCGGGCCTCTTCAGCGCTCTCCCGAGGGTGTGCGCAAAATCAGCCATAGTGCGGTGGTCGGGGGCCACGAGGTTGAAGGGGCCGCTCAGGTCCTCATGGTCGAGCAAAAAAAGAATGGCGGCGACTTCATCGTCTAGGTGAATCCAAGCAAACGGCTGCCGTCCTGTCCCCACCGGCCCTCCAAGCCCGAGCCGGAACACCGGAAGCAGCTTGGCAAGCATGCCGCCTCCGAATCCCAACACGGGCGCTGTCCGGATGACGCACCGGCGAAGCCCCAGATGCTCCGCCTGTTGCGTCGAACGTTCCCACTGGATGGTGGTATTCGCCAAAAAACCTGAACCGGCGGGGCTGTCTTCGGTACAGTCGGGGGCCGAAGCGTTCTCAGGCCAGAAGCCATAATAGCCGATTGCCGAAGCCTGTATGAGGACTTTCGGTTTCACGATCGGCATTTGCAGCGCGATGATGAGGGCCTGGCCAGCGAGGAGCCTTGAGCTGACGATGCGTTCCCTCTGTTCGGAATTCCAACGCCTCGCCGCGATGTTTTCGCCGAGCAGATTGACGACGGCATCGGCCCCATCAAGGAGTTGGCTCAGGTCTGAAGGATCCTGCCCATCCCATGAACGGTATTCCGGACTGGCGGATGAGGCTGCATCTGGAACATGCCGGGTCGGGACAACCACCTCATCTCCCCGGGAAATGAGCGCCCGCGTCAGGGCCCTGCCTATGAATCCGGAACCACCCAATAGAACGATACGCATGCCGCACTCCTCATTTAGAACGGTATCCCTCAGCGATAAAGAAAATAGGGTGCGCTTTATATGATTAGTTCGGCGGCGCATACAAAAAAAGCCGGGCTGTGTCCCGGCTACCGTCAGTGGAGAGAGGTCAGGCTTTCATTTGCAGAAGCCGGTTGGAGAACTGCATGCAGTCGAAATTGGAAGGTTCCAGCCCATGATCACGCAAAAGGATTTTTCCGATGCCGAAGGCAAACCACAAATGTTTTGCCTCATCCACGCCGACTTCGGGTACTTCAGCGATGCGCTTGTCCGGAATCTTGTCGAAAAGCTCGTCCGCCACTGAGCTGACAAAAACCCGCTTGATATTGTGCGCTGCGGCAATCTTCAATAAAAACTCTTCGTTGGAAACGCCTTTCTCCTGAAATTCCGCGCGCAGGTTGTCAGCAAGATCAAAAACATCCATCATGCTCCTCCTCTATGGGTATCATTGAACGCAAAACGTTCCGGGCGACGTATCGTTTTTCATTCGCTATCATGCTGTATCCATTCTGTAAACACAGAAAAATTTTTAGACGGCAGTACAGCGTGGGCATCCCATTCGAGATGGGGCAACGGAAGCCGAAAACGATATATCCATAAAAGGAAAGTATTGAAGAGGAGGCATGTTCCTACATGCTTTTCAAGGAAAAGCCCCGCTGGAAAGGTTCCAAGCGGGGCTGTCTTAGCATTTACATGGCGCTCTTGATGCCGGCGCGTATGAGCCACCAATTCATGGGGTAGGCGGTGATGAACCCGCAGATCATGCTGATCTGCATCATGAGCCAAAAAGCGGGTTGTCCGGGAGACAGCGGGCCGATCAGCAAAAACGTCGCTATGGCCATCCAGCCGTACATCCCCACCTGCCAGGCCGTAAGCGAAAGGAAATCCACCTTGAAAGCCCTGAGCCAGAGGGAAAGGCCCCGTTCATGGCTCATGGAGGCCAATCCGGCATACTGGAAGAAAACCCCGATGATCAGGGCCAACACATAATCCACCGCCCATTCCCCGTATATTGCCCTGCCAAAAAGAACAAAAGGAGCGATACGAAACAGGAAAGGGCCTATCAAGTCGGCGAGCGTGCATCCCGCCCCGCAATGGAGCGTCCCCGTCATGACGTTTTTCCATGTCGGGCCATGCGAACGCATCGGCGGCATGGGCATTTCCATATACATGCCGGGCATATCATGCATGGCGCTGCCGTCGCCGCCATGGGAAGGCATGCGGCGACCGGACGTTTCATAGGCCCAGATCCCCAGCGGGCCGGCCCACAGCGTAATGATGGGCCAGACCAGCAGCATGATGCGCATCATGGGGGCGGGGCGCTGCCGTTGTTTGGAGATAATGTACAGACAACACAACACGCAGATGCCGATGTACGTTTCAGCGATCAAGTCGAGCCAGTACATGCTTGATTCCATGCTCATCCTCCAGATTGTTCCCGCCGTTTTCCGAAATGAAGCCAGAAAAAGGGGAGAGGTTCCCCTCTCCCCTGAAGAACCGGTGCGCGCGCATCGATTCCCGTTCCTGTACGGACTGGCGTCTCATGCAGGAGCCCCGCATCCCCTTTCTAAGGAAGGCGGCAATCCGAAAAAATGATTATCACAAAAGACGGCGTACCTTCTCACCGGAGATTTGCCATAAAACAGCAGGCGGCAGGCATCCACGTTGCGGAGGAGGCCATTTCAACGGCGCTGCGAAAAGGCGGGAATCAGCCTCCCCCCACGGGCGGGAAAATCCCCACGCGATCGCCATCATGGAGCATGGCGTCCTTCTCCACGCCGATGCCGTTCACGAATACGATCTTGGCTTCCGATTCCGGGATGCCGAGCTGCTGCAACAGGCTGCGGACGTCCGTACCGCAAAATTCCAAGATGCCGCCCGGAGGGGTCAGGGGCATGAGCGTGGCGAAACATTTGACGGTAAGCTTCATCATGGCCTCCGATCGAGGGCTACCTGCGTAAAGGTTCCATCTTCAAGATCAAAAAACAAGGCTTCCCGGCGTACCGGCCTTCCGGTCAGGATTTGGAGCACGAGCGCGGCCTGCAGGGATGCCGCAAGGAATGCTGTGGGCGCGAGGTTGCCGAGGATTTCATCCGGGGCAGGGCTTCCGCCGTCTCCGGCGAGAAGGGATGCGGGGCCTGTTTCCCCCGGAAAGATGGCCTTGCACCATCCGGTGAGCCCGGCGATGCCCGCGCTGACGACGGGGACTCCATTTTCCGCGGCGGCCTTCCCGAGCGCCTGCCTGTCCGCAAGCCCCCCCAGCGCATCGACGACGACATCGACATCCCGAAACAATATGCACATCGAATCGAAATTGTGCTTTTCCCTCACCGGGATAAAACGGACGCTCGAATTGATTTGCCGGGCACGCAACCGGGCGGCTTCCACTTTATGGAGGCCGATGTTCTCCTCCGTGGCGAGAAGCTGCCTGTTCAAGTTCGACACTTCAAACGTATCCATATCAATGCCGGTGATCGTGCCGATGCCGAGCCGCAGGAGCTCCTCAAGAACGGTCCCGCCCAAACCGCCGAGCCCTACGATGGCGACATGCGCCTGCAGGAGTTTTTCCTGTTCCGCTCGGGAAAGGAAACGGGCGTTTCTCCAATAGCGTTCCGGTATGGCGTCGAGGGCAGCGGGAAGTTCCCCGTTCGGGCGTTCAGCGTATTTCATGGCCTTTCCTATGCGAAATGGGGACGAAGCGTCGGTGCGTTTCGTCCCCCTATGCAGCCAATATGCCTTAACGGGCATACTTGTTAAAAATTGAATACGGAATCCAGATCTTCGTCCGAAACGTCCCAGCGTACGTTGTGGGGGGCAAGCGACTCCCGGCTGAAGTACAGGGGCAGCCGATCGTGGGCTTTGGTGAAACCTGCGGCGGCATTGAATGCCCGTTCCTTCCTGAGGATGTCCTTGCCGAGCTCCGTCACATCATCGAGAGTCATGTCCAGATCATACATGGCGTTGATGGTATCGACAAGGGCCTGCATGGTTTCAGGCTGGTCGAGCAGGGCAAACGCCGTGAAGACGCAGTAGCCCGTCGCATCAATGGCGGCCGTGGCGATCTGCAGGTTGCGGGAGATTTCGGCTTGCCCTTCCGCGGAAAGAGGATCGCTCTTGCCGCCGCAGCCGAGGATGTTGGTCGCCACGGCATAGCCCGCCGTGTGATCCGCCCCCATGGTCGTCGTGGCATACGTCACGCCCACGCCCTTGACCGCACGGGGGTCATAGGCGGGCATGGCCTGTCCCTTGACGACGGGGGCGCGCTCGACGCCAAAGCAGCGGGCCGTCGTAGCCGTCCCCGCGCCGAGGATGCGTCCCATGGGCGTGCCCTTGCCGATTTCATGGATCATGGCAATGATGCCGTCGATATCCCCCCATTTGAGGGCGCCGGCTTCCATAAGCACGCCGAGGGCCGCGCCGGTTTCGATGGTATCAAGCCCGTAGTCGTCTTCAAGGCGGTCGCAGAGGATGATCTTGTCCAAGTCGTCCACGCCGCAATGGGCCCCGTGCGACCAGACGGTTTCGTACTCAGGCTGTTTGGAAACGAATTCGCCGTTCTCATCCACGCAAATACCGGAACACTTCATGATGCAGCCGCGATGGCAGCCGTGGGTGGGATTGCCGCCACGGCGCTTTTGGATTTCCACCATCGTTTCGGCGCAGATTTTCTCCGCGCCCTCAAAGCGGCCGACCGAGAAGTTTTTTGTGGGCAGGCCACCGGCTTCATTCAGGATATTGACGAGGACATTGGTGCCGTACGCGGGAAGCCCGGTTCCGCATACGGGATGCGTCGAAAGGCCTTGCGCGAAGGTACGGCTGGCCGCCTTGAACGCTTCGGCGTTTTTCGGTTTGCGGATCACCGGCGTGCCAGCCGGATCCAGTACGATGGCCTTGATCCCCTTGGAGCCCATGACGGCACCGACGCCGCCGCGCCCGGCATGGCGGGTAGCCCGGCCTTCCGGATCGGTAAAGCAGATAGTGGAATTGCACATGAGCATTTCCCCTGCGGTCCCGATGGTGACATATCCGGGCTCCATGCCGTGTTTTCCCTGAAGGGCGGCCACAAGAGGGTAGTTGGAAAGCATGCGGTATTCATTGCACTTTTCGAATGCTACCGAATCCTTCGTGATGACGACCTTCCACAGGTCGTCGGTCTTCCTTTCGCCTTCAAGGATAATGGCCGCATAGCCAAGACGGGCCATGAACTGGCCGCCGGTGCCGCCCGAGTTGGATTCTTTGATGGTCCCGGTGAGCGGGCTCTTGCATCCGACTGAAATGCGGCCCGATGACGCCGCAGCCGAACCGGCCATGAGGCCGGGAGAAAAAACAAGCTTGTTCTCAGGACCAAGGGGATGGCAGTTCGGGGGGACTTCCTTGCATACGACGCTCGTCGTCATGGCGCGCCCTCCAAGGCCCGCATATGCGCCGAGTCCCTCTATGGTAGCCACGGGGCCATTTTCAGCGCCGACATTGATACGAAGCACTTTTTCCATGCCGCTTCTCCTGTTTTTTCTTTGAGCATAGCAAAACGGGGGCGTTGTGCAATATGTCATGGAAAACATAGGTGAAACGTTCTTTATCCCTTCTGAAGCGTCCGTTTATGCTCCTCCGGACATGCCGGGTCCGGGCGGGAACGGGAAAATAACATGTTGTACCGAGTAACCTATCCGTTTATCTTCTCATTGCAATGGAAGCCGCTTCCCTTCAAAAGAACAGGCACTGCGGCCCAAGGAAGGAAGGTAGGCCCGGCGTGGCGGTATCCGTTTTCTTCTCACGTATGCACAATCTCTTTATTTTTTTGTGAGCACCATGTTTTTCAATATCAGATCTTTGCTTGTCCCGGCTCCGCACTATCGCTGGAAGGAACACCTCTGCCTGCTGGCTCCGCTTGGCGTCATCTTGGCATCCATTGTTGTATGCCTCGGCTGGTGGGGAGAGCCCGTCCGCCAGTTTTTTTCTCCGCTTGCGGCATCGGATATCCGTATCACCCGGTTTATGAACATGCTGACACATACCGGCAACCCGTTCCTCTACATGTGTTATCTTGGACTGTTGCTTGTTGCCCTCATCAAGCGATGCAGGCAGGAGATGTTGCTTGCCTTGCGCTGTGTTTTTTTCAGCATCTTCTTTTTGTGCTTCGTCATGCAGGTCATGAAATACGGACTGGGCATGCCGAGGCCGGGATTCTCCTGGCCGCCGTACCCATTGGGTTTCATCAATCAGTACGCGTCGTTTCCTTCCGGGCACACGGCGACTATCATCACCGCCGCCGTGCCGTTGGCCCTTTGGTTCAGAAACCGTTCCTTTTCCCTCTTCATTTCGGTGCTGATCGCGCTTATGGGCTTTTCCCGCATTTGGCTGGGGCAGCATCATCCCATAGACATTGCCGGAGGGATGCTTTTGGGGAGCATCGCCGCCCGGTGTATCGCCTGCGAACGGCTTCCGATGCGAAAAGAAGCGTACCGAACACTTGGCGAACAAAAAATAACGCCATAACGGATAAAGCCATATAACTCTCTAGCAACAAACCTTGTTTTGGGAAAACTGCCATAGCCTGCAGGGAGGGGGATGGTATTCGCCCCGAGAGCGAGCCGCAGGCCGATCCCCAACTCCTCCTTGAAATATGGAGCCGGTTCACTTATCCTTACCGGATTCGCACGGGTTGTGCGGTCAACGCCCTTCGCTGATGCACGCCAGACTGTGCGCAGGAGAATTGAGCTCATGGAAGAAAAAGCACGTATCATTCAGGAACTCGTACCCGGGAAACAGGTTACGATTGCTCATTTGATCGCCCATCCTGACGAGGATCTCGCCAAGAAAATGGGCGTTCCCGGTGCGGAAGCCGTGGGGATCTTGACGCTGAGCCCCCGCGAGGCGGCCATGATCGCTGGCGACTTCGCCACCAAAGCCGCTTCCGTCCAGATCGGATTTGTGGATCGCTTCACTGGCGCGCTGGTTATCCAGGGCTCCGTGGCCAGCGTGGAAGAAGCCTTGCGCTATACGGTGAAAGCCCTCCATGAGGTGCTTGGTTTTGCCGCATGCGAAACGACCAAGAGCTGAACCAGATGAAACGTTACGTTCTCCTCGGCACGGTAGGCGCCGGAAAAAGCACGCTGTATGCGGCCCTTCACGGCATTGCGTGCGATGAGGCGAAGAAAACGCAGGCCATGCAGTATGATCTGGATGGCGGGGTCGATACCCCCGGCGAGTTTTTCTGCCATCCCATGTATTATCCGGCATTGCTCAGCACCACAGTGGACACCGACGTGCTTATCTATGTCCACCCCGCGAATGATCCCTTGTGCCGCTTGCCTGCGGGGTTTCTAAATATTTATACCCAGCGGGAGGTCATTTGCGCGATTACGAAAGTCGACTTGCCCGACGCCGACTTTGAAGGCACCAAAGCCATGCTCATGGAACATGGCGTTTCCGGGCCTTTCTTCCCCCTTGGAAAAGATCGTCCCGAACTCCTGCAGGAGCTGGTGGCTTGGCTCCAGAAAGAGTAAACCCTATCCGCAACGAGCAGGGCGACATGCGGCATTGAAAATGAAGACCCCTCTTGAGCGCTATGCTCAAAAGGGGTCTTTTATTTAAAGTTTTGCCCCGTTGAGGGCGAGAGCTCTCCGAGCAAAAAACGCCCGCTACAGGATTGCAGGGCCAACTGGTCTTCGCATGGTGTTCCTCCAAAAGAAAAACATGCGAGGGTAGATTCGGCATGTCCAAAGCCGCCCCACGCTCGCGGCAGGAACCGGGCATGGGGCGGCTGCAACCGGCTTGGGGAAAACAGCCTCGGCGTTCCCCGGCGGGATCAACACAAGGGCATTGGCATACGGCAGGGGAATATTCCATAGGACAGGTCAAGACATGCCGTCCGGCATGAGGAATAGGGACAGCCAGCCCCACCGCATGCGGCAGCTTCAGGTCACGGATACGCAAGAAAGAAAGCGCACATGGCACTCCAGCGCAATGTGCCCGAAGGGTGGGTATTGACATGTGGCGGCCTCCTCAGACGATCTTCCGGCAGAAATGGAAAAATTAAGGAATGGTTTTCAATGCGCGCCCTCAAAAAAGCGCATCCCTCCGGCGCAGTTTCAAATTTAAAGTTTGCCTATAAAAAATCCCCCTCCGAGGGCAAACCGGGAGGGGGATTGGGGTGCCGCATATTTGAGGCCCATCAGACACATTTTGCTAGGCATAGAGTCCATTATTTCAATAGAGTAAACGCCTATTCCTCTTCCATGTACGTTGCGGACTGGATACCCTTCTCCGCTACCGTTACACTGTACATGTTTACCGTTTCGGGAAGAGAAGGGGACATCTGATTCCAGATATAGCGCGCCAAGTTCTCTGAAGAAGGATTCATGGCATCAAATGGGGGCACGTCATTGATGTATGCGTGATCAAGAGGTTCCAAGGCCTGCTTGAGGAGCGCCTTCAGATCGCCGAAGTCCAAGAGAAGTTCCGTATCCTGCGAGAGCGTATGCCCTTTGACGACGACTTCGACGGCGTAGTTATGCCCATGAAGGTGTTCGCACTTCCCTTTATAGTGCCGGAGGGCGTGCGCGGCGCAAAATTCGGAACGAACCGTAAGCTTCCAAAAAGGTCGAGACATTTTATACCCTTATTTCTGTATGTTAGCGGAAGTCCAGCGGTGCATATCCTGCTGGAAGGCCGGGCCGGGAGTGACCATCCACTGCGGGCCAAGCCGCACCCGGCAGAACGTGCCGTCAAGGCAGAAAGCCAACTGCATTTCCGTGCTTCCTTTGTGCCTTTCAAGAATCGCTTTCAGGGATTCCAGCCCTTCGGCATTCAGGCGGCGCGGATCCAGTTCCCATGATATGGGGGCATCACTTGCGGAACATGCGTCGTTCAAAGCCTGCACGGAAACGCCCCGCAATTTGATTTCCTTGATCGGTGCTTCGTCGTCCGAATCATCATCCGAGTCAGGAGAATAAGACGAGCCGTCCCGGTTGTCGATAGTCGCTGTCAGTAAAAGGGGCTGTTCGGAATGGAGCAGCTCGCGCCCCGCATTCAGCTCTTCCGTAAAGAACGTCACTTCACCGGAAGCCGTAAGGTCTTCCACTGCGACAAAGGCCATGCGGTTTCCGCGCTTATTGAGGATTTCACGGATACTTGTGACCAATACGGCACACTTGACCGTCGCCTTGTCCGCCATTTCCCGGCAATCCTCCAGCGGGCGCAGAGCCAGCCGGTTGAGTTCGTGCCGATAGGGCTGCAAAGGGTGGCTCGTCAAAAAGAAACCGAGCGATTCCTTCTCAAAGCGGAGTTTCTGATCTTCATCCCACTCTGAAATGCGTTCCTCTTCACACGAGAAACCCATCCCCGAAACGGGGCTTTCTTCCGCCTTTTTCGGGGCAAGCGTCAACAAGGATATTTGATTGGATTGCTTTTCCTTGTTTTTCTTCTGGGCACGGGCAACAACCGGGTCGATGGCGGCAAACATGGCGGCACGGGAACAGCCGAAGCAGTCCAGCGCACCGCCTTTGATGAGGCTTTCCAAAACTCGTTTCGTGACCTTCCGCAGATTGACGCGGATGCACAAATCCAAAAACGAGTGGAAGGGGCCGTCTTTTTCACGGGCGGCGACGATTTCGCGAATGGCTTCATCACCGACGTTCTTGATCCCGCCCAAACCGTAAACGACCGCCTCGTCGCGCACGATGAATTCGCGGCGGCTGACCTGCACATCGGGCTGGCGGACTTCAATATCGTTGTCCTTACAGGCGGCGATATACTTAAGGATCTTGTCCTGGTTGCCGATTTCCGAAGTGAGCAGGGCGGCCATGAATTCCACCTTATGGTGGGTCTTCAAGTACGCCGTGTGGTAAGAAATGAGCGCATACGCGGCGGAGTGCGATTTGTTGAAGCCGTACTCCGCGAATTTTTCCATCAAGTCAAAGATTTCCGTCGCCTTTTCCTTGCTGGTGCCGTTTTTGATCGCACCATCCACAAAAAGGGTCCGCTCTTTGGCCATGGCTTCGGCGTTTTTCTTACCCATCGCGCGCCGGAGTAGGTCTGCGCCGCCAAGCGTGTACCCGGCGACAATCTGCGCAATCTGCATGACCTGTTCCTGATAGACGATAACGCCGTAAGTGTCTTTCAGGCAGCCTTCCAACGACGGCAACGGATAGGTGACGTCCACTTCCCCGTGCTTACGTTTGATGAATTCGTCGACCATGCCGGAACCGAGCGGGCCGGGGCGGTAAAGGGCCAACATGGCGATGATGTCTTCAAAGCAGTTCGGGCGGAGCATGCGCAGATACTGGCGCATGCCCGAGCTTTCCACCTGAAACACGCCGTCCGTGTCGCCGCGGGAAAAGACATCGTAGGTATCGGGGTCCGTCAGAGGGAGGATATCGAGGTTTGGAGCCGTCTTCCCCTGTTCCTCAATGGCTTTCAGGGTGTTGTCAATCAGGGTCATGGTCCGCAGGCCAAGGAAGTCGAACTTCACAAGCCCCACTTTCTCGACCATCTTCATGTCGAACTGAGTGACAAGTTCGCCCTTTTTCCCCCGATAGATGGGGAGATACTCATCCATCGGCTTGTCGGAAACCACAACGCCCGCGGCGTGCGTCGAAGCATGGCGGGACAGCCCCTCCAGACGCATGGAAATATCGATCAGCTTACGGATAATCTGATCTTCCTTGTACAGGGTCGCCAACTCTGGTTCCGCATCCAGCGCCTTCTTGATGGTCATCTTGAGATCATCGGGAATGAGCTTGGCGATACGGTCGGTTTCCTTGAAAGACAGGTCGAGCGCACGCCCGACATCGCGGACCACCGCCTTGGCTTTCATTTTCCCGAACGTCGTGATCTGCGATACGGAATCGATGCCGTATTTCTGGCTCACGTATTGGATAACGCGGGTACGCTTGTCTTCGCAGAAGTCGACGTCGATATCGGGCAGGCTGACGCGCTCGATATTCAGGAAGCGTTCAAAAATGAGGTTGTAGGGGAGGGGGTCAAGGTTTGTGATACGCAGGGCCCACGCGACGATCGAACCGGCCGCGGAACCACGGCCGGGGCCGACGGGGATGTCATTCCCCTTTGCCCAGTTGATGAAGTCCTGCACGATCAGGAAATACCCCGGGAATCCCATCTCGCAGATGACTTTCAGCTCCATCTCGAGACGATCCCAGTAGATCTGGTGATCCAGCGTGTCCCGATCCGGATGCATCTCCAAACGCTGCTTAAGCCCCTCGCGCGCAAGGCGCTGGAATTCCGTCGACAGCGTCATGCCTTCCGGGAGTTCGTATACCGGGAAGTAGTGATGGGAAAAATCCATCTCCACATGGCATTCTTCAGCGATGCGAACCGTATTGGAGAGGGCTTCGGGGATATGCTTGAACGTCTGCTCCATCTCCTCGGCGGACTTGTAATACAGATCGCGCGCTTCAAAACGCATCCGTTTAGCATCATTGACTTTTGCCTGTGTCTGGATGCACAGCAGGACGTCATGGGCCTCCACGTCGTCCGCATTAAGGTAATGGCAGTCATTCGTCGCGACCAAGGGAACCTTGGTATGCTCCGCAAGCTCCAGCAGTTTCGTGTTCAGCGCGGCCTGATCGGGCAGCGTATTCGCCTGGACTTCCAGATAGAAACGCCCGTCATAGATGTCCATGTACTCTTGCGTTTGCCGGATGGCGTCGTCAAACGTCCCGCCGTCCGCAATCAGCTTGTTGGCTCCCATCAGGGTACGCGGGATTTCACCGGCAAGGCACGCGGAAAGCGCAATCAGCCCTTCGCTATGCTGACGGAGCAGAGCCTTGTCCACGCGAGGCTTATAATGGAAACCGTCCAGAAAGCCTTTGGAGACAAGGCGTACCAGGTTGTGGTACCCCTCGTTGTTCTTCGCGAGTAAAATCAAATGGTGCCGGACACGGGAGAATTCCGACTCCTTGTCCCGGTGATCCTTAGTGACATAGACTTCGCACCCTATGACGGGCTTGATGCCGTAGCTCTTGCAGGTCGTATAAAAATACGCTGCGCCGTACAGGTTGCCGTGATCGGTAATGGCTGCGGCCGGCATCCCGAAATCTTTGGCGCGTGCGCACAAATCGTTTAAACGAATCGCGCCGTCGAGAAGGCTGTACTCAGTATGGCAATGGAGATGCACAAATTCAGACATGAAACAATCCCATGGGAAAGGGGTGAAGTGGTATGGGGATAAGCCTATCAAAAGACGAGGGTAGGCACAATGAACCTTTCTTGAAAGGTTATAATAGGACAACCTATAATAGCTGCTTGTCGAATGCCGCGCTTCGGAGTATGAACGACTCCATGATGCATGCCTATGAAAACAATACACCTACGGCTTGGGACGACATCAGAAGGCACGAAGCATTCTTCGAAACGTTTGCCTCCATGTACCTGCGCGAACACCCCGGGGACATGCTCCGGCTCAAACGGGAACATACGTATAAAGTTCTGGCCCACGCCCGTGCCATCGTCGCGCAGGAGCGGCTTGAGGCCCAGGAGGGGAGGGCGGCCCTGCTTGCGGCGCTTTACCATGATACGGGGCGTTTCCCCCAATATGTCCGCTGGCGCACATTCAGCGATGCCGAGTCTGAAAACCACGGCTACCTTGGCGTCCATGTCGTAAAGAAAGAGCAATTCCTAGCCGACGAACCCCGGCCTATCCGCAAATGGGTACTTACGGCCATTGCCTTGCACAATCGATATGCGCTCCCCGCCTTACCGGAACCGTATCTCACCGTTACGCATGTCGTCCGGGATGCGGACAAGCTGGATATCATGCGGATCATGGCACAGCATCTCTCCCGCCCCATACCGACACGCGATGTCGTCCTCCGGGTTCAGGATGCCCCTCAATTATGGTCGCAATCCATTGTGGACACAGTCCTTTCCGGAGGCATCCCGAGCTATTGCGACCTTCATTATGTGAATGATTTTAGAATATTGCTTGGGTCATGGATTCATGATCTCCACTTTCCGTCTTCAAAAAAGACATGTGTGGCGTCCGGTTTTCTTCAAGAAGTCCTTCAAGGATTGCCTGACGCACCCGAACTCAAACCCGTGACGGCGTATCTGTTGAACCAGTTCTCGGCCGTAAGGAACTCCTGTGGCTGACTTCCTTCACCCCTCGCTCCAGCGGGACATCCGGCATTTCGGTTCACGGAACGGGCTGAACGCGGCCTGTATCTATTATAGCCCGCAAGCCTTCTGGGGCGACGCAAGGGCAGGGGAGAACGCCGTTTTCGTCTGCCTGCTGCACCAAATGCCTTTCGGGGAAGGCTTAAAGCTGGTGAGAGCGGCGCAGCAGCGGTTTGGAAGCGTCCTGCTGGTGGATTACAAACTGCCGGAAAGGAATCTGGATTTTCCCGCGTATTGGCTCGGGCATTGCCGTGAACGTCTTGGGACGCATTATGGGCTGTACGGGCGTTTTATGCGGCATGGCGGCATTGAAGGCGTTGTCCGCCATTTAGAGGTTATTCCGGTGAAGAGGGATGTTTTTTGGGGTGGGGGGATTGGCGCCGTGTGGATTGTGTGATATGTGTGGGAAATATAAGTTTACATAATTTCCATTATGCGTCATTTACGCTTGCCACAAGACACATCCTTAGCGTAAAAATACCTTCTTTCGTTACCCTCTTGCTAAGGACACGCTCATGGGCATTCTTGGTGCTAGCTGCAGCTTTACCCGGTTCAGAATTACGGAACCGGTCCCCAAAGAACTCTGGATGGAGATCCCCTCAAAACTCAGGCAGTTCGCCTTTCAGGACATCGACGACATCGCCGAGGAACGGGGATGGGGATGGACAAGTTTTGAAGATATGCTTGATACGCAATGGCGCTCTGCCCCGCCGGAAAAAGGAGCCTACCTCGCCTTCGCGCTTCGTCTGGACACGCGCAGGATCCCCCCTGCGGTTTTAAAAAAATATGTCACGATCGCACTCCGTGAGGAAGAAGCCCGCATCAAGGAGCAAGGGAAGAAGTTCATTGCCCGGGATCGGAAAAATGAACTCAAGGATCAGGTCAAACTTCGTCTCATGGGACGTTTTTTGCCCATTCCCGCCGTGTTTGATGTGGCTTGGGCGACTGATACGAACATCGTCTACCTGGCGTCGACGCAAACAAAACTCATTGAACTTTTCATGAACCATTTTACATTGACTTTTGATCTTCATCTGGAACCGTTGACCCCGTTCGCCTTGGCCGCTTCCATGCTGGACGAGAAAACCTTGGCGCGCTTGGACGATCTTGAACCCACCAGCTTTATATAAGAGGCCGACAATGAATGAACCTTATCTCGGCCAGACGACTGACATGGTGCTCGGCCAAGAATTCCTGACGTGGCTCTGGTTTCGCAGTGAAACGCAACCTATGGGCTTTAAAGACAAAGAAGGAGTCCCTTTCTCCTTGAACCTTGAGCAGCGGATCGTTGTTCAGGGAGGTGAGGGAGATAACCTGGAAACGGCCTCCGTATCCGGTTCCCTCTCGCAGCTGCGAGAAGTCCGCCTCGGTCTGCGCACGGGCAAAAAGGTGACGCGGGCCCTTGTCCGTTTTGAACGGGAAGAACTTGCATGGCAATCCAGTGTAAAAGCTGAGGATTTTTCTTTTGGCAGTTTCAAGACGCCCAAAGTGGAAAGGGAAGAGGACGATGATCCCGATGCCGCCTTCCTTGAAAAAATGTACCTGATGGAACTCTGCCTTGGGCTTTTTGACGCTTGTTACAAGCAGTTTCTGGATATCCGTCTTTCCAGCCTTTGGGGCAAGGAAGTTCAAGACATGTCCGCATGGATGAGTCAGCAGGCATAGCCCACGGCGCTGGAGGCGACCATGTTCACGAACGAGACAACGTCTTTTATTCTGCGCTGCGTTCGCAAAACAATCTGGATGCTTCTGGTGCTGTGGGGGATCACGCTCGTCAGCTTCTTCGTTATCCATCTGGCTCCGGGGACGCCGACTGACATGCAGACGACCCTCAACCCCCTTGCGGGGGAAGCGGCGCGGGCCCGCCTTGAGGCGCTTTACGGCATCGATCGCCCGTTGTACGTCCAGTATTTCGATTGGCTGTCGCGGATCATACAGCTCGATTTCGGGAACTCCATGTCCAGCGACGCCCGCCCCGTCATAGAAAAAATAACGGAACGTCTCCCGTTGACCATCGGCATCAACGTCATTTCGCTTCTGCTGACATTGCTTATCGCCATCCCCATCGGGGTCATTTCCGCATGGAAACAGGGCTCGTTGTTCGACAAGGGGATGACGGTTCTTGTCTTCCTGGGGTTCGCCATGCCGGGTTTTTGGCTGGCGCTGCTCCTCATGCTGTATACGGGGCTGGAGCATCAATGGCTGCCTATCTCAGGATTGATGTCCCTTGATTATGAATCGCTGTCCTTTTGGGGCAAGCTGACGGATCTGGGCAGACATCTCGTATTGCCCATTACCGTGATCACTGTGGGAAGCGTTGCCGGCATGTCCCGCTTTATGCGTTCATCCATGCTGGAAGTCTTGCGGCAGGACTTCATCCTTACCGCCAAGGCCAAAGGGCTCCCCGCACGCGTGGTCATTTTCCGGCATGCGCTGCGCAATGCGCTCCTTCCGGTCATTACCTTGCTTGGCCTTTCCGTGCCCGGCCTCATCGGGGGCAGCGTCATCATTGAAACCATATTTGCCCTGCCCGGTCTGGGGCAACTTTTCTATGCCGCGGTCATGGCAAGGGACTATCCCTTGATCATGGGAAATCTGGTGCTCGGCGCCGTGCTCACGCTCGCGGGCAATATGCTCGCGGATATCGGGTACGGTCTGGCCGACCCCCGGATCCGCGCTCAGGGGAAACGCCAATGACCGCAGAAAAAACGCTCTTGACCCCGCTCTGCAAACGTCTCGGCGCGGCCCTTTCCCGGCGCGGGATGCTTTATGTCGGGCTAGGCATTGTCATCATCATGTCCATAGCCGCCCTGCTCGCTCCGTGGCTTGCGCCCTATGATCCCACGGCGCTGCACCTCAAGTCCATTTTGGAGCCGCCAAGCTCACAATTTCCCTTGGGGACGGATGCTTTGGGACGGGACGTGCTGTCACGCCTTCTCTACGGCGCACGCGTTTCCCTTTGGGTGGGCTTCGTTTCCGTGAGCATCTCCATAGCCATAGGCATTGCCTTGGGGCTGCTCGCGGGATATTTCAGGGGAATCGTCGATGAAATCATCATGCGCGGCGTCGACGTGATGCTGTGTTTCCCTTCCTTTTTCCTTATCCTTGCCGTTATTGCGTTTTTGGAACCAAGCCTCAACACCATCATGGTCGTCATCGGGCTGACTTCGTGGATGGGCGTAGCCCGGCTGGTCCGCGCGGAAACCCTCTCCCTGCGTGAGCGGGATTTTGTGGCAGCCGCACGGCTGGCAGGTACCCGCCCTTTCCGCATCATGGTTATGCATATCCTCCCCAATGCGCTCACCCCGGTTCTTGTTTCCGCCACTCTCGGCATTGCCGGGGCCATTCTTGTGGAGTCATCGCTCAGCTTCCTCGGGCTCGGCGTCCAGCCCCCGGATCCCAGTTGGGGGAACATGCTGATGGAGGGCAAGGATGTCCTCGAAATCGCCCCATGGCTGTCGCTCTATCCGGGGCTTGCCATTCTGATTACCGTACTGGGGTACAACCTGTTGGGAGAAAGCCTGCGGGACACGCTCGATCCCCGGCTCAAACGGTAATTTGCAAACCTGTTTCCAATCCTCCTGCGGCTTGCATCATTCGGGTAATCCCCCTATGGTATCCCTCGTTCACGATGGAGCCTGTGTACGGCTTCGGCAAGTCCTGACCTTTCTTCGTTACGAGTATTCCTTATTATGCTTGAATATTTGCATATTCGTGATCTCGCCCTGATATCCGACATGGAGCTGGAATTTGCCTCGGGCATGAACGTCCTCACCGGTGAAACAGGGGCAGGGAAAAGCTTTATCCTGAAAGCGCTCAACTTCCTTATGGGGGAGAAACTCGGCGCGGACATGGTCCGCCCGGGAAAGGAGCGGGCTCAGGTTGAAGCCCTTTTCATGCGTTCCGGAGAAGAATTCATCGTCCGCAGAGAGCTGATCGCGGAAACCGGGCGCAGCCGCCTGTTCATCAACGACACCTTGGCCTCCCAAGAAACCATTAAAGAACTGCGTTCAACCCTCCTCGTCCATACGAGCCAGCATGGTCAGCAAAAACTGCTCCAGCCGAATTTTCAGGCCAAGCTGATCGACGACTGGATGAACCGGCCCGACCTTGTGGCAACACGTAGCACTCTGCTGAGAGGGCTCAAGGAAGCGGCCGAACGTAAGGAAGCGCTCCGGATCCGTTTCAGGGATCTTGCGGATCGCCGGGAACTGCTGGAAATGCACCTCGCGGAGATCGAAAAAGTTTCTCCGGCGGAAGGCGAGGAGGAGCGGCTTGAAGCCATGCGCGCCGAATGGCGCGGTACCGAGCAGGTGAGGCGGCATTACGAACGGGCGCAAATGCTCCTGCGCGGCGAGGAAACGGGCCTGCTTGAACAGATCGGCCATTTGGAACGGGCGCTGGAACTGCTGGCTGGAGACGACGAGGATATGGCCGCCTATCTTGAAGGAACGGTATCTTTCCGTCAGACGGTTACGGAACTGGAACGGAAGCTGCGCCGCCCTCCCCTCCCTCAGGCGGACATCGATCCGGAACAAATCGAAGCCCGGCTTTTCGAACTGGCCCAACTCAAGCGCAAGCTCCATCGGACCCTTCCAGAAATCCTTGCCCTCAGAGAAGAAATTCAAGACAACCTTTCGTTCCTTGATGCCTGTACGCTGGACATCCGGCAAGTTGAAAAACAGGAAAAACAGCTTCAGGAGCAACTCGCGAGTGCGTTGGCATTGTTGAACCCCGAACGCCGGAAGGCTGGAGAATCTTTCACCCAAAAACTGGAATATGAGTTGCAGGGATTGGGTTTTTCACAATACGTCCGCGTGATTGCAGACTGGTCGGAGGTGGAGCTGTTCCCCGGATGCGTGGAAGACCGCGTCAGGCTTTTGTGGTCCCCCAACCCCGGCCAGCAACCCCAGCCTCTGGATAAGATAGCATCGGGTGGCGAACTGTCCCGGTTCATGCTCGCGGTCGTTTCCGTGCAGGATCACGACGAAGAGGCTACGCTTATTTTTGACGAAGTGGACGCCGGCGTCGGCGGGCTCACTCTGAACAAAGTCGCGGAACAGCTTGAAGCCCTTGCCCAGCGTCGCCAAATGCTTTTGATTACGCACTGGCCCCAGCTTGCCTCCAGAGCGTTCCGTCACTTCCACGTGACCAAGGAAGTCAAAGACAGCAAGACGTTTACGCAATGCGTCCGTCTGGACGAAGAGAACCGGAAAAAAGAATTGGCGCGTATGGCCGGCATCGAAAGCTGAGCTTTCTGGGAGACAGCACATAAAAAAAGGAAGAGGAGCAATCCTCTTCCTTTTTTGCATCAGAAAACAGATACGTTACGCGGCGGCTTTGGCAGCGTTGAGAGCCTTGGCAAGGCGAGAAATCTTGCGGGCGGCCTTCTTCCAATGGATGACGCCCTTCGTGGCGGCCTTATCCAAGGAAGAAGTGGCAGTGCTCAGGAGCTGCGTAGCGGCAGCCTGATCATCGGCCTTGATGGCGGCGCGAACAGATTTCACCACATTCTTGATGCGGGTCTTGACGGTACGATTGCGAGCAGCGCGCTTCACGCTCTGCTTATGACGCTTGATAGCAGACTTGTGGTTGGCCACGATTTCCCTCCGGGGTACGTCTTGCTGCGTCTGAAGACGCGGCGTGGTTGCGGTTTGAATTGATGTCCTTATCTTTTTTTACGTATTCAGTCAAGTTTTTTTCAGGAAGGACACTTCCCGTGCAGCCGCGCAAAACCGTTCCGAATGCGTTATGGCGATGCCTCCCCAGCCGGACCTGCCGAGGAGGCATGTGGGGCTAGAGTTGGAGCGCCGAAAAATCGGCAAGCCGATCCATACGCAAGGTCAAAGCCTTAAGCATGTTCAGGCGGTTGGCGCGAAGATCCTGATCCTCGCACATGACCATAACTTTATCAAAAAGATCATCCACAGCCGGGCGCAACGCGGCCAGCATGGAGAAAAGCGCGTCAAAGTCGTCAGCCGCCCATGCGGTTTCAAACGCGGCGAACATCTTTTCCAAAGCTTCCGCAAGCGCTTTCTCCGCCGGTTCCTGCAGCAGTTCTGGCTTCCACGTACCCTCAAGGGCCACGCCGGCTTCATGCCCTTGCTTACGGATGATATTGGCGACGCGTTTGAACGTCTGCGCAGCCTGTGGGAAGTCATCCTTCCGGCTCATCGCTTCCAGAGCATCGAGACGCTGGCCGAGAGCCCACACATTGTCGGGGGCGACGGCGGTTACAGCCTCGACAAGCAGCGTCTCCTTGCCTTGCGTCAGAAAAGAGTTCTTTACGCGGGCAATGAAGAATCCATTCAGCTTAGCGATTGCTTCGGCAGGGGCCAGTTTCCATTTCCGATCGCCGTACAGGTTCTGCGCTTCCTCGAACAGTTCCTTGACGTCGAAACGATACCCCCGCTCAAGCATGATGCGGGTAATACCGAGCGCACAACGCCGGAGGGCATAGGGATCGGCCGCGCCTGTAGGAATCATTCCCAGGCCGAAACAGCCTACAAGCGTATCCACCTTGTCCGCGATGGACAGAATGGAACCAAGCTCCGTAGCCGGAACGGGCGAATCGGGACCGGAGGGCAGATATTGTTCGGCAAGAGCCGCGGCGACAGCTTCCGTTTCCCCTTTCTTGCGGGCATAAATCCCGCCCATGATACCCTGCAACGTATCAAATTCGCCAACCATGGCGGACACCAGATCCGCCTTGGAAAGACGCCCTGCCCGTGCGGCCTGTTCGGGATCCTGCTGCACCTTTTCGGCAAGCCAGCGGCACAGCGCGCTGATACGGCGCGTCTTTTCACCCATGCTTCCCAGAGGAGCAAGGAACGTAACCGCATCAAGCGCTTCCAGCCATTCGTCAAAAGAGGTCTCGAGATCGGTCTTCCAGAAGAAGCGTCCGTCTTCAAGGCGGGCACGGAGCACTCGTTCCCATCCCTTTTTGACGAGGGAAAGATCTTTGGGGTGCAGGTTCAGGACAGTCAGGAAGTGCGGCATGAGATTGCCTGAGGCATCTTCCACGCCAAAGCTTTTCTGGTGTTCCTGCATGCTGGTCAACAGCACTTCACGGGGCAGTTCAAGGAAGGAGGGAGCAAAGTCACCCAACAACGGTACGGGACATTCAACCAGCCCTTGAACTTCATCAAGCAGCCCGTCGATCCAAATGATCTTGCCGTTGGCCGCTTCCGCGTTTCTGTTCCCTTCGCTGACGATATAGGCACGCCGCTCGCCTGCCTTCAGCTGGACAGCCCCTTCCTTTACAATGGTGGGGACATAATCGGCCGCGGTCTTGATCGTGAACGGGCCGGGGCCAAGCACCCGGTGCCCCTGCGTCACCCGCCCGGAAGCCACCCTGCCGACCTCAAACGGGACGACGACATCGCCCAGCAGCGCAAGAATCCAACGGATGGGGCGGGCAAATGCAAAATCGCCGTCTCCCCAGCGCATACGTTTCGCAAAAGGCAGCGCCGCAATAACAGACGGGCACAAACCGGCGAGCACATCCAGCGTGGGCACGCCGCCGGTTTTCTTCATCCCGGAAAGGTATTCGCCTTTCTCGGTCTGCGTCCTGCTCAGGGCGGCAACATCAATGCCAAGCGTCTTGGCAAACCCCTGAGCGGCTTTGGTGGGCTTCCCTTCGGCATCGAAAGCAATGCGGGCGGGCGGCCCCATGACCAGCTCTTCCTTGACGGGCTGGATATCTTCCAAGCCTTCCACAATGACCACCGACCGGCGCGGCGTAGCGCAGGTATCGATACGGGAAAAAGCATACCCGGCCTCTTCGAGCCCGAGCGTGAACCGATCCGCCAATTCCTTTTCAAGGTTGGCCAAAAAACGAGCCGGCAGTTCTTCCGTGCCGATTTCAAGAACAAAGGTGGACATTACCGGTTCCCTCCGAGCATGGGATACCCCATTTCCTTGCGCTGCTCCGCATACAGATGGGCAACGGACGAAGCCAACGTGCGCACGCGCCCGATATATCCGGTACGTTCCGTAATGGAGATAGCCCCGCGCGCGTCCAACAAGTTAAACGTATGGGAGCATTTCAAACAATAATCATATGCGGGCCAGAGCAGCCCCTGCCCGGCAAGGCGCAGACACTCGGCCTCGAACTGGTCAAAGTGTTCGCGGTGCATGGCGGCGTCGCTTTCATCAAAATTATAGCGCGATTGCTCGACTTCGTTCTGGTGGTAGATCTGGCCGTAGGTCACATGTTCGTTCCACTGGATATCGTAGACGGAATCCTTCCCCTGCAGGTACATGGTCAGGCGTTCCAGACCATAGGTGAGCTCCGCACTGACGGGCGAAAGATCGATCCCGCCGACCTGCTGGAAATAGGTGAACTGCGACACTTCCATGCCGTTCAGCCATACTTCCCAACCGAGCCCCCATGCGCCGAGGGTCGGAGATTCCCAGTCGTCTTCCACAAAACGGATGTCATGCTCTTCCTGATGGATGCCTAGGGCACGGAGACTGCCAAGATAGAGATCCTGCACATCGTCAGGCGAAGGCTTCAAGATGACTTGAAACTGGAAATAATGCTGGAGCCGGTTGGGGTTTTCACCATACCGGCCATCCGTGGGACGCCGCGAGGGCTCCACATAGGCCACGCGCCACGGCTCCGGGCCAATAACCCGAAGAAACGTCGACGGGTTAAACGTGCCGGCACCACATTCTATATCCATCGGCTGAGCGACGACGCATCCCCTGCTCGCCCAATAGCGCTGCAGAGTGAGAATCACATCCTGAAAATACATGCTTCCTCCATAACAATAGCGGCACTCACTGGACGGGGGCGCACTCCCTGAAAATCAGCCCAATCAAACTGTTTTTTCAGGAGAAAAGCTCTTCCCCGGCTTAGACTCGCCGGAAACGCCCTCTGTCCCAAGTCAGACCCAAATGATACTGCACAAAGCCATCCACCGCTCTCGCGCACTCACGCCGTTCCGCCGGGAGCAATACCTCATCCGCCCCTTCCTGAGGGCCGGACGTTAAAAAATGCCAATGCAGGGGTGATACTTCCTGTACTTGGCGCAAAACGTCAAGGCTTTTGCCGCTGATTTCCACAATATTTCCTCGCCCGGAAGCACAGTCCGGACAAACAACGGTCCCTTCGGAAACCAGAAACCCGGCATGGCCCAAATCTTTTTTCCCACAAGAAACACACGCGCCTAACGCGGGAGCATCCCCCTGCTGGGATGCCAGGCGCAACCGGAAAAGTACCGGAAGGATATCTTGAATCGTTTCAGATTGTTCCAGGACTTCCAGCGTGTCCTTCAGCAACAGGAAGACACCGGCGGCGCCATCCGTCGGAACGCCAAGCGCTTCGACGAACCGGACGCAGTTCATAAACATGCCCAGCCGATTCCAATCAGTCCGCAAACGCCGGGGCCCCCGGATAAGGCTGCCTTCCTGCAAAGAAAGGTACATCCCGTTTCGGGTCGTCTTGGTGCTGATCTGGAGTTCGTTGAAAAGATCCAAGCAGCCGCAGAACCGTTTGCGGCTCCGGCTGCCGCCGAAAGCAAACGCCGACACGATACCGTGGCGACGCGTCAGCATGCGCAGCCAAAGGTCCGATTCCCGAAAACGCCCTACCCCCAAAACGAGGGCCGTGTCGGACCATTCCATACATCAGTTCTGAGCGTCATTGGGGAACGTGACGGTCTTGACCTGACCGATTTTTCCCACAGGCGGCAGTTCGTTACCGTCATACGCGATCAGCATGGCTCCTGCATTGCCAAGCTTCATGACCAGTTTTTCCTGAAAGTCGACATTCAGGGTATCCCCTTTGTGCATGACACGCTGGCTGTTTTTGCCGTCTGCGGTCGTCGAAACCCAGCAATCTCCCTGCGCCGTCAACAGAATACGGTGCCCAGTAGCTGGAAGGGGCCCCTGAGTGACAGACGCCGCTTCATTCTCGGCGGGGAGAGGTGTCCCCCCCAGAATGAGCGGCTCCTCCGATACCGCAGGAAGCGTTGCATTCACGGATGGTTCCACAGGGACGGCGGGCGTGGCGGCGGGGGACTCTTCGGGAACGGCTGGAGAAGACACAGCCGGGGCGGCTGTGTCTTCATGGCTGGCCGTATTCGCCGAAAGCCCGGGGATGACATCCCGGAAATACCACGCGCCGCTGGCAAGAAACAAAGCGCACAACAGGATGGCAAGCCAGGGCACGCGGACTTCACGGCGTGCCGCTGCGGGGACGACGCGGATTTCCTGCTCGCGCAGTTCTTCTTCCGGATCTTTGAGCAGCGCGCACGCGGCATGAGTGACACTCTCGTCGACGGCAAGAAGCTTCGCATACGCCCGGATGAACCCCCGAGCATACACGGCATGCGGCATGGAATCCATGTCGCCTTCTTCAATGGCTTTAACCAACCGAGAGGTGATCTTGAGTTGCGCGGCGACAGTTTCTTCCGTCAGCCCTTTTTGCATGCGCTTCTCATGAAGCAGGGCTCCAAAGTCTGCCAGCGTCAAAACAGTTTCCGTCTCTTCCATGCTGTGTACCTTTCGGAAATCGAATAAAAAAGGGATAGCGATTAGCGGATCTCAACTACGGCCCGCTTGCGGAGCTGCTCGCTGTATTCGCGGAAGCGCTCCTGGAGCTTCGGTTCGCGCAGAATCCTTTCGATCTGGGGCGTGGCTTCCTCCAGCGTCTGCCCGTCCCCGGACTCCATGGAGAGAAGTTTCAGCTGTCCTTTCAAACCATTATTAACGTCAAACAGTCCGGATACATCCCCCGGGCTGAGCTGGGAAAGGCGATCCTGCCATGTGGGGTCAAGGCTATTCCAATCCACGACGCCCACATCACCGCCCTCTTGAGCGCGAGGCCCAACCGAAAGCTGACGTGCGGCCTGTTCAAAGGAAAGTTTGCCGCTGCGGATACGGGCGGCCTGCGCTTCGGCGTTTTCCGTCGGCGGATATACGATAACCGCAAAACGGACTTTCTGATTGTTCATGAACGTCTGCTTATGCTGATTATAGTAATCGGCAATTTCTTCTTTTGTTACAATGACCTTGCGACCAACCATGTTGGCGAGGAGACGGTTTCGCAAAAGGCCGCTGCGGATACGCTCGCGGAAATCCTTCTCAGTCGTGCGCTGAATCTGAAGCTGACGCTGAAATTCCTCCGGCGTCATTTTGTTGCGCGACATGATCTGCTGCACTTCATTATCCACTTCGCCGTCGCTCACCGAAATTTTGAGGCGCTGGGCTTCCTGCGTCAGGATAATGTTGTTGATCATGCGCTCCAGCGTCGCCTTGCTCAGTTCTTCAATTGCGGCGGCCTGCTTGGGATCTTTCGGATTCAACCCCCGGCGCATGGCTTCAGGGGCGGTTTCGGCCTGCAAGTCAAACGCCGTTATCATTTCGCCGTTCACAACAGCGGCAACGCCATTGATGGCGGCGTGTACGGGAGACGTAATCAAAAACAGAAAAAGAAAAGCGGTACTGACGATGCGCACGCTATGCTCCTTGACATTCTGGCTCTGGGGGTGAAGCACACCCGGCTTTGTTTTCGTAACACCGAACACACAAAAAGATTTCCTCGGGCGGGACGTCTCTCAAGGCACGTCCGGCTCAACGGAAAACTTTTTTGATGTGCTGTCTGTGCGACAATTTTTTGGCAAGATACGCTGATTCTCGCCAACTTGCAACGCCGGGACTTTCTAACGCCCCCGGCGGATCAGTCAGCCAAAAGCGTCCCCAGCGCCAGCCTGGCGGCATCCAGCCTGCGCGGGGTAGGCAGTTGCGTATCCAGCTTTAGTTCAAGGCTTGAAGGGGGAATCAATTTGGCATTGCCTTTTTGCGCGCTCAAGAACGGTACCAGTTTCTCGGGGGCAATGGCATTCTGCTTCTCATCCCACAGAACGCGGAGCCGATCTTCATATACATCCGCCTTCAATGCCTGAGCGCCGCTCAAGAACTGCTTCAGCCCCAATACCGCCATAAAGACTTCCAGCGGTTGCGGCAAAACGCCAAAACGATCCCGAAGCTCAAGTTCCAGTTC
>USCL01000006.1 GCA_900553145.1 uncultured Desulfovibrio sp.
CCTGCCGGCAGGTTCCCTCCCGATGCCTCCCCGGAAACTTTTGTTGTAACCGCAAGGGAAAGGTTTTAGGGGATGGGGTGGGCGCGGATCGCGCCAGCTGGTCTTTGGGAGGGGAAGGCCTCCTTTTCCCAAAGGGCCTCCCCCTCCCAAAGTCATTTCTGAACAACCGGGTTTGCCATGAATGCTGAAATCATTTCGGTAGGGACCGAGCTTTTGCTCGGGCATACGATCAATACGGACGCGGCGTTCGTCGCGCGCGAGCTTTCCGCCATCGGCGTTAACCTGCTGTTCGCCTGTACTGTGGGCGACAATCCGGGACGGTTGCGTGACGCGCTGGAAGAGGCCCTGGGCCGCAGCGATGTGGTCATCACGACGGGCGGCTTGGGCCCCACGGACGACGACCTGACCAAGGAAACCATTGCCAGCGTGGCTGGGGCCCCGCTGAAGCTTCATGAGGACAGCCTGCGCCGTCTGGAAAGCTACTTCAAGGGGCGTCCGGCGATGGGCGAGAACCAGCGCAAGCAGGCCATGCTGCCCGAGGGCGCGACCGTGTTCCCCAACGACATCGGGACGGCGCCGGGCTGCGGCGTGCGGACGGCGTCCGGCAAGGTGATCGTCATGCTGCCGGGCCCGCCTTCCGAGCTGGTCCCCATGCTCCAGCGCTATGTCGTCCCCTTCCTGAAGAAGGGGAGCCACGCGGTCATCCACTCGTGCATGATCCGCACCTTTGGGCTCGGCGAGGGGGCGGGCGCGTTGAAGATCGCGGATCTGACCGACGCGGCGAACCCGACGGCGGCGACCTATGCGAAGGAAAACGAGATGTTCGTGCGGGTCACGGCGCGGGCCGAGAGCGAAGGCGCGGCCGAGGCGCTGTGCCGCCCGGTGGTCGAAGAAATCTGCCGCCGCTACGGGGATGTCGTGTACGGCGTGGACGTGGACAATCTGGAGAGCGTCGTCGTGCGCCTGCTCGGCGAGCGGGGGCTGCATCTGGCCACCGCCGAATCCTGTACGGGCGGTCTGGTGGCCAAGCGGCTTACCGATGTTTCCGGCGCGTCGCAGGTGTTCGGCATGGGCCTTGTGACCTACGCCAACGAAGCGAAGACGAAGTTGCTCGGCGTGCCCGCCGCCATGCTTGAGGAACACGGGGCCGTGAGCGAACCCGTGGCGCTGGCTATGGCCGAAGGCGTGCGCGGAGTGGCGGGCAGCGATCTCGGTGTCGGGATTACCGGCGTTGCCGGGCCGACCGGGGGGACGCCGGAAAAGCCTGTGGGGCTCATCTACATTGCGCTCAGCGACGGCAGGCGGACGTGGGTCCGCAAGATGACGCCCCCCGGGCGGGTTCATGGCCGTGATTGGCTTCGGGATCGTGCCGCGGGCACCGCGCTCGACATGGTGCGGCGGTATTTGTCCGGCTTGCCGCTGGAACCGGCCCCGAGTGCCGGGCTGGCGACAACGCTGTAGCTGCGGGGCTGACGTGAAGCATGATTACGAATCTTGCCTCAACGACATGGCCCGGATCGTCAAAGCCATCGTCTGGGGGGATGCCGAACAGGTGCGCGCCTTGTTCCGGTATACGAGTGATCCGTCCGTTCCGCCTTCCGTGGCCCGGCTGGCTGAGCAGATCGGCACGCTCATCGTGCAGAAGGAAGTCCGGGAATTCCAGTTGGAAGACCTGATTGAAAAGCTGTTTTCAACCAGGAGCGCGCTGGCGCAGGCCCGTCAGGATCCGCTGACCGGGCTGCCGAACCGTGCCCTATTTGAGGAGATGCTCCGCAAGGCTTGCGGGAGCGCGCTCGAATGCGGATCAGGGCTGGCCCTGCTGTTGATCGACTTTGATCGGTTCAAGGAAGTCAACGATACGCTTGGGCATGCCGCGGGCGATGAACTGCTTGTGCAGGGCGCGGCCCGGTTGCAGGCCTGTGTCGGCGATCGGGGCATCCTCGGGCGCATGGGCGGCGACGAGTTTGCCGTGCTGCTCATTGATCAGGCTGAGAAGGATGTCCTGCGGGCGGCCGAATGCGTTCTCGGGGCGATCCGCGAGCCGTTTTTCCTGAAGGAAGGCGAGGCCCGCATCAGTTCCTCCGTGGGCGTGGCGTTCCTTTCGCCGGAGGCCTCCACCCCGGCCCGCCTGCTCAAGAACGCCGACGTCGCCATGTATCGCGCCAAAGGTGAAGGGCGGGATCGGCTGTGGCGCTACCGCCCGTCGACGTTCCCCGATACCGGGTATGGGCGGAGGCCTTAGCATATGGGCATGTTGCCCCTGCGGTGTTTGGGGCAGGAGATTTTTTGACGTTTGACGTCGGGCAATGCTGAAAAAGCCCCGGAGTGATGGCTCCGGGGCTTTTTTGTCAGGGAGAGCGCCATTCGGTGCAAATGCCGGGAGGAGTGCCACGCGGCGGTTCCCTTCTCCAGAGAAGGAAGGGAGGGAAGGCCGCGCCCGTTCACTCCGGTGGGATGGTTTGCCCATGTGCGGGAACGGTGGGGCCTTTTGTGTGCGCCAAGGCCCCTTCCATTGGGGAGGGGCCGCAAACACCCCGCGCCGGGGCTATTTCGCGGCGGAGGCGGCGGCTTCGCCAAGGCGGGCGAGGATATAGTCGCGCATGGCGGGATCGTCTTCCTCAAGGTTGAGGCAGCAGGCGTCCTTGCCCATGAGCCCGGACGGGACAAAATCGCCCAGTTCGTCGGGATCGTTCACCATGTCCGCGTAGAAGCAGACGGAAAGCCAGCGGGCTTCGGGTTCGTCGTCCACCACGTCCACGAGCACGAACAGCGGGCGCTCGTTTTTGGCATTGGCGGCGCGGAGGGAGTAGCTCACGCCGGGGCGGGCCTTGAATTCGAAGTTCACGTCCGGGGTGGTGAGCAGGAAATCCTTGAAACGGACAAAGGCGTCCTTGGCGTTGTTGGGGTCGGTCGTCCATTCTTCGAGGAACATCGTCAATTCGTTGGGGAGCTGCGCTTGCGACATTGAAAGCATCCTTGTTGCGATCAGAAGGGGAAGGGCCGTTTTGCAGGGCAGTGTCGCACAATCCGGCGACAGAATCCAGCGCAACGCCGTTTCCGGTTTGGGGTGCCGGAAAGGCGCGGTGGAAGGGCGCGGAATGCGGCGTGTCCGCCGGGCGCTTCCCGGGCCCGCACGGGTCAGTTGAGGAACATGCGGATCATGTCCGGCGGCAGTTCCGTTTCCCAGTGGCCGGTGAACACGGCGGCCGCATAGCCGATCAGGAGGATGAGCAGCGTCCCTGCGGCGATGCCCCATGCCGGGATGCGGAGGGCTCCGGCCCCGTAGCCGAAGCGTACGCCAAGGCAGCGGGAAGGGCAGGCGCTTATGCATTCCGTGCAGCCCACGCATTCGGGGCCGGAAAGGCGTTTGCGCTTGCCGACGGGAATCCGCGAGGGGCAGGACTCGGCGCAGCGCCCGCAGCCAGAGCAGGCAGCGGGATCACGGCTGACCGCCATCGGCGAAAGCAGGGACAGGAGGCCGAGCAGCGCCCCGTAGGGGCAGAAGCCCCGGCACCAGAAGCCCGGCAGGAAGATCGAGCCCAAGGCCATGACGGCGATCACCCCGAGGGTCAGCGTTCCGGGGTCGAGGAAATAGTAGAGCATCTTGATGTCCGCAACGGCGTTGTAAGGCGATTTGAGGAACCATTCGATGCTTTGGAGGTCCATGCTCAGCACGAAGCTGTACAGGATGGCGGCAAGGAGCACGTATTTGGGCGCGGAAAGGAGCCATTCGAGCCGTTTCCCGGGGCGGCAGCTCACGCCGAGCCGTGTCCCCAGCCGGGCGAGGAGGCCGGAGAGCCAGCCGACGGGGCAAAGGTAGCCGCAAAAGCCCCGGCGGCACAGGATGGCCGTGCACAGGGCGACGAGCAGGATGGTCAACCCTGCCGGATGGATGGGATCGTAATGCCCGGTGAGCAGGAACCGCTTGAGGCCGAGCAGCGCGCTCAGGGGGAGGAAGGCTTCCGCAGCGGCGGGGCGGGGGACGAACCCGCCGTGCCCGGCGGCCCATTGGGCATAGCCGTAAAGGCGCCATGCGGCCCAGCACAGGAAAAGGACGAAACCGAGTTGGATGAGGCGGCGCAGGCGCGCCGAAGAAAAGGGATGCATGGAAGATACTCCAAAAAAAGAAGGGCCGGAAAGGGTGCCGGAATTTCTGTTGATCTTGCTGGCCGCTTTGTCAACAGCAGGAACACCCGCTTGGCGGGGCGGATCGGAACCTCGCCGGGCAACATGCCCAAAGATTTTTTCTTTTTTATTATCCACTGAATTATTAAGGAAAATGCCTGAAAGAGTGCGAATGTTACAAAAGAATGACAAAGAAGAGGCCCGTTCCTCTATTCCCAACAAAAAGATTTCAGATTAGTATAATTCTCGCTATCGAACGGGGCTTGTCTTTCGCTTCCTGATAGTTTTCCCCTCTTTCGGCTGAGGAATGACGTAAAAGAGACATGGGGGTGTCCGTCAATCCCGGCCGAACTCCGTTTATGCCGCTGCGCCGTTTCCACAGGGATGAAACGGAATGAAAATGAACCGGTTTCCAGCGCTGCCGCGCGGTTCCGGTTTTCAGAGTGAAGCTGCGGAGGAGGTGGGTCAGGTGCGGAAAACAGGAGGTCTCCCCATGCGGCGCGTCAGGAATGTTTTTTCCTCACGAAAGCGTTGCCGGGGAGAAATGTTCACATTCGAACCGTAAAAAGGTGGAGAAACATGAAACGTGCATTGGCCTTGCTCATCGCTTGCGGTCTGTTGCTCGGCGCTGCCGCGACTTCCAGCTTCGCGGCCGACAAAGTTGTCATCAAAATGGCCGGTATGAAGCCCGACGGGGAACCTGAAACCCTCGGCATGCGTAAATTCGGTGAAATTCTGAAGGAACTGTCCGGCGGCAAATACGACGTCCAGGTGTTCCCGAACAGCCAGCTCGGCAAGGAAGACGCCTACATCGCCAGCACCCGCAAGGGCATCATCCAGATGTGCGCCACCGGCACCCAGACGTCCGCCATCCAGCCTTCCATGGCCATGCTCGAAACGCCCATGCTGTTCGACGACTATGCCCACGCCCGCCGCGCCATGAACGGCGGCAAGACTTTCGAGCTCATCACCAACGGCTTTACCGAAAAGTCCGGCATGCGCGTCTTGAACGCGTTCCCCTTGGGCTTCCGCCACTTCTACACCAAGAAGCCGGTTGCGACCATCGACGACATGAAGCACCTGCGCATGCGCGTGCCGAACATCCCGCTGTACATCAACTTTGCCAAGGAATGCGGCATCAGCGGCCAGCCCATGCCTTTCGCCGAAGTGACCGGCGCGCTTGATCAGGGCGTCATCGACGGCGGCGACAGCCCCCTGTCCGACATCGTGAGCATCAAGATGTACGAGACCACGCCTGAGATTACCCTCACCGGCCACCTGCTCGTCATCCATTCCCTGTACATCAACGAAAAGTTCTACCAGTCCCTGCCCGAGCAGGACAAGAAGTGGGTTGACGAAGCCGCCAAGCGTTCCGCCGACTACGTGTGGGATCTCGTGGAAAAGGTTGATACCGACGCCGTGAAGACCATCACCGAAGCGGGCGGCCATGTCAGCGAACCTTCCCCCGAACTGCGTAAGTTCATGCAGGACGCCGGCAAGCGCAGCTGGAAGCTTTTCTATGACACCGTTCCGAATGCCAAGGAAATCCTTGACAGCGCGGAATCCTATCGTCAGGCGAAGTAACTTTTGCGTTCTCAACAGGGCTTCCGGCCTAGGCCGGAGGCCCTTTTTTTCCCTCATGCCCATGCCTTGCCGCATGGGTCCGACCATCACGCCCAGGGGTACATCATGAGCAGTGAAAACAAACCGGTCATGCCGCCGGAACGTATAGAGGAAACCAAAACCGAGGAGGAGATCCGCCAGGAAGAGGCCGTAAAAGGCAAAGGCGAGCGGGCTTTCGAGCTCTTTTGCGCCTCCATCTTCTTGGGGATGATCGGCCTTGTGTTTTTCAATGCCTTCCTGCGGTACGTGTTCCGCTCGAGCTTCCCGCCGAGCGAGGAATGGGCCCGGTTCCTTTTCATCTACATCACGTTCATCGGCGGCATTGAAGCTTTTTATCGGCACAAGCACATCGCGGTGGACATGTTCGTCAACATGATCAGAGGCGCGTCGCGCAAGGCCGTGGACATCGTCGCCTCTCTATTCATGCTTGCGGCTCTGGTGCTGCTGCTTTTCGGCGGTATTTCCGTGGTGCTCCAGACCTTGGACACCTATTCCGTCGCTACCGACGTGAACATGGCCTTCATCAACGGGACGCTGCCCGTCATGGCCTTCGCCGCGATCATCATCCACCTGCGGGACATCGTGCGGCTGATCCGTACGCCCGCCGGCGAGTTCAACACCGCGCCCAAAACGGAATAGGGGAGAGAGCATGGAACTTATCGTTTTTCTGGTCAGCCTGTTCGGCTTCCTCGCGTTGGGCATTCCGATCGCCATCGTGCTTGTCCTGTGCTCTATGGTTTTGATGTATTACGGCGGCATGTGGGACAGCATGTTCGTCATGACCATCCCGCAGTCCATGCTGGACGGCGCGAACAACTACCCGCTGATGGCCATCCCCTTCTTCGTGTTCGCCGGTGAAATCATGACCGAAGGCGGCCTGTCGAAGCGGGTGGTCAAGCTTGCGCAGCTCATCATCGGTCGCGTCCGCGGCGGCCTCGGCTATGCCGCCATCGTGTCCAGCGTAATTTTCGCGGGTTTGATGGGCAGCTCCGTGGGCGAAGCCGCTGCCCTCGGCAGCCTGCTCCTGCCCATGATGGCGCAGGCTGGCTATAAGCCCGGCCGCGCGGGCGGCGTCATCGCGTCCGGCGCCATCCTCGGGCCCATCATCCCCCCGAGCACCAACTTCATCCTGCTCGGCGCGACCGTGGGCCTGTCCATCACCAAGCTGTTCATGATCGGTCTGGTTCCCGGCCTGATCATCGGCCTCTGCCTGATGGTCACGTGGTTCTTTATCGTCCGCATTGACGGCTATAAGGAAAAGATCGAGTTCAAAAAGGGCGAAGCCCCGAAGATCATCCGGGACGCCATGCCCGCATTCATGATGCCCGTGCTGCTGCTTGGCGGCATCCGGTTCGGCGTCTTCACGCCCACGGAAGGTGGCGCATTTGCCTGCATGTACGCCATCGCCGTGTGTACCCTGTATTACCGTGAGCTGACCTTCAAGGGCCTGCTCGCCGTGAGCGCCCGCGCGGCCCGCACCACCTCCGTCGTCATGCTGATCGTGGCCACGGCCACGGCGGTGGGCTGGTTCATCACGTCGGCCCAGATCCCCATGCAGGTGGCGGAACTCTTCCAGCCGCTGGTGGATTCCCCGATCCTCCTGCTGCTTTCGATCAACGTCTTCCTGTTCCTTGCGGGCATGGTGATGGACCTGACGCCGAACGTGCTGATCTTCGCGCCGGTGTTCTATCCCCTGATCCAGCAGGCGGGCATCGATCCGTACTTCTTCGGCCTGCTGTTCATCCTGAACCTCGGCATCGGCGTCATCACGCCGCCCGTGGGCACCGTGCTCTACGTGGTCTGCGGCATCGGGAACATCAAGATCGGCAATCTGGTGCGGAACATGGCTCCCTTCCTTATTGTGGAAATATTCGTGCTGTTCCTGCTTCTGTTCTTCCCCTCGCTGTCCATCGAACCCATGAAGTTCCTCATGAAGTAGCGCTGGTAAATCGTATGAACGAAAGGGCGGGCTTGAGGGCCCGCCCTTTTTTTGTGGGGAATGCCGGGGGAAGGGAGTGGCCTTTTGGGCGTGGCCGCATGAAGGCGTTTCGGTGCGCGAGGGGGGGAGGTGAGGCGCGCCGGCCGCCACCCGGCGGCGGGCATCCCTTGCATACGGGATGAGGGGGGCGATGCCCGTTGCGGAGAGCCGGGAAATACGGCAAGGAGAAGGTATGATTTTCAGCGCGAGCCGTCGTACGGATATCCCCACTTATTACCCTGAATGGCTTTGCAATCGCTTGGAGGCGGGCAACGTATACGTGCGCCACGATGCGCGCCGCGTCACCCGGTATGTGTTTTCCCGCGAAGCCGTGGACTGCCTTGTCTTGTGGACGAAGAACCCGTTGCCCCTGCTGGATCGGTTGGCCTTTTTGCGGGGCTGGCCCTGCGTGTTCCAGTTTACGCTGACGGGGTACGGGCGGGATGTGGAGCCCGGGCTTCCGGGCAAGCCGGAACTGGCCGGAGCGCTGAAACGGCTGGCGGAGGCTTTTGGGAGCGATCGGGTCATCTGGCGGTACGATCCTGTTTTTTTCAGCGAAGCCTATCCCCTTCCGTGGCATTTGCGTTGTTTTGACGCGCTGGCGAAGCGGCTTGAGGGCGTTACGCGCACATGCGTGGTCAGTTTTCTGGATATGTACCCGAAACTTCGCCGCAGGATACCGGCGCTCGGGCTCTGCGGGGACGGCGTGGAGGCGCGAAAGGAGCTGCTTTCCGCGTTTGCTGCAATGGCGGGGCGCAGAGGGATACGGCTTTCCTTGTGCGCGGAGGACGTGGACGTGCCCGGTGTCGTGCATGCCGGGTGCATCAGCCGCGAGCTTGTCGAGCGTGTGGCCGGGGGGCGCCTCGATGTGCGCCCCTCGCAGCAACGGCAAGGGTGCAGGTGCGTGGCCTGCGTGGATGTCGGCGTATACGGCACCTGCGGGAACGGATGCCTCTATTGCTATGCCAATCAGGATGGCGTCCCCGTGGGCCGGGGATCAGCGCTGCACGATCCCGCTTCGCCGTTGCTCGTGGGGCGGCTTTCCCCGGACGACGAGGTGACGGAGCAGCGCTGCGTCAGCCTGAAGAGCCGCCAGTTTTCGCTGTTGTGATACGGGACGGCAGGAAGGGCCTCCTTCATTGCCGCGTCATGTGGCGTCGGCGCGTTCCGTGTTTGGAGGCCGGTGCCGCATTCCAAAAATTCCTGCGGAGCGGCTTGGAGAAAGGCGGATTGAAGGCCGCAAGAGCGGGGCGTCCCGGTTTTGCGGCTTGAAAAAGAAAGCGGGCCAAGGCGATCCGTGCTATGCCGGGGCCGTAAGGAGGTCGTATGTTGTGTTTCCGCGATACCGCTTTGGGGCGGATGGGCATAGAGGAAAAGGACGGTTTTATTACCTACATCCATTTGCCGGGCCAGTGCAAGGCCGACTCGGAAGGCCCGGAAACGCCGCTGTTGGGCAAGGCGTTCACGCAGTTGGAGGAGTATTTCGCCGGCCGGCGCAGGACGTTCGACCTGCCGCTGAAGCCCGAGGGGACGCCGTTCATGAAGCAGGTCTGGCGGGCGCTGTGCACGGTCCCTTACGCCCATACGGCAAGCTATAAGGACATCGCCGAAGCCATAGGCAACCCGAAGGCCTGCCGCGCCGTGGGTATGGCGAACAACCGCAATCCCATTTCGATCGTTATCCCTTGCCACCGCATTGTGGGCAGCAACGGCGCGCTTGTCGGCTATGGCGGCGGATTGGACTTGAAGGAACGTTTGCTTGGCCTGGAGCGTATGTATGGCCCCGCTGACTGAACCGGCGTTCGCCCGCTTGTATTCGGTGGACCCCGCGCTTGCCGAAGCCGCGGGTAATGCCGTTTCCGGGCTGGAGACGGATCTGTTTACGGCGCTGGCAAAGGGGATCGTGGAGAAAGGCGCATCCGACGCGTTCCCCTTTGCATGGGCGTCGTTGTCCGCATTGCTTGGGGAGGTTTCCCCTGAGCGGGTGCTTGAGGCGGGACCGGCGCTGGAGGCCATCGGGAAGAAGACGGCGAACGCGTTGCTCGGCGCGGCAAAGGCGGCCCGCTCGGGGAAGATCGGCATGGAGCGCCTTGCCGCTTTGTCCGACGACGAGGCGGTGGGCGTTTTGTGCTCGCTGCGGGGCGTGGATATACGGCTGGCGGTGCGCGTCTTGATCGGGGTGCTGCGCCGCCCCGATGTCCTGCGGTTCGATGACGAGGCCGCGCGGAGCGGCCTGATGCTGGTGCATGGGCCACGGAGCTGCACGCGGGAAGGTTTCGAGGCCTTTCGGGCCCGCCATGCGCCGTTCGGCTCGGCGGCGACGCTGTGCCTTTGGGCCTGCGGGGAACGGTTGCGCCCCGTGTTCCCTTGCGGAGAGGATGCGCTTGCCGCGCTGAAGCGCCGGGACAAGCGGCTCGGGCGGGTTATGGAGCGGCTTGGCCCGATACGGCGCGGCGTGGAGCCGGATCTGTTTACGGCTCTCGTCGATAGCGTCATCGCGCAACAGATTTCGGGCAGGGCCGCGCAGACGATTTCCGACCGGCTGCGCGGCATGGTCGGCGCGTTTACGCCGCAGGGGTTCATGGAGGCCGAGCCCGCGCTGATCCAGCAGTGCGGCCTCAGCCAGCGTAAGGTAGGCTATATACAAGGGATTGCGCGTGAGGTCGCCTCCGGGGGGCTCGACTTGGAAGCGTTGCGGCACGCTTCCGACGACGAACTGGTCCGGCGGCTTTCGTCGCTCAACGGCATCGGCGTGTGGACGGCGGAAATGCTCATGATTTTTTCGTTGTGCCGCCCGGACGTGCTCAGTTGGGGCGATCTGGGCATCCGGCGGGGCATGGCGCTGCTCTACGGGGACCGGGAATTGACGCGCGAGCGTTTCGAACGCCGACGCAAACGCTATTCTCCGTACGGTTCGGTCGTTTCGTTGTATCTCTGGTCGCTTGCGGGCATGGAGGAAGCGTTGGCCGTCAAGCTTCCCAGAGGCTGACGTTTTCCGCCTTATCAAGGAATGGATGCGGCGTTCGCGGGAAATCCCGGATCTGCCGTGCGCTTTCTTCCTATACGCCTTTGTCAGGCAGCGCACGGCCTTCTTGCCGAAGTTGGCGCCAAAACAAGGCGAAGGCTCTTAGCCATGTGGCGCATGGCGTACTGTGCCTCATGCGGCTTGCTTGGAGCCGGAAGGAGAACGGGGCCGTGAGCGGAGAGGGCATCCCGCATCTGTTCTCAGGCCCCTCTCCTTTTTTGCGTCGCATTATCGGATCAGCTTTCCGATAAGCCCGTGCATAGCCTTGTTTCCGGCGAGGATCGACCAGCGCAGATCAAAGGGCGAGCCGTCGAGGTTGGAAATGCGGCCTCCGGCTTCGGTGACGAGCAGTGCGCCCGCGGCCATGTCCCACGGCTTGAGCTCGTCCTCATAAAAAGCGTCGAAACGCCCGCAGGCGGTCCATGCGAGATCCAGCGCCGCGGCCCCGCAACGCCGTACCCCTTGGCAGGAAGCCAGCACAGGGCGCATGCGCTCTAAAATTTCATCCACGCGGCGGGCTATCTCATAAGGGAAGCCGGTGGCCACAAGGGCGTCCTCGCAGGCGGCCACGGACGAGACGCTGATGCGCTCCCCGTTGCGCCACGCCCCCTTCCCCTTTTCCGCAATGTAGCATTCGCGGAGCAGCGGCGCATTGACGATGCCGAGCACCATTTCGCCGTTCAGGCGGTAGGCCACGGACGTGACGGTCAGGGGCAGGCCGTGGGCAAAGTTGGTCGTGCCGTCCACGGGATCGATGATCCAGCAGGTATCGGGCAGGGTGAGATCCACCGCGCTCTCTTCGGCGAGGAATCCCGCCTCGGGCGTCAGGGCCGCAAGGCGCTCTTTCAGGAACGCTTCCACGGCGACGTCGGTTTCGGTCACGAGGTCGATGCGCCCCTTATGGCGGATGGCGTGGGGGTGGGCATGGTTGGCGCTGATGATGGCGCCGCTTTCCTCGACGATGGCAAGGGCCCGCAAGGCCAATGATGAAAGCTGTTCTGTCATGATGCTGATCGATCCGGAAGAAGTTGAAGGGACAGGCCGCAAGATACGCCGGAACCGTTCGGATCGGAAGGGGCGGGGAGACGCCGATCGCTTTAGAGGCCGCTTTCCCTCAATGCTCTGTCATAGTTCATGATTGTTTTTTTCATGTGACTTTGGCGGGATACTGGAGAGGATCGCGACCTCGCGGAGAACGTTGACAAAACGGATCTGAAAAATACCGATAATTCATGATGTTATAAAAAGATATGGCCTTGTCATAGTATTTGATTGATACATATATAACATCTTGAATTTACAATATCTTTTGTTGACGAACTCTACGCAAAGGAAGTTTCTTTTTGTATCTATATGAAATCTTATGAAATAAAATATCAATCATTTACTGTGACAGAGCCAAAGATATCAATCGGATTCCACGACGGCGCTTCCTTATGGATTGGCCGGTAAAGAAGAGCGCCCCGCGCTTGGACGTGCGGGGCTTTTCTCCATCTTCTGGGAAGGGAGGTGGGGATCAGCGGCCTATGCAGCGTTTGCAGGGCTTGTACCCGTTGCTGCTGGCCTCCTCTGCGGATTTGAAACGCACCGTGCAGGATTTGCAGTTGAAATAGCGGCAGCCGGATGCGTGAAAGACCCGTGTCTTTGCGTTGCCGCTGTAGGAAGACGTGGCGGCGGCTTGGACGGGGGCGGCCTCCTTTGCGGGGGACTGGGCGGGGGCGGAGAAGGCCGGGGCCGTGAGCAGGAGAGCAGCGGCCAGAGAGGGGATGATGACGGACAAACAGGATCGCATGGGGGCCTCCATGGGTTGGGCGATGGAATGCTTCAGGCGTTCTTTTGTCAGAAAAATAAGAGACAGGGAAGAAGGATTGTGCCTAGTCTGTCCCCGGCGTGGCGCGTGCCCGCGAGAGCGGTGGAAGCGTGCCGGGAGACGAGATTTGAAAACGTGTTATTTCCCGGATATTGTTATGAAAAAACGTATATTGACAAGCGTTGAAAATTTTTTTAGCCTCGCCCAATGAACATACCCAGTATCAAAATACGCGCTGGCCTGTGGCTTTTCGTGTTGACGGGCCTCATTCTCGCGGGGTGTGCTCCCAAACAGCGGGCGGCCGATGATTCGTTTGCGTTTGCGGACTACTATGAGAATGTGCCCGGGCCCGATCGTTCGACCATGACCCCGGAAGAGCGTTTTGCCTATGACTACCGCTCGGCGGCAGTGGCGCGCATGCGGGAGGAGGGCGTTTCCCTCTCGAACGTGCATCTTGTCGAGCGTGCCAAGACGGCCATCGGTACACCGTATGTTCGCGGCGGAACCAGCATGTCGGGGTTCGACTGTTCGGGTTTCGTGCAATGGGCTTATAAAAGCGTCGGGGTTTCGCTCCCGCGTACCGCGCGGGAACAGTCCGTGCTCGGCACGCCCATTGATTCCGATGAAATGGAAGCCGGGGACATCGTGGCTTTCAGGCATCCCCGGCGTGGGTACCATACGGGGATATATATTGGGGACGGCAAGTTCATCCACAGCCCCCGGCGCGGCAAGACCGTTGAGATCACCTCGCTCAATGATCCTTATTTCAGCTCGACTTTCCTTGGCGCCCGCCGCGTGAGCATTTCGGAATCCGACGCCGAAGCCGCGCAGAAGCTGATGGCGCTGTATGAATCGCGTTCCTCCCGGCTCCACCGGACGGCTTCCGATGCGACGCTTTCGCAAAAAAGCAAAGCCCGGCACGTCGTTTCCAAATCGCAGAAGAAGAGCAAGCAGTCGATCGCGTCCAGCCGCTCCAGCTCGAAGCACAAGGCTGTTTCCAGCAAAAAACGGACGACGGTAGCCCCAAAGAAGGCGGCGAGCAAGACCTCCGTGGCAAACAGCCAGAAGCACTCATCCAAAAAGCAGGTCGCTCAGAAGCGTTCTTCACAGAAGAAAGCCTCTGCTGTCGCGCAGAAGAAATCCACCGCCAAGGCGAAGTCCCGCTAGCGTCCCTTCGTCATGGAAGCCGTATTTTGAAAAAGCCCCGATTCGTTCGGGGCTTTTTCGCGTTGTCGGGCACGAGGACATCTTGCCGGGGGAACCTGTTGAAGAACGGAAGGAAACACGATAGAGCAGGGTAAAGCCGCGACACGTTTAACCGCCTTGGGGAATCTCCCGCAAGGGGCCTGAAGGCGCTGGGGCGGCTTTGGCGGTACATTGGAAGGGGTGCTCTGGTGCGGCGCGGAGATGCCGTTGCCTGCGCGGTGACTTCATATTGAGGAGGGGCATACATGAAGCGTTTTTCGAAGATGCTGGGAGCAGTTGCCATTGTTGTGGGCCTGTTGGCCGGTCCTGCTTCCGCTGAAAAATTTGTGGTGGGATTTCAGCCGTATGATACGATTTCCTATCAGGCCATCATCAACGCCGAACTTGGGCTTTGGAAAAAATATACGCCCGAGGGGACGGAAATCGAGTTTCACCCCGCCGTTCAGGGGACGGTCGTCGCCAACAATATGTTGGTTGATAAGGCACAGATCGGCTACATGAGCATCATGCCGGCCGCTGTGCTGTGCGTGCGCGCCAAGGGCAAGGTCAAGATGGTATCCACGACGGACATGTCCGAGGGGACACGCTGCTCGCTCGTACTGGTGCGCAAGGACGCGCCGGATTTCAAGGATAACGAGGCGTTGGCCCGCTGGCTTGACGGGAAGGTCATCGCCGCGCCCAAGGGGAGCGCGTCGGATCAGTACATGCGCCGCTTCTTTGCCAAGTATAACGTGAAGCCCGCCGAATACCTGAACCAGACCATCGAAGTCATCTCCACGAATTTCCGTGCGGGAAAGCTCGACGCGGCGTCGCTTTGGGAACCTACGCTTTCCGGATTGGCCTCTGAGGTCGGCGAAGGCGTAGGCAGGATCGTCGCCGACGGGTCAGCCTGCGACAACAAAGACCTCGGCATCGTGGTCATGCGTTCTGATTTCATGGAGAAATACCCCAAGGTGGCTGAAGGGTATCTGCTGTCGGATCTGATGGCGCAGCTGTTCATGCTGAATCCCGACAACTGGGAGCAGGTCATCAACATGGTTTCCCTGTATGCTACCGGGGTTCCCAAGCGGGTGTTGTGGTACTCCGTATTCGGCAAGGTTCCGGCCAACTCTCCCAACCCCGTCCGCGAGTGGATGAACTTCTACTTTGGGGAACGCGAGAAGGCGAACATCGATGAAGTGGTGGCGTTCCTCCATCAGGAAGGCATCATCAATGTCGACAAGCTTCCTGAAGGCTCTGTGGACGACAGCATGGCGCGCAAGGTTTTCAAGGCTTCAGGCCATAAGCCCGTCGCTCCGGGAGCGGCCCTTGGCTTCATCAAGGGAAAAAGCGCGGCGGATTGTCCTTTCAAGGATTAGTTGCCTGTCAAGCCTAAAAGCGATGAAGCCCTATTGGCATGTCGACGCCGATGGGGCTTTTTCTATGTAATGCAAATAGATTATGGAAGACATGGGTTCTTTATGGCAGGTGTATTGTTCTTTTTATTGCAAGTGAAACGTGATTTTTGCCATCAAGGGCATGGCCCTACCTCGAAGGCACAGGGGCATATGGATGCCCTTTTAGGAATGTTTTTGTCTATTTGCTTGAATAAAATGCATAATTTTTTAAAAGGAGTGCTGATGACAGAAAAAGGAATTGGTGAGGGATGGGAAATGAGTCGCCGCAATATGTCCAGAACGTAGAAAAAGCATAATTTCACAACTTTTTCTGAAAAAATTTTTTCGTTCAATCAATATACTGATATTACATATTTTTTTGAAATATATACCCCCTAGGGGTATAAAGTCGACATTTGTTTTTCAAGTACGCATACGAAGTATTTTAATGTTTTCAATAGGTTCCGAGACGGTTTGGCAATATGCTCAAATCACTCGTAAACTGTGGAAAGTAGACATTTGAGGTACGCCCGAAAATTTGATCGCGCACTCAATCGTGGTACATTTTTTGATAAATGAGGGGGGCTTCCCTTTTTTCGAACGGCTGGTGTACAACAAGTCTCATCCCCTTTGGCGGGAATACTTTTTTTCACGTAAGGAGACGTGTGATGAAAAAAGTACTGTACACCGTAGCTGCCCTTCTGGCTTCCTCGTGCATGGTCCTCGGCATGGCCAATAACGCGCGGGCTGAAAAACCGCTGACCCTGCGCCTCGGCCACCCGATGGCTCCGGGCAACAACGTGACCGTCGGTTATGAAAAGTTCAAGGAGCTCGTCGAAAAGAAGAGCAACAAGAAAATCCGTATCCAGCTTTTCCCCAACTGCCAGCTCGGCAGCGACCGCGTGACCACGGAAGCCGCTCAGGCCGGGACGCTGGATATGTCCTCCAGCTCCACGCCGAACCTCGCCAGCTTCTCGAAGTCTTACATGGCCATCGACCTGCCCTATGTGACCTTCCCCGCCAATCAGGAAAAACTGTATAAGGCTCTCGACGAAGGCGAGCTCGGCAAGGCCCTCGACAAGGTTTCCGAAGAGATCGGCCTGAAGACCATCATGTTCAGTGAATTCGGCTACCGTAACTTCGTGTCCTCCAAGAAGCCCCTCAAGGAAGTCAGGGATCTTATGAACCTCAAGGTTCGTACGACCGACTCCCCCGTTGAAGTGGCCGTGGCTACCGAACTGGGCATGAACCCCGCTCCCGTGGCGTGGGGCGAAACCTACACCGCCATCCAGCAGGGCACCGTTGACGCCGAAGGCAACACCTTCTCGCTGCTGAACGACGCCAAGCACACCGAAGTGCTCAAGCACGCCATGAACTCCGAGCACAACTATTCCATGCACATCCTGCTGATGAACAAGAAGAAGTGGGACAGCCTGACCCCCGAGCAGCAGAAGATCATCACGGAAGCGGCGAAGGAAGCCACCGCGTGGCAGCGCACCGAATCCGTGAAGCTCGAACAGAAGGCATGGGACGCGTTCAAGGCCAAGGGCATCGAAATCACGATGCTGACGCCCGAACAGCGTAAGGAATTGTACGACAAGACCGCCCCCGTGCGTGAACAGTTCGCCAAGGAAATCCCGGCCGAGCTGCTTCAGCTGATCGCCGATACCCAGAAGTAAGTCCTTGATGCTCGGCCTGCGGCATGTTCTCGCCGCAGGCCGAATATTTTTCTCTTACGTGTACCCACAGGAATCTCGCATGGAAAAAAACAACGCTTCCAAGCAGGGCGCGCTGCACTGGCTCGACGAAAACTTTGAAAAGATCTTCCTCGTTACCGGTCTGCTGTCCATTACGCTGTTCATTACGTGGCAGGTAATCTACCGCTATATCATCACGCAGTTCATCGAGCGCGCAGGCGCCGCGGTGTGGACCGAAGAAATTTCCCGTTACATATTCATCTGGATTTCCTACCTCGCCCTGAGCGTAGCCATCAAGAAGCGTTCGTCCATCCGGGTGGACATGCTTTATGATCATCTGTCTCCCCGTTTGCAGCAGATCAGCTGGATCGTGGTCGAGGTGCTGTTCTTCATCCTGACGGCGACCATCGCCTATTATGGGTGGGGCCAGATCGAACGGCTGCAGCAATACCCGCAGTACACCACGGCCCTGCGCATTCCGTTCCTCATTCCGTATCTGGTTCTGCCTCTCGGCTTTGGCCTCATGTGTTTCCGCCTGCTTCAGTCTTTGTACAAGCAGGCCAGGCTCTGCGGGCTTGTCGATACCCTGATCGGCCTCGTGCTGGTCTTCGTCATCGCTTCCCCGGTCATCTTCTGCGAGTACATTGAGCCGCTTCCCGCGCTGTTTGGCTACTTCATCGTACTGTGCGCCATCGGCGTGCCCGTGGCCATCAGCCTTGGCCTGTCCACGCTGGCGACGATCATCTGCGCGGATACGCTTCCCATCGAATACATGTCTCAGGTGGCCTTCACGTCCATCGACAGTTTCCCGATCATGGCCATCCCGTTCTTTATCGCCGCGGGCGTGTTCATGGGGGCGGGCGGGCTTTCCCACCGTCTGCTTTCCCTCGCTGATGAAATCGTCGGCGGCACCTACGGCGGCATCGGCCTGACCGCCATCGTGACCTGCATGTTCTTCGGCGCGATTTCCGGTTCCGGCCCCGCCACCGTGGCGGCCATCGGCGCGCTCACCATCCCCGCGATGGTGGAACGCGGCTACGACAAGTATTTTTCCGCCGCCCTCGTCGCGGCCGCCGGTTGCGTCGGCGTCATGATCCCCCCGAGCAATCCCTTTGTGGTATACGGCATTTCCGCGCAGGTCTCCATCGGCGACCTGTTCATGAGCGGCATCGTGCCCGGCATCCTGGTGGGCATCGTGCTGATGGCCTATTGCTATTGGTATTCCCGCAAGCAGGGGTGGCGCGGCCAGGAAAAGGTCCGTAACGTCCAGACCCTCATGCACGCGGCTTGGGACGCCAAGTGGGCGCTCATGGTTCCGGTCATCGTGCTCGGCGGCATTTACGGCGGCATCATGACCCCGACCGAAGCCGCGGCCATCGCCGCTTTCTACGGTCTGATCGTGGGCCTGTTCCTGTATAGGGAAATGGACTTCAAGTGCCTCATCAATTCCTGCATCGAAGCCTGTGAAACTTCCGCCGTCATCATCGTGCTGATGGCCATGGCGACCCTGTTCGGGAACATCATGACCATCGAAGACGTGCCCGGCACCGTGGCCCGCGCCATCCTGAGCTTCTCCGAGAACAAGATCGTCATCCTGATGCTCATCAACGTGCTGCTGCTCATCGTCGGCACGTTCATGGAAGCGCTGGCGGCCATCGTCATCCTCGTCCCCATCCTGCTGCCTATTGTGACGAGCGTGGGCGTGTCGCCGCTGCACTTCGGCGTCATCATCGTGGTCAACCTTGCCATCGGCTTCATCACGCCGCCCGTGGGCGTGAACCTCTTCGTGGCCAGCGGCGTCGCCAAGGCGAAGCTCGAGAACATCGCCGGTCAGGTCCTGCCCATGATTGCATTGATGCTTATCGTCCTGCTTATCTGTACCTATATCCCTGAAGTTCCGCTGATCCTCGTGGGCGGCCCCCACTAAGCGCGCTTCTCGGCAGTTTGACCTGTGGAAAAAGGGAGCCCTTGCGGGGGCTCCCTTTTTTTGCGTAAGGGCGGATATTGGGGGAGGGAGAGGGGCATTTTCTGAAGAAAGTTTCCCTCTCCCCCCCTCATACCCCTCTCATATCCTTTCAAAGGCTTCCGGCTGGCGGGGAGGCCGCGCGGCGGGAGTTCGTCCCGATGGAGAAGAGGCTGCCGAGCACGCGGAGACGGGGATAACGAAGAGGAGGCGAGGGGGATGTGCGGAAGAGAGTCGGTATTGGGGGAAGGGAGGAAGGGGCGCGGGAAAGGTTCTGAAAAGCGGGGGAGTGGAGGCAATATCCCCGTATGGGGTTGAGGAAAAGAAAGGTTCCGCGCCCGGTTTGCCGGATGCGGAACCTTTTTCCATTCTGAGGGATTGGCCAGCCCCTTTTGACGGGTTGCCCCGGGCAGGAGGGGGGAGGCGGGCTGCCTCGCAGAGGCCGTAGCAGGCGTGTGCCCCTTGCCGCCATCAGCGCGGCGGGCCTCCCTGCCGCTGGCGACAGGCTACTTCGCGGCCTTGGCGTTGGGGAAGAAGAGCTGCTTGCCTTCAAGCTGGAAGTTGGCGATGTCCTTCTGGGCCTTGGGGCTGATCCACCAGTTGATGAACTTCTTGGCGGCTTCCTGCTTGACCTTGGGGCACTTGGCGGGATTGACCATCATGACGCTGTACTGGTTCAGAAGGGCCTTGTCGCCTTCGACGAGGATCTTGAGGGGGGCATCGCCCTTGGCGGCGGCATTGTACTTGATGTAGGTGCCGCGGTCGGTCACGGTGTAGCCGTTTTTCTCGGCGGCGATGCGGATGGTGGCCATCATGCCCTGGCCGGCGTCGATGTACCACGTGGCGTCCTTGCCGGGCACTTCCATGCCGGCGACCTTCCACAGCTTCTTTTCGGCATTGTGCGTGCCGGAATTGTCGCCGCGGCTCACGAAGGGGATCTTCTTTTCGGCAAAGGTCTTCAGGGCGGCGGGGATGTCCTTGCCCTTGACGCCGGCCGGGTCGGCGGCGGGCCCGATCAGAACGAAGTCGTTGTACATCACCTGATGGCGATCCACGCCGAAACCGTCGGCCACGAATTTTTCTTCAAGAGCGGGGGCGTGCACGAGCAGGACGTCGACGTCGCAGTCCTTGCCGTGGGCGAGGGCCTTGCCCGTACCTACGGAAATCCATTTCAGATCGATGCCCGTATCCTTTTTGAAGATGGGCTGGAGATATTCCAGAAGGCCGGTGTCCTGCGTGCTGGTGGTGGTCGCCATCATCAGGGTTTCGGCGTTGGCCATCTGGGGAAGCAGCAGAAGGGAGAGGACGAGGAAAGCTCTGAGCAGACGCATTGAAACGCTCCTTAACAAGAGGTTGTGCCTTGCGGCAGACACGAATTTGAACATAATCGTTCCCAGTATGCTCTCCCTTACATATAAAATCAAGGCGGCCCGGCCTCGGGATTGCCAAGTTCGGCAAATAGGGTAGAAATCGACAGCCGATTGCCCGGGTTGACAGAATCCATATCAATCCAGTAGGAATGTCGGCATACTTTTACCGCAGCGAAGGAGAGTTTTCCCGTGCCCATTAAGATTCCTGAAGATTTGCCTGCCCGCCCGATACTGGAGGGCGAAAACATTTTCGTCATGACGGAAGGCCGCGCCAACCGTCAGGACATCCGGCCCTTGGAGATCGCCATCGTCAACCTGATGCCGACCAAGATCGCCACGGAAACGCAGCTGCTGCGCCTGCTCGGCAATACGCCCCTGCAGGTGAACGTGACGCTTTTGAGGGCAGAGGGGCACGAATCCAAGAATACCGCCCCGCAGCATCTGGAGCGTTTTTACAAGACGTTTTCGCAGGTGTGCGACGGCTCGTTCGACGGCATGATCATCACCGGCGCGCCGGTGGAGCAGCTTGCCTTTGAGGAAGTAGATTACTGGGACGAGCTTGCGGACATCATGGACTATGCGAAAAAGCACGTGCACGCTACGTTGTACATATGTTGGGGCGCGCAGGCGGGGCTGTACCACCACTACGGCATCCCCAAATACGCGCTGGATCAAAAGCTTTCCGGCATTTTCAGCCACACCATCAATGATCCCACGAACCAGTTGTTCCGGGGGTTCGACGACGTGTTCCACGCGCCGCATTCCCGGCATACCGAAGTCCGGCGCGAAGACATCGCCAAGATCCCCACGCTGGAAGTTTTGGCCGAATCGGATGAGGCCGGGGTGCTTGTGGCCGGTACGCTTGACGGGCGGAGCATGTTCATCACCGGCCACCTCGAGTACGATCGGGATACGCTGGATGCGGAGTATCGGCGGGATGTGTCCAAAGGGATGGAGATCGCCCCTCCGGCGCACTATTACCCTGGCGATGATGCGACGCGGCCCCCGCTGGTCAGCTGGCGGGCGCATGCCCATTTGTTCTATTCCAACTGGCTGAACTACTGCGTGTATCAGGCGACGCCATACCGCCTTGACGATATCCCCGCGGACAGGGGCTGAGCCCGCCCCCGGAGTAAGGCGGATCCGGAGTGGCCGGGGCGCGTTGCGGGATACGCCCGGCGCGTCCCGTGTGCGCGGGCGGTGGGAGGCTGGCGCGGAGAGTTGCCGTTTCGGGCCCCGCCCGGGATGCGGAAGCGTCCTTCGCTTGGAATGGATATGGAACAGTTGGGCAACAGGCACGGATGCCTCTCTTTTAGGGGGGGGCCGGCCCGGCATGCGCAGGGGAACCTGCGGAGAACCGCCTCTGGGGATTTTTTCGGAAACGACGGCTCCGGCCTTGGGCCGGGTACGGAGGACAATAATGCCTATCCGTTTTGAAACGCTCGCCGTTCACGGCGGGCAGCATCCCGATCCTACAACCCTGTCGAGGGGCGTTCCGGTCTACCGGACCAGCAGCTACCTCTTTAAGGACGCGGAACACGCCGCCAGGCTTTTTGGCCTCGCCGAGCAGGGCAATGTCTACGGGCGGCTCGGCAACCCCACGCAGGCCATGCTGGAAGAACGCATGAGCCTGCTGGAAGGCGGCGCCGGGGCTCTGGCTTCGGCGTCCGGCACGTCCGCCATTTTTTCGACGATCGTCAATCTGGCGAAGCAGGGTGACGAAATCGTTTCGGCGAACAACCTGTACGGCGGCACGTTCACCCTGTTCAACGATATCCTGCCCCAGTTCGGGATCACGGCGCGGTTCGTGAAGCCGCACGATTTCGAGAAGATGGAAGCCGCCATCAACGAACGGACGCGTGCCTTATACGTGGAGGCCATCGGCAACCCCGCGCTGGATGTTGCGGATCTGGATGCCGCCTCGGCCATCGCCAGGCGGCACGGGATACCTCTCGTGGTGGATTCGACCTTCGCCACGCCGTTCCTGCTCCGGCCCTTCGAGCACGGTGCCTCCATCGTGGTGCACTCGTTGACCAAATGGCTTGGGGGGCACGGCACGGCCCTCGGCGGCATCGTCGTGGACGGCGGCACCTTTGATTGGACCGGCGGCCGTTTCTCTCTGTACGCCGAGCCCGATGCCAGTTATCATTACTTGCGATGGGGGCATGATCTGCCGGAAGGGTATCCGCCGTTCATCACGCGGATGCGGCTGGTCCCCCTGCGCAACCTCGGGGCCTGCATTTCGCCGGACAACGCGTGGATGATCCTGCAGGGGCTGGAAACCCTGCCGTTGCGTATGGAACGCCATTGCGCCAACGCGCTGAAGGTCGCCTACCATCTCAAGCAGCACCCGAAGGTGGCGTGGGTGCGCTATCCGGGGCTGCCCGACGATCCCGCCCATGCCGTGGCTTGCCGTATGCTGCGGAACGGGTTCGGCGGCATGGTCGTTTTCGGGATTCAAGGCGGTCAGGCCGCAGGGCAGCGGTTTATCGGGAAGCTCGGCCTTTTTTCCCATCTTGCCAACGTTGGGGATGCCAAGAGCCTTGCACTCCATCCATCCAGCACGAGCCATGCGCAGCTCAGCGAAGAACAACAGCGCGATGCGGGATTGCCGCCGGAGTTGATCCGGCTGTCCATCGGCATCGAGCACATCGACGACATTCTTGAGGATCTCGATCAGGCGCTCGGGCAGGCCTGAGCCGATCCGGCGGAGTGTGGTCCTTTAGGGGGAAAGCATGCGTTATTCGACTCGCACCCGGTACGGGCTCCGCTTTTTGATCAATTTGGCGGGGCGGCCTGCGGGTTCCTGTGTCCAGTTGGCGGAAATTGCCCGTGAGGAAGGCGTTTCCGTCAAGTATCTCGAGCAGATCGTGCGCGTCTTGCGCCCGGCGGGTATCCTGCGTTCCGCACGCGGGGCCAAGGGCGGCTATGCGCTTGCGAAATCCCCGGACGCCATCTGCATGGACGAGGTCTTCGAGCATCTGGAGGGGCACATTTCTCCGGTGGAATGCTTGCACGGGGCAAAAAGCTGCGAACGGGAAGGCGTTTGCCCAACAAGGTGGTTCTGGCGGGAGTTGGATGATCACATGCGGATGTTCCTCAGGGAGATGACGCTCGCCCGTTTTGTTGAACGGGAACGGGCCATGAAGATGAAAAAAGACGCTTTTTCTATGGACATGGGCCGCCCGGCATGCTTTCATGCATCGCATGGGACGCCGCCGGGAGGCGGCGGGAACGCATGACGGAGCGGAAGATGAAAAACGGGTTCTGGATGCTGCTGTGCGCGGCCTGCCTCCTGTTGCCGGCGCGGCCTGCGCTGGCGCGGGATCTGACGGCGGTGGATATTTTCGCCCAGTTGCCGATCACCTTGTTTGAAAACACGCCGGAAGGCCTTTCCGAAGATGAAAAGCTCCGGCTGATCGAGCAGGGGGCGAGCGAGTTTTGGGAAGTGGAACGCTTCGACGCCGATCGCCTCGTGCTGGTGTCGCGGCCTTTTGGCGAAACCCGGGTCGGGCTGCGCGTCTTTCGGGGCGGCGACAGGCTGCTTGCCGCTCTGGGGACGGACGGGGGCGCCATGTGCGCGCTTGAGCTCTGGCAGGAGGACGCCACCGGCGGTTTCGTGCCGGCCAACCCGCCCGATGACCCTGAGGTTTCCGATTTTCTGGCCAAAGGGCAGCGGCTTGCCCCGGATGTTTCTCCGGCGTTCATGTTCTGCCTTGAAGACGACGGGCTGGATGCGCGGCCCCTTTTCTGGGGGCCTGCGGGCCTCGTCGACATGCCTGTGGGCAAGTCCGTGCGGTATGTCTGGAAGTCGGGAGCGTTCGAAAAAACGGTGTCCGACAAGCCCGAATAGCTTGCGTTGCGCGGATTTCCGTACTTGCCAACCTTGGATAGACGCTATAGTATATGGATTTTGTGGCCCTAGCCGTAATCATGGGCCGTCTTTCATTATGTCTCTAACCCCTTTTTGCCCCAGGAGGCCTCATGTTTGCTTCTGTTGCTCATGCGATGGGTACGACCGGTGCCGGTCAGGCTGGCGGCGCTGACGCCCTCATGCAGTTTGTCCCTCTTATCGCCATGCTCGCCATCTTCTACTTCCTGCTCATCCGTCCCCAGCAGAAACGCGCCAAGCAGCATAAAGCCATGCTGGAAGCCTTGAAGAAGGGTGATCAGGTCCTGACCACCGGCGGCCTCGTGGGCCGTGTCGTGGACATCGACGGCGACATCCTTTCTCTTGATCTCGGCAGCACCACGGTGAATCTCGGCCGCGCCTACGTCGTGAGCGTGATGGACCCCCGTTCCAAAGCCGTGAAGGAAGAGAAGTAAATTCTTTTGCTCTGCCGGCAGACATGCGTTTCGCCGATCCCGGCGGGCGTATGTCTGCCTTTCTTCTTTTGTGCGCGGAGCGCTCCGCGCCGTATGGCCTCGTCGGGGAAAGCGGGGGCCGTGCGCGTAACGACAGTGGCAGATCCGGCCGGGGGGCGGGCGGATGGGCCGAATCTGATGCTCTCAGGGGAACACCATGAAATCGTTGAGTTGGCGGATAGTCGTCTCGTTGCTGGTTTTGTTGGCCAGCATCGCCTATGTGTTGCCGAGCCTGCCGGGCGTCGGCGGATCGTCTTTGGGCAATCTGCTGCCGGACGCGCGGATAAGCCTCGGGCTTGACTTGAAGGGCGGGATGCACCTGACCCTTGGCGTGGAAGTGGATAAGGCCGTGAGCAACTCCCTTTCGCTAACCGGGCAGGATCTGCGCGCTCAGGCTTCCGAAAAGGGCATTACCGTTCTGCGTTCGCGCCTGACCCCGGACAACCGCCTTGAATTTTTGCTGCCCAGGGCTGAACAGCGGAACGAGCTTGAGGAATTGCTCTCCAAAGATTTTTCGCAGCTTGCCGTTGATACGCCCACGCCGGTGGAAGGCGGCCTGCGCTTTACGGCGGCCTTTACGCCCGCCGCGAAGACGAAGATCGAGGAAATGGCCCTTGATCAGGCTGTCCGCACTATCCGCAACCGTATCGACCAGTTCGGCGTCGCCGAGCCGGATATCCGCAAGCAGGCCGATTTCCGCATCCAGATCCAGCTGCCCGGCCTGACCGACTCCAAGCGCGCCATCCAGCTTGTGGGTCAGACCGCCCAGCTGACGTTCCACCTCGTGCGCGACGACGTGAACCCGCAGGGCGTGCTGCCTCCCGGCGTAGGGCTGTTCCCCATGGTGACGGTCCGCCCCGACGGCACGACTTCCGAAAGCATGATCGCGCTGGATAAGGAACCGCTCATGACCGGCGAGGACGTGGTTGATGCCCGTCCCACCTTTGATAACCGCGACAACAAGCCGAGCGTCGGGCTTTCCTTCAATTCGCGCGGCGCGTCCATGTTCGAGCGCATCACCGGCGAGCATATCCATAAGCGCATGGCCATCGTGCTCGACGGCAAGGTGCACAGCGCCCCCACGATCCAGAGCCGCATCGGCGGCGGCAAGGCAAGCATCACCGGCAGCTTTACGCCCAATGAGGCGCAGGACCTCGCCATCGTGCTGCGTGCGGGTTCGCTTCCCGCGCCCGTGACCGTGCTTGAAGAACGCACCGTCGGCCCTTCCCTCGGGAAGGAGTCCATCGAGAGCGGCATTCTGGCCGCAGCGGTGGGCGGCATCGCCGTCATGATCGTGATGCCGTTGTATTATGGGTTGGCCGGGCTGCTGGCCGACGTGATGCTGGTCTTCACCATCACCATGCTCATGGCCGGGCTCGCCGCCTTCGGCGCGACGCTGACCCTGCCGGGCATCGCGGGCATCGTGTTGACCATCGGTATGTCCGTGGACGCCAACGTGCTCATTTTTGAACGTATCCGCGAAGAAATACGGCAAGGCCTGAAACCGCTTGAGGCCGTGGCCGTGGGTTTTGATCGCGCCACCATTTCCATTGTGGACTCCAACCTGACTACCATCATTGCCGCCGCCATCCTGTATCAGTTTGGCACCGGCCCCGTGCGGGGATTCGCCGTAACCCTGAGCCTCGGTATCGTGGCCTCCATGTTTACGGCCATTTTCGTCTCGCGCACGGCGTTTGGGCTCTGGCTTGGTGGGAACGACGGAAAGAAGCTCAGCATCTAGCCGCCCGGCTGGTGCGTATCCGTCGTTGGATGTATCTCGAGCTTTAAGATACGAGGAGTTCTGGCATGAGTCTTCAGATATTCAGCAAGCAGACAAACATAGACTTCGTAGGCATGCGGCGCTATGCCTACGGCCTGTCTGCGCTTCTTCTTTTGGTGGGGCTGATCACCATTCTTATGAATGGCGGCTTGCAGTACGGCGTTGACTTTGCCGGCGGCGCGGCGGTCCAGCTTCAGTTTGAAAAACCGGTGGGCGACGAAAACATCAAAAAATCGTTGGCCGAACTGGATCTGCCCGGCTTGGCTATCCAGCAGTACGGCGAGGACGGACGCGATTATCTGGTCCGTTTTTCGACGCCGGACCTGACCAGCGAAGGTATCCGCACCAATATCCTTTCCTCTTTGGAAAAGAGCTTTTCCGACAACCCCGCCAGCATCCAACGTTTGGAGATGGTGGGCCCCAAGGTCGGCGCGGATCTGCGGAATGCGGCGCTTGAGGCCATGTATTTCGCCATCCTGCTGATTACCGTGTACATTTCCGGCCGCTTCGAACAGCGTTGGATGATCGCCGCGATCATGGCCGTGGTCCTTGGTTCGGCCATGTACGTCATGGGCTTCGTCGGGATGGATATGGTGTATCGGGTGATCGGCGCCTTGGCGCTGACCTTGCTCCTTTCTTGGAAACTCAAGCTGAACTACGCCATCGGTGCCATCGTCGGCCTTTTGCACGACGTGCTGATCACGTTGGGCCTCTTGGCGATGATGGGCAAGGAAATCGACTTGAACATCATCGCGGCGTTGATGACGCTGGTGGGGTACTCGCTCAACGACACCATCATCGTCTACGACCGTATCCGCGAAAATCTTCAGAATCAGCCGGAAGATACCTCCACTCCGTTGGCCGACATCATCAACCTGAGCGTGAACCAGACCCTCAGCCGTACGATCATGACTTCGGCGACGACCCTGATCGCCGCCCTGAGCCTGACGATCCTCGGCGGCGGCGCGATCCACGACTTCGCGCTGACCATGAGCCTCGGCGTGTTTATCGGCACGTTCTCCTCCGTCTTTGTCTCCAACCCGATCCTGCTCATGCTCGGCGACACCCGCCAGTATATGATGGCCCGCAAGAAGGTGGAATACGAACGCCCCGGCGAGCATGGGGTCGTGTAAGTTTTTTGAGAGAATCGGGTGAGGGGGCTTTTTGCGAAAGGCCCCCCCGGCCCTTTCTCCCGCAAAAACGTTGACCTTATTGAATCCCTGTTTCCAGTTTTCCTGAACAAAAAAGAGAGGTCGCTTCCGCGTCCTCTCTTTTTTGTCGTCTGCATCCTGCTATTCCCCTAACGGGATCTGCTTTGGGGAATGCTGGAAACAGGGATTCGATAAACACAAAAGCCTTTGGAAAGGGATGGCTGGGATCCGCGTTGGCGGGTGCGGGGAAGCGAGGGAAGAGCGTGGGGGCGCTTCCCCCTTTCTGTAGAAACGTTCTCTCTCTCTCTCTCTCTCTCTCTCTCTCTCTCTCTTTTTTTTTTTTAATGGTTTCAAATGATTGGCACCTTCCGCTAGTTCCCCTCAGGCATGACGATGAGGGCGGACGGATCGGTGTGGATGAGGATGCGGTCGAGCTTGGGGGCGCAGGTGCGGAGGCGGCGTTCCATATCCGTCGCAATGTCATGGGCGGCGGCGAGGGACAGGTCGCCGTCGATGATGCAGTGGAAGCTCACCAGCGGCGTCCCGCCCATGTGCGTCAGGCGCAGGTCGTGCACGTTGGACACCATCGGGAATTCCGGGAGGATGCTGTCCACGGCGGCGCGCACGTAATGCAAATCCGCGTCGAAGGGCAGGGCTTTCTCCGACGGGCAGAGGCGATCTTCGGGTTCGATGTGCGTTTCGATGCGGGTCGTATTGAGGCGTTTGCCGAGGGCGTTCTCGAACATCACGACGTGTTCGTGGACCTCCCGCAGCGTCATATCCGGCGATGCCTCCACATGCAGGAACACGAGGAGGCCCCCGTTCTGCTCGGAAAGGATCAGGTTGTGGACGGAAAGGTTGTGCGCGGCGGCAACCGTGCGGACGAGCTGGAGCATGCTTTCCGTCTCCTCCTGCGCGGGCTCGACGTGCACGGTGATGTCGGCGGAAGGCACGATTTCCTGCGCGATGTCCTCAATCACACAGGATACGTCGTGCGCGGCGTCGAGGCGCAGGGTGGCGGGAGCCTCGACCGTGATGTCCATGAACACGTCGGCGCCGCTTTCGCGCACGCGCAGGCGGCGCACCCGGCAGAGGGGGAGCTGCTTGGCAAGGGCCTGTTCCAAGGCTTCGGAATGTTCCTTGCCGCCGCCGTCGAGCAGCATGGTCACGGCCCGGCGGGACAGCCGGAAGCCCACGACGACCACGATGCCGGACACGAACAGCGCGGCGATGGCGTCCGCCATATGCAGGATGCCCCGGAAAGGGCTGCCCGCCGGAAGGTATTCGCTGGCCTGCACGCAGAGCAGGCCGATGAGGACGACGCCGGAAGACCAGATATCCGTGGTAAAATGCAGGGCGTCGGCTTCCAGAGCTTGGCTTTTGTGCTTCTTGGCGACGCGGCGGAGCATGGCGGCCCGGTTCACGTCCACGAGCAGGGAAATGAGGATGATGATCACGCCCCACCATGAAGGGGTGATTTCGGGTGCGTCAAAGAAGAGGCGGTTGACGGCTTCGTGCACGATCCAGCCGCAGGTAACGAGCAGCAGGACGGTTTCCGCCAGTGCGGAGAGGTTTTCGATCTTGCCGTAGCCGTAAGGATGGGTCTTGTCGGCGGGACGGGCCGCGACACGGACGGCGAAGAAGGGGATGCCCGCGGCCACGAGGTCAAGGCTGCTGTGCAGGGCCTCGGAAAGGATGCCGAGGCTGTTGGTGGCGATCCCGGCCCCAAGTTTGATGAGCGTCAGGAACAGCGCCCAGAACAAGGACGAGAGGGCCGCATGCTGTTTTTCGGAATGCGCGTCGTGGTGCGTGGTTTCAGTAGTCATGGAAACACCCCGGTGAAGTTGGCCGCTCCTTGCGGCCGTTCGCGGAAAGGACGTTGTGGCGTCAGCTCAGTACGCCGTGTTCATAAAGGATTTTCAGGCCGATGCCGATAAGGACGCAGCCGCCCACAAGCTCGGCGCGCCGCCCGAAGATGTCCGCATGCGCGAGGCCTTTCCCCGCCATCAGGCCGAGGGCCGTGATGACGGCGCAGACCACGCCGATCAGGATGGACGGCTCCCATACGCTTATGTTGAGAAGCGAGAAGGAGAGCCCCACGGCCAAGGCGTCGATGCTGGTCGCCACGGCAAGGATGAGCAGTTTGCGGCCTTTGGTGGGATCGACCGAGCAGTTTTCCTCATCTTCGGAATCGTCGCCGCCGCCCCGGATCATGTTACCGCCGATCCATGCCAACAGCGCGAAGGCGATCCAATGATCCCACGATTCAATAAAACCGCGTACGGTCAGGCCAAGGGTCCAGCCGATCACCGGCATCAGGAACTGGAAAAAGCCGAATGTCAGGGAAAGGCGTAAAAAATGTGCTGCGGTCACCCGTTTGAGGGTGCAGCCCGCGCAAACCGACACAGCGAAAGCATCCATCGCCAGTGCAACGGCGATGGCAAAGAGTTCTGGAAAGCTCATATGATGTTATGGGGTTTAAGGTTGTGGCAGTCGGAGCCGATCCGGTTGTTGTGAGGCCTTCGGCCCTTGCTGTCAACCTTTTGTGGGGAGGCGGACGATGTAGCCGGGGGTGGGAAGGAGAAAGCTTTCTTCAGAACGTTTTCTCCTTCTCTCCCCCGGCCCCCCTCCTTTCCTCTTTCAAAGACTTTCGGCTGATGGGGAGGCCGTGCGGCGGGAGTCCCGCTGTCTCAGGATACAGTCGAGATGGAGTGGCTGTAGAGAGGGGGCGCTTTCATGAAGGCAATACGGCACAGGCGGGTGAGGGAGGCGGTCGGGGAAACTATGGGAGAGAGGGGCGGCTTGGCGGGGCGTGGAGGAGGGAACTCTTTTAGGGAAAGGGTTCCCTCCTGCTTCGCTTATCAATGCATGAAGAAAATGCCTGTGGCGACGAGGGCGACGGCAAGGAGTTTGACGAGGGAAAACTTTTCGCCAAGGAAAAGCACGGCGAGGAGCATGCCGAAGATGACGGACGTTTCGCGCAGGGCCGCGACCATGGCTATGGGGGCCTTGGTCATGGCCCAAAGGGCTACGCCATAGGAGCCGAGGCTGCACAGGCCGCCGAACAGGCCGAGCTTCCAGCGCTTGCAGAAGTAGGGGATGTAGGTTTTTCGCTGCCTCAGCAGGAGGATGAAATTGATGGGGAACGTGTTGATGACGTAGAGCCAGCATACGTAGCTGATGGGGTTTCCGCTGGCCCGGGCGCCGTAGCCGTCGAAAAGGGTGTAGCCCATGATCACGATGGCGGTGCCTACGGCGGCGAGCGCGCCGTTGATGTTGAACTTGCCGTTTTTGATGTTGTCGCGGGTCAGGGTGAGCACCCCGGCGCACAGGCACAGGATGCCGAGCCACCCGGCAAGCGGCATTTCATGGCCGGAAAGGAGCAGGAAAACGGACGTCAGGAGCGGTGCCGTGCCGCGCATGATGGTATAGGCGAACGACATGTCCACGCTCCGATACGCCACGGCGATGCACAGATAGTAGGCGATATGGACGGTACAGGAGCCGGCCAGAAACTTGAGGCTTTCGACGTCCGGAAAAGGGAGGAAGGGGACGACGAACAAGACCCCGACGCCGCCGCCAAAACAGTTGAGCCCCGTTTCATAGAGCTTGTTGGAACCGCCTTTGATGACGGCATTCCATGAGGCATGGAGCAAGGCGGCAAGCAGGATCAGAAGAATGATTTCGAAAGACATTGAAGCTCCCCCGTTTTTTTTCGCGGGAAGCTAGCGCGAAAAAAGACGCTTGTATACCGATCGTTTTCTTTTGCCGGCCGGTATGCAAACGTCTTTATGTTGTGATTCAGGCGTGTTGGCTTATGACATTTCCGCGTCGATTTTTTTATCGGGAGGGAATATGTAATGTTCGTTTTCGAAAGAAAAGTTCGTATATGAAATTACTTCTTGTGATGTTCGGCGATCCATGCCTTGAACTGGCGCATTTCCTTGGCCTGGCTGATAATGATGTTCTCAGCGAGGTTGAGGATCTGAGGGTTGTTGGAGCCGAGCAGGGCGGGGACGGACATTTCCAGCGCCATAGCGTGGTGCGGCAGCATGAGTTCCACAAAACGCATGTTCGCGCCCAGATTCTTCCCTTCTTCGAGCATCTGCTGCATGGCCTTCTTCATGGGGGCATAGGCCGACTCTTCAATGCCGCCGAGAGGCTTCAGCAGATCCTTCATTTCGGCGATTTCCTTTTCCTGCACCTTGATCACGTCGTCGGCCCATGCCGTAACCCGGGGATCCTGATCTTTCTTCGGCGTTGCGAGGAAGAGTTTGGCCATGTCCACCGCGCCCTCATGGTGCGCGATCATGCCGGAAAGGAAGGCGCGATCCGAATAGTGGGCGGCACCGGAGCCGTGGTCCATCATGGCCCGGGCCGGCAGGACGGAAAACAAAAACGCCGCGACGAGCGCAAGGACAGTCAATGAGACGGTACGCATAGCTTTTTCTCCGGAGAGGATGTTGAGCCGCGGAGGGGACGCCGCGGCGGGCTCCCGAAATGGAGGCCTGCTCGGAGCATACGGGCAACCCTGTATGAGATGTAACTATTTTTTATGGGCTTCCCTTCCGCTTTGAGGGCATCTCCAAAGCCATGCCGGGGAATTGCCGTGGCGGAGCGTTTCCCCAAAGCTGGGCGCAGGGATTCCGATAAGGGCAAAAGCATTTGGGGAAAGAGAGGGGATACGGACGGGAGAGGGGGCCTCTTTTTCAGCGTCCCCCTCTCCCTTCGCCTGCCCTATCGCTGGCCCTATGCAATCACGCCTCAAATGTTCCTAGCTTTTCTTCACGGAGGATGTGCCGGAGGCGCAGGCGGTCACCATCGGTATATATGCCTCGGATTCCGCATCGAAATAGAGCAGCTCGCCGGTGCTCATGTCAAAGTACAGGCCGTGCAGGAGCAGTTCGCCCGCGTCGACGGCGCTTTTGATCCACGGATACCCCATGAGGTTGTCCAGCGAGAAACGGACCCCCCACATTTCGCAGGCCCGCTGCCGATCGTCGGGATCGGCTTCGGGCAGGGTGCGGTCCACTTCGGCTTTGGCGCGGCAGGCGAGATTCATCCAGATGTTGAGGAACTCGTCGTCGCTGTGCGAGGCTTCGAGCAGGCTGGTGAAGCCGCCGCATTTCGCATGCCCCATAACCATGATATGCCCGATGTGCAGGTGGCGGACCGCGTATTCCAGCGCGGCGCTGACGCCGTGGTGGTGGGAGTCCGGCTCGTAGGGCGGCACGAGGTTGGCGACGTTGCGGATAACGAAAAGGTCGCCGGGCGTGGCGTCGAGCAGGAGGACGGGGTCCACGCGGGAGTCGCTGCAGGCGATGACGAGGGCGTAGGGATGCTGCCCGACGCGGAGGTCTTCATAAATATTGTTTTCGGGGCAGTACCATGTCTTTTGGAAGCGCTGGAATCCGGCGGAAAAGCGTTTGAGCAGGTCGTGCGATACCATTTGTGGGGTCCTTTGCGGCGGGAGGATCGGAAGGCGGGCTTGTCATTTCGTGGAGGAGGCTTTATCTCCCTAAAACAGAGGAGTCAACACAACCGATTGGAGTATTCTCCCATGCCTGATTTTTTGAGATGGATCATCGCCGGCGTTACGTCCGTGGTGGTGGCCGGACTCGTGTTCCTGCTTGCCACTGTGGGAATCGTCGTCGCCTTTTTCGTGTTTCTCGTGCTGTTCGTTGTGTTTGGGCTGGCCATGCGCCGGGCCCGCAAAAATGTGCAGTACGGCGAGGACGGCAGCCGGTTCATCATCTATACCAATATTCCCGGAGCCGGAACGGGAGATGCCGACCATGCGCGCCGGGACGATCCCGACACGTATGAGCTCTCTCCCGACGAATACACCGTGGAACCTGTGTCTCCGGAAAAGCCCGGCGATACGGACCCCAAGGCCATTGAAGGCCGCAGGAAACCGTGATGGCGCGCCCGAGCGGCAGCTTTTTTCTGGCGTAAATGCACTTGGATAGCAACATGTTTCTGCACGCGCGTATTATTTTTGCCCGGCTCCGGCAAGCGGGGTTCCTTGCCCTGTGCGTTTTTTTCCTTTGCTTTGGGGGAGACGCGTTTGCCGCCCCTTCCGTCGGGGACATGGCCGGGCAGATGCTGCTCGTCGGCTTCAAAGGGCAGGAGCCTGATGAGTGCGGGGCCATCCTCAAGGATATCCGGGCCCGCCGCCTAGGCGGGGTGATCCTGTTCAAACGGGATGCGCATGACGCGCGGATTCCCCGCAATATCCGTGATGCGGCGCAAGTGAAGCGGCTGACCGCCGCGTTGCGGGGGGCTTCCGAGGAGTATCCGCTGTTTATCGCCGTGGATCAGGAAGGCGGCAAGGTGGCGCGGTTCCAGCCACGCGACGGTTTCCCGGCCTTCCCCTCGGCTGCGGATCTGGGGCGGGGAACGCCCGAGGCCACCCGCCGGGCCGCCCTCGGCATGGGGCAGATGCTGAAGGG
>USCL01000007.1 GCA_900553145.1 uncultured Desulfovibrio sp.
GCCCCCGCCGCCGCAGGCCGTTCCCAATGCGCCGCAAAAGCCCGCCCCGGTCGGATGCCCCGGCATCCTTCCGCCGGATACTTGGCCCGCCTATTGGCAGACGCTGCTCAAAAAGACGCCGCCCCGGCCCTCGCTGGTCTGGTCTTATCCGTCCCTCAGCCGGGATCTGGGCGGCGACGCCGACGCCGCGCACCGCGATTTCCTGCGCCGCCTGCTCGGGGATATGGCGCTTCCCAAGGGAAGCCACGCATTCTGGCCCCTGAACCGTTACCCTTACGGCAACGGCGAATCAGAACAGGTTGTCGACGCCCGGATGTTTCTGAGCGGCATTGCCGCGCTCAAGCCCGAAAGCGTCATCCTCATGTGCGGGCAGGTCCCGCCCGAGCTCGGGCTCGCCGATCTGCGCCCGCTTTCGCCGAGCATCGTGCACGGGCACCGCTACGTGGTCACGCCGCATGTCGACGACCTCATCGGGGAACCGCAGCGCTATGCCCAGCTCATTACTTTTTTGAAGGCGCTTATTGCGGGAAGATAAAAAAAGAAGGGATAAGGAGCTTTTTGATAAAAAGCGCGCCTCCCGGAGATTCTTCCCACGTATCCATTATCCAAAGAGGTCCACATGCACGTTCTCGTCACCGGCGCGGCCGGGTTCATCGGTTTCCACCTTTCCAAACGCCTGATCGCCGAGGGGCATACGGTCGTCGGCATCGACAATCTCAACGATTACTACTCGGTGCAGCTCAAAAAGGATCGCCTCTCGCAGTTGCGGGCCCTGCCCGGCTTCACCTTCGAACAGACGGACCTCGCCGACGACGCCGCGCTCGAAGCCGTATTCAGCCGCAACGCCTTCTCGCATGTCGTGAACCTCGCGGCGCAGGCTGGCGTGCGCTACAGCCTCATCAACCCTAAAAGCTATGTCCAGTCCAACCTCGTGGGCTTCGGCAACCTGCTCGAATGCTGCCGCCACGGCAAAGTTGAACATCTGGTGTTCGCCTCGTCCAGTTCCGTCTACGGCATGAACACGTCCATGCCCTTCTCCGTGCACGACAACGTGGACCACCCGGTCAGCCTGTACGCGGCCTCCAAAAAAGCCAACGAACTGATGGCCCACACCTACAGCCACCTGTACCGGCTCCCGGCCACGGGCCTGCGCTTCTTCACCGTCTACGGGCCGTGGGGCCGCCCGGATATGGCCCTCTACCTGTTCACAAAGGCCATCCTCGCCGGTGAGCCCATCAAGGTATTCAACGAAGGCAAGATGCGCCGCGACTTCACCTACATCGACGACATCATCGAAGGCGTGATGCGCGTCATGGCCCGCATCCCCCAGCCCGATCCGGATTGGGACAGCGCCAAGCCCAACCCTTCCACCAGCACCGCGCCGTGGCGCATCTACAACATCGGCAACAACAATACGGTCGAACTCGGAACCTTCATCAGCACGCTCGAAGACGCCCTCGGCAAAAAAGCCATCCGCAACCTCATGCCCATGCAGCCCGGCGACGTGGAAGCCACGTGGGCCGACGTCTCCGACCTCATCGCGGACACCGGATTCCGCCCCCAGACTACCGTCGAGTACGGTGTCGGGCAGTTCGTCAAATGGTACAAGGCGTATTACGGCGCGTAGCGTCCCGTTCCCGAGGGGATCAAAAATATAAAGCCCTACCGGGGAAGCTGGTGGGGCTTTATATGCGTCTGTAAGATTCTATTGCTAACAACGCGCTTACAAACGCGGGCGATCTGGCTGGTATTGTCATTCCTTTTACATGCGCCTGTAAAAGGAATGTACCCCTTTCCATTTTCACGCTTCTTTTCTCCATAGAAAACCCGATGATATTTGCAGTTCCATTTTGTGTGGATGAACTGTGAACGTCACCTTTGTGACCTCCTTTTGATTCGTTGCCGATTGCAGTTGCCAAACCGTAACACCTTGCTAACAAATTATTTTAAAAACGCCCACCTAGCGGAAGGTTTCCTTTCTATACAAAAGCGGCACCGGAAGTCCCGGCGCCGCCCTTCATTCGTTTGCGGATACTCAGTTCTTTACGGCTTCCCCGGCCAGCGGCTTACCGTTCCATTCACCCGTCAGGGTCCGCAGGAACCCAACGATGAGATCCCTGTCGCCCTGGGGGATATCCATGCCGGACAAATACACGCCCATGATGCGTACGGCTTCATCCAGCTTCCTCACGGTGCCGTCATGCATATACGGGGCCGTCAATTCCACGTTGCGCAGATTCGGAACCTTAAAGCGGTGCAGATCTTCGGCCTTGCCGGTAAAGCCCTTGAGCCCTTCGTCGGAGCCGAGCGGATTGCCGCGATCCGCAAAGTAATCCTTCTTGAGATCCATATATTCGAAGGACTGCCCGCCCACGGACTTGCCGACATGGCAGCTTGAGCAACGGTACATCTTGAAGCGCTGGTAGCCTTCGATCTCCCGCATGGTCAGGGCCTTGTCGTCGCCCTTCAGCCACTTGTCGAAGCGGCTGTTCGGGGTGATGAGGGTCTTTTCATATTCGGCGATGGCATCGGTAACGTTCTTGCCGTTCCAGCCGTCGGGATAGACGGCGGTAAAGGCGGCGGTCAGTTCCGGGTCCTGCGCGAGCTTGGCGCAGATTTCATCCCAGTCCTTGCTGCCCATCTCGATGGGGTTCATGGGAGGCCCGCCTGCCTGTTCCTGAAGGTCGGCGGCGCGGCCGTTCCAGAACTGCTTGGTGTTGAACGCCGCGTTGAACATGGTCGGCGCGTTGATGTCGCCGAACTGCCCGCGGATGCCTTCCGCGAAACGCTTGTTGTCCGTACCGGCCTTTGTAAAGTCATGACAGGTCACGCAAGCGACGGTATTGTCCCCGGACAGCCGCTTGTCGACGAACAGCTTTTCGCCGAGCGCCACCTTGGCGGAGTTGACGGGGAGCGCATCCGGCAACGGCTGCAACGGCTCGTTGGCATGACGCGGGGCCGCCAGCCCGGCGGCGTAGTGGGCGGCGCGGGATGCCTTCACCCAATCAAGGATGGCGGCCTTGTCCTCAGCCGACATCCGGCTCCCCCAGTGCACGGCGGTGAACTTCGCGGGCGGCATGGTGTCATTGGCGATGACCCATTCCATCTTGGCAAGCGTCGCTTCGCCGATCGGCTTGTCCTTCGCGGCTTCGACCAGTTCCAGATTCAAATCCATCGCCCGCAGACCGTCGTTGAAATCCTTCTCGATAATTTCCTTGATGCCCGGAATCTTGGCGTAGAACGGCAGATCATAGTTCCGTGAATGGCAAGCCATGCACTTGTCCATCACGATGCCGGACACCTTGGAAAATTTCGTCAGCTGCGGGTGACTCGGCGGCATCCCCTCGTCGGCGCCGACGCTCTCGTTCAAGGCTCCTCCTGCCACGACGGAGGCGGCCAAAACGCAACTGGCCACCAGCAAAGCGGAACGGGTTCTCATCTTTCCCTCTCTTGTTATAAAACAGTCATGCGAACGCTTCCTCTGCTCCTATTTGCGGATTTTTGAACAAATCATACACGAAGTCAATAGTAACAGGAATTGTTTTTGATAAAATCTTTTCCCGCACAAGCCGCTGCCCGATCACGCCATGGCCACTCCCGTATTGATAAAAACGAAACGGACAACGGCATCGCCACTTTCCGCCTCACCAGCGCCACAACCGCTTAACGCTCAGCCCCGGCAACACCGCGCGAAAGGCTCTCTCGTTTTTTCCAGATATCCTGCATCTGTACACAGATGATCGCCGCCAAAATCAGGACACAGCCACCCCCTTCCCGTGCGGAAAACCTTTCTCCCAGCAAAAGCCAGCCCGCCATAACGGAAAACACGGATTCCAAGCTGAGGATGAGCGACGCGACAACCGGCGGCACGCTCCGCTGGCCGAGCGTTTGCAACGTATAGGCCACGGCACACGACAACACCCCCGTATACATGATGGGCACCCACGCCATGAAGACCCCGTTCCAGCCGGGCCGCTCGAGCAGGACGGAGACAAACAGGCTCAGCCCCCCGCACACTGCGAACTGGATACAGGATACCTTCACGCCGTCTACGCGGGGCGCAATACGGCCTATCAGCACAATGTGCGCCGCCGTCGAAACCGCGCACAGCAGGACAAGGGCATCCCCCTTGCCAAGAGCCAATGTTTCCTGAATACACAGAAAGTACATTCCGGCGGCGGCAACCAGAACGCCGCACCCCGTTTGCCACGGGAGACGCCTCACGCGAAACAATTCGAACCCCGGGACGATCACAATATACAGCGCGGTAAGAAACCCGGCTTTTCCGGCGGACGTGTACAGGATGCCGATTTGCTGCAATGACGCTGTGACAAACAGGATGAGGCCGCAGATTCCCCCTGCCGCCGCCAGCGCCACACCTGAAACGCCGCCTGCCGGGGGATTCTCTTTGCAGCGCTTGCGCGCTACCATAATGGGCAGCAGTACGGCGGCCCCAATCAAAAACCGCGCCGCGTTGAATGCGAACGGCCCGATATGTTCCATACCGACGCGCTGCGCGGCCAGCGCCGTGCCCCAGATGAACGCCGCCAGCAACAAGGCGACGCTTCCGCGAAAATGGCTGTCCATGGGCCCTCCTTTATCCATGAAATTCGTAACGGCTTTTCTACGCTAATAGCGTTACAAAGACATTGGACAAAGGCGTAGCGCGCCCCCCATGTAACTGTTAATATGCTTTTATAGAGTTACACTCTAAATTGTGGAGTCCAGCATGGAATGCCTGAGCCTCGAATTCATCAACAGCCGTTGGTACAACACGCATAAGCCGTTTCAAGAAAGGCTCGCCGACGCCCAATGGCTGGCGGCGTTCTGCGAAAAATGGCAGCTGCCGCACGTGGATACATCCGAAGAAACCGTCTCCGCCCTCCTCGATCTGCGGGCGTTCCTGTCGCAGGCGGCCACGGAAATATGTCTGACAGGCACGTTGCCGGAGGCACATCTGGAAATGCTGAACGCTTACCTCCACACCGCCGAAGCGTACCCCTCCCTCAACAGGAGCGGGCCGTCCGGTTTCCGTCTGGATACGGCCTCCCCATCGGACGGCGTGCGCGCAGCCATCCATCGGATAGCGCTCTCTTTCGCCCGGCTGCTTGCGGAACATTCCCCGCTCCATCTGAAGCAGTGCGGAAACCCCGAATGCGGCTGGATCTTTTACGACGACACCAAAGGCCACACCAAGAAATGGTGCGACAAGACCTGCGCCAGCCTCATGAAAGTCCGCAAGCACAGGGCACGTCTGAAAGCACAGGAATGATGCCGAGCCTTCCCGCAACGATCTTTTGAGGCTTCAGCCATAGAAAAAGCCCCACTCCCGCCAATACGGAAATGGGGCTTTCCCATTGATTCATGAAGCGCGGCGTTCCGACGGCCTCGCGCTCAACGTTTTTTCTGCCCCGCGCCGCCGAACAGCTCCCGGTATTCTTCGTCGAAATCCTCAAAGGACAGGCGCACGGGCTTCGCCTTCGCGGATCCGGCCTTTGCATGGACAAGCGAGGGGATCATATCGGAAACGTCGTTGAACCCATCCCGCGTATACGAAATTTCCACAGGCCGCCCATTCCGCCAAAAACGGCAGATCACAGGATACGTTTCGTCAGGATTCCTGATGACGTCGCAGACCATGCCGTATCCATACGCGGCATCCAGCACGCTGTCCCCGGCGATAAACCCCATGTCGGCCTCCTCTCCCCCGCTCTCGCCCCGCGTGTAGCTCTGGGCTGGGAGGACACCGCCTTCATACGGCCTTCCATCCAAAAAAGAAAGCCTGTTAGGCCCCGAGTTCCTTGCGTTTGCGCCAGAGCGTCACCGTATTGATCCCGAGCAGTTCGGCGGCCCGCTCCATGCTGACGCCGAGCCCGAGCACGCGCCGGACGTGTTCGGCTTCCAGTTCGCGCAGGGTCAGGATCTGCGGCCCACCGTCCGGGCCGGAGCGCATCCCCTCCCCGGCGGTCAGCGCGGGCGGCAAATCCGCCAGCGTCACTTCCCGCCCGGCGGCGAGCAGCGCCACCCGTTCCATGACGTTCCGCAACTCGCGGACATTGCCGGGCCACCCGTAGCGCAAAAGCGCCTGCCGCGCGGCCTGCGACAGCACGGGCGGCGTGCCGTACTTGGCGGACGCGGCGCGCAGCAGCTTGGCGGCGAGCGGTTCGATGTCCTCGGGCCGTTCCCGCAGCGGCGGGACCGTGCACTCGAATACGTTCAACCTGTAGTACAAATCTTCGCGGAACGTCCCGGACTTCATCATGGCCGCAAGCTCCCGGTTCGTCGCGGCGATGATGCGCACGTCCAGCCGGATGGGCTTGTTGTCCCCGACCCGTTCGATGACCTTGTCCTCAAGGAAGCGCAGCAGCTTGGACTGCGCCGTAGCCGACAGTTCCCCGATTTCGTCGAGGAACAGGGTGCCGCCGTCCGCCAGCTCGAATTTGCCAGCCCTGTCCCGCACCGCGCCCGTGAACGCCCCCCGCACGTGCCCGAACACTTCGGATTCAAAAAGGTTTTCCGCAATGGCGGTACACGTCACTTCCACAAGCGGCTTATCGGCCCGTGACGATCGCCTGTGGATGGACCGCGCCAATTCGGTCTTGCCCGATCCCGTTTCGCCCGACAGCAGCACCGTGGCATCGCTCGGCGCGATCCGATCCACGACGGACTGGAGCGCCTGGCATTTCGGCGAGGTCAGCCCGTCGAACCAGTCCCCGGACCCGGCCCGCAGGCGCGAGTTTTCCCGTTGCAGGTTTACCAGCATCTCCACCTTGCGGATAAGGTGTTCCAGCTGTTCGGTGGTAAACGGCTTCGGCAGGTAATCGTAGGCCCCGGCCTTGATGGCGGACACGGCGTTTTCGTATGAGGCGAATGCGGTCATGACCACGCAGATCATCTCGGGCCAGCGCGCACGCGCATCCCGCACCAGATCCACCCCGGACATGCCTTCCATGCGCATGTCCGTCAGCAGCAGATCCGCGCCCTTTTCTTCCAACGCCTTGATCGCGGCTTCCCCGCTCTCCACGCCTACGGGTTGGCAGCCCATCATTTTCAGGCCAAGCATCAGCGTCCGCACGATCCCCGGATCATCGTCCGCCACCAGAACTCGCAGCATGTGAGACTCCTTGGAAAGGACTTGGGGAGGGGAGGATAAGCCCTTCCGGAGAAGGGCTTTCTCCTCCACAAACCTGCCGGCGCGGCTCGCGCCCCCCTCCTCTTCCTAAGACTTTTCTATGCGGGCGTCAGCCTGTGCCCTCATGAAGGGATGGGCCTGCCGCAGGGTTTCCGCTGTTATCAAAGGCTATCCATTGAAACCGATAGAACGAGCTTGCACCATGGGGCTGTTCCACACCCGAGGCGCTTTGCCATAAAACCATACTGTCTTTCAAGAGGTTCCATCTCTTGTTACCGTACAGTCTTTTCCGCCCATTTGCCAGAGCCGGGCTTCCGCATCCCCTCAGGCCCCGGAACAGGGCTCCGATAAACGCGAAAGCCTTTGGGGGATGAGGGGCGGAGGTTCGGAGGAAGGGAAAAGGGGCGCTTGCCCCCTTCAATGGGGATCCTCCAGAAAGTTCTCTCCTCCGATCCTTCATGCTTCCCCCTACTTCGCCAAAGGCAGCAGCACCGTAAAAACGGAGCCCCCCCCAAGGCGGCGGGAATAGCGGATCACGCCGCCGTGCGCCTCAACGATGTCACGGGTAATCGCCAGCCCAAGCCCCACGAGCCCTTCGCGCGTCCCGGCGGTCCGTCCGTGCGAGAACGGCTCGAACAGGCGCGCTTCCAGCTCCGGCGGAATGCCCGGCCCATCGTCCTCCACGCGCAGGACGGCATCATCCTCTTCCTGCGCAATGACGATCCGCACCGTGGAACCGGCCTTGCCCACGCGCAAGGCATTAGACACCAGATTTGACAGCACCCACGCGAAACGTTCCGTGTCAATGGTTACGGGGATGCCGGTTTCAGGCATGTCCAAGAGCAGGCGTTCGCCGGACTCGCGGGCCACCAGCTGGAAGGGGATCAGCCACTCGCGCACGCGCCCGACGAGATCCACCGTGTCGGGGACAAGCTGGAGCGCCGACGGGCTCATACGCGCAATCTCCATGAACTGCCGGGCCACGGTCCGCAAGCGGGCCGCGTCCTGCCCCACCGTCTCCACGAGCATGGACATTTCCTCATCCAGCCCCGGACGGCGGGCCATGAGATCCGCCGCCAGCCCAAGGGACTGCATCGGCGTTTTCAACTCGTGGGAAATCCAGTCCATCATCTCCGAACGCAGCCCGTCGCGCCGCCGCTTTTCCGTCACGTCGCTCAGAAGGAACACCTGCCCCGTCACCACGCCCTTGTTGCTGAGCAGGCTCCGCCGGCGCCCGGCGTAAACGCGATCCTCGCCGCCGATGCGCAGGGTAATCTCCCGCGTGCCCTGCATGTCGCCGCGGAGGCCGTCCCGCAGGGCCATATAATTGGGCGCGCTGGTGGACAGATCGTTCCACGGCTTGCCGAGCACATCCTCTTTGCCCAGAGCAAGGAGCGAAAGCATGCGGCGGCTCACCAGCATGACGTCCCCGGCGGCATTCAACACCAAGACCCCGTCCTCGACCGACTCAAGGATGATCTCGAGCTTCCGTTTTTCCGCGACCAGCTTGTGCACGTTCAAGGCGTCCAGTTCCCCGAGGCGATCCCACAGGCGGGACAGCTCGTCGAACAGCAAACGGACTTCCAGCGTCTGCGGGTCCGGCAGGTGGAGCTTGCGCCCCAGCTGCGGGCGTTCGCGGAACAGTTCCGCCCCCCGCCGCAGCGGATGGGACAAACGCTCCGCCACGCTGTCCGCGAGCAGGAACGCCCAAAACGTGCCCAGCAGGAACGCCGCCGCCGTCACCGCCATCATGAGGTCGCGGAACCGGGCGTTCTTGCCGAGCCGCAGGAACATGCCCCGCTCGTTGACCTGAACCAGCGCGTCGATACGGGCGTGCAGCCCCCGGTAGTTGGCGTCGTCCGGGGTCAGGCGGTACGCATCCCATGAGGCCTGAAGATCCGCAATGACCTTCCGCTCGGCGTCTTCGGTGATGTTGCCCGAAGCCTGCTCCAGCGTGTCGGCAAAACGCTTCTCCCAGCCGATCGTATCGGCATCGCGGTACAGATCGGGGAACCGGATGCCGTTCATGGCCCGGATCATCTCCTGCGCGTAGGCGATGGAATCGTAGTTCATGCGGATAAGCTCGGAGGGGACGCGCCCCGCAATGGTGATGCCGATCACCATCAACGCCCCGAGCGCCCCGAACAGCAGCACGAGGCGCAGAAACGAGCGGCGTATCCGCTTGTGCATGGTGGGAAGGACAATCATGACACGCTCACTTGATATACTTCGGGGTAACGTTGGCGACATGCACATCCACGCCCACGGCCTCATACAGGAAATCCAGCAGGAACGAACCGCGCAGCCGCTCGCGCAGAGGCGACAGCCGCGACTTGCCGAAAATCGCGTGCCGCACGTTGCGCTCGCTGGCGAAGTTCACCAGCGTTTCGGCGATATCCGCGCCCTCAAGCTGCACGACTTCCGCGCCGAGCTTCGTCGCCAGCTGCAGGTTGTGCTGGAGCTGGCGCTGGATGCCCGCGTCGATGCGGGTCGGGCTTTCCTGCGGCCTGCGGACGTAGACCACGTAGCACGGCGAGCCAAGCTGGTTCGCCATGCGCACGCCCCGGCGGATCAGCGATTCGGCATCGGTCGGAGAGGAGCTCAGGGCCACCATGACCGCCTCCACCGCATACCCGGCCAAGGCGGGCTTGAGCAGTTCCTGCGCCTCGATCTTGCGCACCTGATCCCCCGACGCCTCGCGCAGGCACAGTTCGCGGAGGAAGGACAGGTTTTCATACGTGAAGAAGCCCGACAATGCGCGTTCCGCCTGCTGCGGCGCGTAGATCTTGCCTTGCCGGAGGCGTTCGCGCAGCTCCTCTTTGGTCACGTCCACGTTGACGACCTGATCGGCCCGCCGCAGGACGGTATCCGGGATGCGTTCCCGCACGGCGATGCCGGTGGCCTCTTCGACGCGCGCCGCCACGGATTCCAGATGCTGCACGTTGATCGTCGAAATAACGTTGATGCCCTGCGCCAGCACCTCGAGCACATCCGAATAGCGTTTGCCGTTCTTGGAGCCGTCGGCGTTGGTGTGGGCCAGCTCGTCCACCAGCGCGACCTGCGGCCTGCGGGCAAGGATGGCCTCCACATCCATTTCATGGAAAACGGCGTCCCCCACGCACCATTCGCGGGGGGGGACGGTTTCCAGATGCTCGGCGAGCGCCATCGTCTCGGGGCGGTCATGGGGTTCGAGATACCCGATCACCACATCCACATGCTGCTGCTTCAGGCGCAGCCCCTCCTGCAGCATGGCGTAGGTCTTGCCTACGCCGGCCGCGTACCCCAGATAGATTTTGAGGGACCCCTGCCGTTTGCGCTCGATGAGTTCCGCGAAACCGTCCATGACCATCCTCCCGACACGGAAAGCAGTTCTTTCCTCGCCCGGTTACCGGAGTTCGTCAAGGGCCAGATTGAGGCGCAGCACATTGACCTTCGGTTCGCCCCACACGCCCCATTCCGGGCCTTCCACATGATCGCGGACGAGCTTTTCCACCGCTTCCGGGGACAGGCCGCGGGCTTCGGCCACGCGCCGAGCCTGCATCAGGGCCGCATCCGGAGAAATGTGGGGATCAAGGCCGCTCCCCGAAGCCGTCAGCATATCCACAGGCAGCACGCCTTCGGGACGTTCGGCGCGCAGCTCCTGCCCCGAAGCCCGGACGCGATCGGCCAGCGCCTTGCTGGTGGGGCCATAGTTGGAGCCGGAGGAGGAACCGGCGTTGTACCCTGCGGCGGAGGGCCGGGGATGGAAATACTTCGCGCTGGAAAACGGCTGCCCGATGAGGGCGGAACCGACGATCACGCCGTCCCGCACGATCAGCGAGCCCGCCGCCTGTTTGGGAAAGAAAGCGTCGGCCGCCCCGGTGACGAGCAGCGGGTAGGCGGCGCAGAGAAGGACGGCGAGGCACAGCGTGGACAAAACAGACTGACGGATGAGCTTGAACATGACATGTATCCTTTATGTGAAAAAGAAACCTGAAGGGGCGTTAGGGGAGGAGACGCCCGGAACCGGAGAAGAGGCCGCCCCTTCAGGTGGTGTGTACCGACGGCGGCTATACGAGGCCGACGGCGGAAATCAGGATGTCGATGAGCTTGATGCCGATGAACGGGGCGATGACGCCGCCGAGCCCGTACACCAGCAGGTTGCCGCGCAGAACCGAAGCCGTGGAACGGGGCCGGTAGCGCACGCCCTTGAGCGCCAGCGGGATGAGCAGGATGATGATCAGGGCGTTGAAGATCACGGCGGACAGGATGGCGCTCTGCGGCGTGGACAGGTGCATGACGTTCAGGACGCCGAGTTCCGGCAAGGCCGCCATGAACAGGGCCGGGATGATGGCGAAGTATTTGGCCACGTCGTTGGCGAGGCTGAACGTGGTGAGCGCGCCCCGGGTGATCAGGAGCTGCTTGCCGATTTCCACAATCTCGATGAGCTTGGTGGGGTCGGAATCAAGGTCGATCATGTTCCCGGCTTCGCGGGCGGCCTGCGTGCCGGTGTTCATGACCAGCCCCACGTCGGACTTGGCCAGCGCCGGGGCGTCGTTGGTGCCGTCGCCGGACATGGCCACAAGGCGGCCTTCCTTCTGGAGATCCAGAATAAGCTGGAGCTTGTCCTCGGGCTTGGCTTCGGCAAGGAAGTCGTCCACTCCCGCCTCTTCGGCAATGGCCTGCGCGGTGAGGCGGTTGTCGCCCGTGATCATCACGGTGCGGATGCCCATGGCCCTGATGCGGTCGAAACGGTCGCGCATGCCGGGCTTCACCACGTCCTTGAGCTGGATGACGCCGAGCACGCCCCGCGTGGAGGAGGCGACCACCAGCGGCGTGCCGCCTTCGCGGGCCACGGGATCGACAAGGGCTTTCAGCTCTTCGCGGCGTTCGGGAAGCCCGAGTGAGCGTACCCAGTCCAGCACGGAATCGGTCGCGCCCTTGCGGAGCCGTTCCCCGGCGGCGTCCACGCCGCTCATGCGGGTTTCCGCCGTGAACGGCACGCTGGCCACGTCCTTCGGCAGCCCGTTCAGGGATACGCCGAGGCTGTGCCCCAACTCCACGATGGAACGGCCTTCCGGGGTTTCGTCGCCGGAGGAGGCGAGGCACGCGGCCTCCATCATCACATCGGCATCCACGCCGGGCAGGGGCAGGAACGCCGACGCCATACGGTTGCCGAGCGTGATCGTCCCGGTCTTGTCGAGCAGCAGCACGTCCACGTCGCCCGCCGCCTCCACCGCGCGGCCCGACAGGGCCAGCACGTTGCGCTGGAGCAGGCGATCCATCCCGGCGATGCCGATGGCGGCGAGCAGGCCGCTGATCGTGGTCGGGATGAGGCACACCAGCAAGGCCACCAGTACGACCATATCGATGTCGATGCCATGATACAGGCCAAGCGGCTTCAAGGTGACGACCACCAGCATGAAGATGAGGGTCAGCCCGGCAAGCAGGATGTTGAGGGCGATTTCGTTGGGGGTCTTCTGCCGTTCCGCGCCTTCGACGAGCGCGATCATGCGATCGAGGAAGGATTTGCCCGGCTCCTGCGTGACCTTCACGACGATGCGGTCGGAAAGCACGGTGGTGCCGCCGGTGACGGCGCTGCGGTCGCCGCCGGATTCGCGGATGACCGGGGCGGACTCGCCGGTGATGGCGGATTCGTCCACGGCGGCCACGCCTTCGACGACCGTGCCGTCGGCGGGGATCATGTCGCCCGCCTCCACGGCCACGCGATCGCCGGGGACCAGATCCGAAGCGGATACGGTTTCGACCGTGCCGTCGGACAGCAGGCGGTGCGCGACGGTATCCGTGCGGGCGCTGCGGAGCGTGTCGGCCTGCGCCTTGCCCCGGCCTTCGGCCAGCGCTTCGGCGAAGTTGGCGAAGAGCACCGTGAACCACAGCCACAGGGAAATCTGGCCGCTGAATCCGGCGTCGGCGCCGGTCGCCACGCGATGGAAGAAGGAAGCCGTCGTAAACACGCAGCCGACGGCGACCACGAACATGACGGGATTGCGCACGAGCATGCGCGGATCGAGCTTACGGAAGGCATCCTTGGCCGCCTGAACATACAGCGAAGGCGCGGTTTCCTGAGAATGGTGACGCATATGAAAAGTCTCCTTGGCAAACCGGAGGGGGAAGCGGGGTTCCGCCCCGCACCCGGGCAGGGTTCCGCCCTGTACCCGCCGGGGGAATGATTCCCCCGCCCCCTCGGTCCTCAAGCCTGTTTCAGTCACAACAGGCTAGTAGTAAAAAGAGATACGTTGTCTTACCTCTCCCATCATCCCCACGGCAGCAATCCGGGGAAGAGGAAGGGTGCGGACCGCACCGGCAGTTTTTTGGGGAGGCCCTCCCTCAAGAGGGTTCCTTCCCCCTCCCCGCCCTTAAAACATCATTCCCTGCATCATCTGGAACTGTTCCACGATGGGGCCAAGGGACAAGGCGGGCAAATAGGTCAATGCGCCCACGATGAAAATGATGCCGAGCAGCAGAAGCCCAAACGTGGGACCTTCGACGGGGAACGAGGAATCCGAAACCGGGCGCTTCTTGCGGGCGGCGAGGGAACCCGCCACCACGAGCATGGACAGCATCACACCGAACCGACCGACGAACATGGCAATGGCCAGCAAAACGTTCCACACCGGCACGTTGGCGGAAAGCCCCGCAAAGGCGCTCCCGTTGTTCTGGGCGCCGGACGTGAAGGCATAGAGGATTTCGGAGAGGCCATGCGCCCCGGCGTTGTTCAGCGCGCCCGTTCCCCACGGGCTCACCGCCGCCACGGCGGAGAAGCACAGGATCGGCGTGGCGCAGGCCAGCAGGGCCACCATGCACCACGTGATCTCGCGGCCTTCGATGCGCTTGCCCAGATAGTCGGGCGTGCGGCCCACCATCAGGCCGGCAATGAATACGGTCAGCAGGATGAACAGGATCATGCCGTACAGGCCGGACCCCACGCCGCCATAGATGATCTCGCCGAGCAGCATGTTGAACAGCACCAGCATCCCGCCGAGCGGCGTCAGGCTGTCGTGCATGGCGTTGACCGCGCCGCATGAGGCGTCCGTGGTCGCCGTCGCGAACAGGGAGGTGCCGAACGCGCCGAAGCGCACTTCCTTGCCTTCCATGTTGGGCACGGCCCCGCCCGCAACCTGTTGCAGGAGATGCGTGCCGTGCAGCTCGCTGAAATAGATCCACAGCACGCCGCCGATGAACAGCGTCAGCATGACGGCCCAGACCGTCCACGCGTGGCGGCGGCTGCCCACGGCGTCCCCGAGGAAGAACACCAGCGCGCTCGGGATGATCAGGATGTAGAAGGACTGGAGGAAACTGGCCAGCGCCGTGGGGTTCTCGAAAGGATGCGCGGCGTTCACGTTGAAGAAGCCGCCGCCGTTGGTCCCGAGCAGCTTGATCGCGATCTGCGAGGCTACGGGCCCGGTGGCGATGAATTGCTTCCCGCCTTCAAGCGTGGTCGCGGTGACGCCCGCGTCGAAATTCTGAACCATGCCCTGCCAGAGCATGATCAGCGCGCCGATGATGCTCAAGGGCAGCAGCACGTACAGCGTGATGCGCACGAGGTCGGCCCAGAAATTGCCGATGGACGGGGATTCGTTGCGGGCGATGCCGCGCACGACCGCGGCGCATACGGCGATGCCGACCGCGGCGGAAACGAAATTCTGATAGGTCAGAGCCACCATCTGGGAGAAATGGCTCATGGTGGTTTCGCCGCCGTAGGACTGCCAGTTCGTATTCGTCAGGAAGCTGACCGCCGTATTCAGGGCCAAATCCCATGAAAGGCCGGGGAAGCCTTGCGGATTCAGCGGCAGCCTATCCTGAAAAAGCAGTACCCCGAACGTAAGCAGGAACCCCGCAAGGGAAAACCCGATAAGGCTGACGGCGTACCGGCTCCACGTCTGGTTTTCGTCGGGATGGATGCCGGACAGCGCATACATCCCCCGTTCCACCGGCCCCATGACCGGATGCAGGAACGTACGGCGACCGGAAAAAACCTGATACACATAGCTCCCCAACAGCGGGCTGAGCGCCGCCAAAAGACCGATGAACAGGACAAGCTGCAACAGATCTCGCAGGATCATATCATCCTCCTAAAACCGTTCCGGCTTGAACAGCGCGTACAACATGTACGCAAAAAGACCCGCCGCGCAGGCAAGGCCAACAAGGTCAAACAAATCCATGACAGGCTCCTTGAACGTAACGCGGGACGGCGGTGTTTTTCCGGCCCGCAAGGTTTCAACTCCACGTATCCAAGGGGCGTGCCAAAATGTATAGTGAATGATTTTACGATATTATAAGAATGGGTACGGACAGAATCATTGCAGAATGCAATCCGCCGTTGCAAAACGCATGAGAATCAACCCGCCCTTTCCTCCAAAGCAAGAAGCGGAGAGAACGGGAAAGCCGCATCCATAGCCCTGCCCCTCCCCTTACCGGCGCGCCGTTCCCCCTGTGAAGGCGGTTGCTTGCCGGGCGGATTGCAAAACGCAACCCCACCCGGTGCGGACACGGCATCACCCCGCCATATCCCGCTTGATGCCCGCGAGACACCCGCGGAAGATTCCCGTGCCGGGCCCTCCGCGCGGCAGCCCGTGCCCCGCCGCCACACGTCTCCGCCCGATGCCGACAGGCGAAGCCCCTTGCCTTCATAGCGCGCCCCATCCCCTGCAAGGCACAGTCAAAGCCGCCCGCCTATGGTTTGTTGTTCCGCCCGCTTCGCCCGCCCGGCAGGCCAAAGCCCATAAAAAAAGGCCGGACATGCCCGGCCTTTTCTCTTCGGAAAGATCCCGCACGAAACGCGGCTATTCTTCTTCGGGCGCCTTTTCCTCAACGGCGATTTCACCGAAACGGGCCTCGTATTCGCGGAGGCTCTGGATAAGCGTCAGCGTCAGGCGCTTGGCCGTGCGGGGCGTCATGGCGATGCGTTCCAGCATATCGGCGGTGACGACGCCTCTCACGCCGGGTTCGGCTGAAGCGTCCGTCAGGCTGACGCCGAAGGAAACCAGCACGTCATCCTGAGAATAGCGCACCTGAAAAGCATTCGCGTAAGAAGTACCCATCTTGTCGGTATGTACGTTCAGGCGCACTTGCGGTTCTTCGGACATGGCGGTTCTCCACTGTTGAAGGTGTCGGGAGGGAGGCCGGGCATCCCGGCGCGTTTCCCCATCAGATACCAGAAAGCCCCTCCCAAGGAAATCGGCGGGGCCCCCAAAAAACAGCCCAGCAACCATCAGGATCACGTCATTTATATTCCTTTACGCAGGAGAATCCCTTGCCAAGGACGTTCAATGTGTTTTCGATGATGACGAAGGCATGCTTGTCATGCCGGAAAATGAGTTCTTCCAACAACCGGATCTGATAGTTCTGCACGACGGTCAGCAGGACGGGCCGCTGTTCGCCGGTGAAGCCGCCGGAACCGGACAGGAGCGTGGCCCCCCGGTGCAGGTGCGTCAGGATGTCCTCGCGGATCGCGGCGTGCTGGGTGGAAATGATCAGCACCATCTTCCGCTGGTTGAAGATGGTCGACACATAGTCCATCACCCGGGAGTACACGAATATCATGATCAGCGAATACAGCATGCTGTCCGGATTATACATGGAAAAGGCCAGCACGAACAACGTGGCGTTATACAGCAGGCTGAATTGCCCGACGCTGATGCCGTAACGCTTGTGCAGGGCGATGGAAATGACGGTCAGCCCGCCGTCGCAGCCGATGGAATGCAGCACGATGCCGAGGCCGATCCCGCAGATGCAGCCCGCGGCGATGCTTGCAAGGATCGGATCGGTGATGTTGATGGTCATGTCCAGATATTGCGTGGCCACGGACACCACGGCCAGCCCGTACAGGCTGTACAGGAAAAACCGCCGCCCCACGAACAGCCAGCCCGCAATGAAGATAGGAATGTTGAGCAGGACATTCCACACGGCCGGGCTCAGGGTTTCCGTCATGTAATTGATCAGAAGCGCCGTCCCGAACACGCCGCCGGAAATGAACATATGGGGAATAGCGATGGCTTTCACGCCGAATGCGAACAGGCCGCATCCGAGGGTCAGCAAAAAGATATTCCAAGGAATGCCCCTCGCAAAGGTACGAACGGCAGTAGCGGCCATACTTTCTCCGAAATAAAATGTTGCGCCGTCCCCGAGCGGGATCGGCAAAAGGTATCATTGTCTTTCCGCTCTGGGGTCATACTTGTATCATATCCCCTGATAACACAAGGAGGCATCATGCGGCCCTTAACCCCCGACGAAGAGCACGTCATCGCCCACGGCGCGACGGAACCGCCGTTCAGCGGGCGATACTGGAACCATAAGGCTGACGGGACCTATGCCTGCCGCCGCTGCGGCGCAACCCTCTACCGCTCGGACGACAAGTTCGACTCCGGGTGCGGCTGGCCGTCCTTTGACGACGCCGTGCCCGGGTCCGTGCTTCGCCGCCCAGACCCGGACGGCCGCCGGACGGAAATCGTCTGCGCTTCCTGCGGGGGGCATCTGGGGCATGTCTTCGAAGGCGAACGGCTCACCCCCAAAAACACCCGGCATTGCGTCAATTCCCTGTCGCTTGAGTTCATACCAGAAAAAACATCCGAATGCACGGAAGAGGCCGTCTTCGCGGGCGGCTGCTTCTGGGGCGTGGAGGACGCCTTCCAGTCCGTCCCCGGCGTCTGCGGAGCCGAGTCGGGCTATACGGGCGGCACGGTTCCGAACCCGACCTACGAACAGGTCTGCACGGGCACGACCGGGCACGCCGAAGCGGTCCGCGTAACCTATGATCCGGCAAAAGTCTCTTACGGGGAATTGGCCCGCCTGTTCTTTGAAATCCATGATCCTGCCCAAGTCAACAGGCAGGGCCCGGATGTCGGCACACAATACCGTTCAGCGATTTTTTACAAGGATGAGCGGCAGAAAGCCATAGCCCTTTCCCTCATAGGCAAACTCAAGGAACGCGGCTATGCGGTGGCCACGGAACTGCTGCCGGCCTCCGCCTTTTACCCGGCAGAGGCGTATCATCAGGATTTTACGGCCCGTACCGGCCGCGGAGGCTGCCATTTCCGGGTGCCCCGCTTTGGGGAATGAACAGAGAAAAGCCGAAAAAGGCCCCCTCAGCTTCCGATCAAAAGAAAGGGCCCGTACCATTACGGGCCCTTCAGAGCTTCAGCGAAACACGGAACGGACATTTTTTAAGCCGTTCGGCGCCCTTCTTGGCGGCGCGGCAGCCCAAAAGGAACACCGAGCTACTTTTTTCTCTCCAACTGGGCCAGCCTGTCGTTGAGCTTATCCATCTTCGAGCGGGACTGCTTGATTTCATCCTGAAGACGCGTCACGTCTTTCCGAGTGCGTTCCGCCGTTTCCCGGCTTTTCCTCAGCTCGTCCTGAAGGCGCTTCACGTCCTCTTGGCTTCTCCGCAGATCGTCTTGATGCCGCTTGCTGCTTTCTTGAGCGCGCCCTGATTCCTCACGAAGGGATTTGACCTCTTTCCGGAGCTGTTCATAACGCTCAAAAAGCTTCGCCACATCTTCGACGGAAACGTCGCTCCTATTCACTTTGCCGAACATATCAATGACGATGATCTTTCCCTCGGATTGGGAAAAGCTGGAATCGAGATCAAGCTCATATGCAAGGGCACAATGCGAAAACACTATGCCGCCAGCGATCAAAAAGACTCCAAGCAACCATCTCATCCTGCATCTCCATGCAATAAAAAAAGCTGATTCAACAATTGAATCAGCTTTAAAAATCTGGTGGAGCTGGACAGAATTGAACTGACGACCTCTTGAATGCCATTCAAGCGCTCTCCCAACTGAGCTACAACCCCATGCGTGAGGAGTCTTCTATAGGAAGCGGATCACGAAGTCAAGACTCCCGGCAATATTTTTTCTCAAAACGGCGTCACATTCAACCGCCAACCGCTTCTCCCCGTCCCCTGTGTTTTCCCGTCAGACTCTCAGGACAAGAGCTCGTCAAGGACAGACGTACCGTTTTGCATTTCCCCGTCAAGCCACTGCCACGTTTCAAAGAGACGCAGCCTGCCGTCATCCAGACGCTCCGGTCGGGAAGCGCATTTCCCTATCCGCAGGACTTTATCCCTATTCAGATGTTGGTAGTGGAACGTCAAACAGCCATCTTCCGATACGCGGCCCAGCAGAAAACCTTTCAAAATCTCACCGCCGCTGTATTCGGCCCATACGACATCGCCATCTTGATGCTAATAAAACCGGGTGAAGGCCGAAACTTCTCCGCTTGCGCTGTTCGCGGCCACAACGAATACCCGACCGTCATAATGAATGGTCTGTTGCCTTGCAGGCATACCCCTCCTCGGCTTTACAAGAGAGACCCTACACTGCTCCTGAACATCAATTTAATGTTTCTACACGGTTACGAAAACACCTTGTCGAGAAAAAAGAAAGGGTCCGTATTGCTACGAACCCTTCAAAATCTGGTGGAGCTGGACAGAATTGAACTGACGACCTCTTGAATGCCATTCAAGCGCTCTCCCAACTGAGCTACAACCCCATGCGTGAGGAAGCTTTTAGCGAACCCCGGGATGAAAGTCAACCGTTTTTTTCATGTTCCCGCCAAAAACAGTCTCCGAAGCCATCCGGAAAAGGTACGCCCTCTCCCCCGCCATTTTTACGGAACGTTTTCCTTGCCTCCCCCCCCCTCTCCCCAAAAACCGAAAGGCACGCACACGCTTTCCCTTTCAGCACATTCCCGAACAAGGATTCGATGACGTCAAAAATCTTGGGAGAGGGAGGGATGAGGGTGCGGGAGAAGGGAGGGGAACCATGCTTCAGAAAGGCTCCCCTCCCTTCACCCGTATCAAAACTACCGCCCCTGCGCGGCGATCCAGCTCATGGCCTCGCGCAGATCCAGCGTGCCTTCATAGATTGCCCGGCCGCTGATCGCGCCTTCGAGATTCGCGGACACCGACAGCGGGTACAATGCCTTCACGTCATCCAGCGTAGCCACGCCGCCGGCGGCGATCACCGGCACCTTGCTCGTCTGGGCGAGATGCGTCAGCGCGGGCACGTTCACGCCGGTCTGCATGCCGTCGCGCTCGATATCGGTGTAGACGAGGAACGCCGCGCCGTCTTCCGCAAGACGGGGAACCACGTCATCCACTGTATACGGCGTATCCCCGACCCAACCGCGGGTCTTGAGGCGCCCGTTCTCCGCATCCAGCGACACACCGATGCGCCCGGGGCAAGCATGGCACAACGCCGCGAAACGGGCGGGATCTTCCAGCGCCAGCGTACCGATGATCAGACGGGCCACGCCCGCATCAAGCCAACGGTGGGCGGTTTCCTCATCACGGATGCCGCCGCCGAGCTGTACCGGGATGGAAAGGGCTTCGCAAATCCGGCGGACCAGATCCGTATTCGGCGACACGCCCTGAAACGCGCCGTCCAAATCAACGAGGTGCAGGAACTTCGCGCCCTGCTCCTGCCACTGCAGCGCCGCCGCAACCGGATCGTCGGAAAAGACCGTGGAGTCTTCGGCACGCCCGCGCCTGAGGCGCACGGCCTGCCCCCCCTTGATGTCCACCGCGGGGAAAAGGATCATAAACCGAACTCCTTGATCATCTTCTGCATCCCTTCCATCGCCAGCTCCTGCGCCGTAAGCCACTTGGCGCCGCGCTTGAGGAACGTATCGAAGTTCATCAGGTTGTCGCTCAGGCCGACCTGCTTTTCCTTGAAGTGGGAGCGCGACACCAGCGCGCCGCCGGGCTCACGCACGTCGATCAGGTAAAAGTCCATGTTTACGGCGGCGGACGTCGTCACGCCCGCGCTGCTTCCGGCCCGTTCGCGCCAGTCGAGGATTTGCGGGACGATGAGCAGATCCACGCCCACGTCCTTCCCGATCTTCGCCCAGTGGGCCAGCGCGCCGCTGCGTTCCCGGGGATCCGCGCCCCCGGCCTTAGGGATGAATACATACGACCGGTGCGTCGTGGTCTTCAGAAGCTTCATGAGCTCTTCATTAAACATGGACACAGCCTGTTCCGAAGCCAGCACGCGACCCTCGGGGATGAACCCGGCGAGCAGATCCGTCGTGCCCATGGGCTGTTCCACGCCGACGACGCCGACCTTCAAATCAGGGAGATCAGGGGTGCTGGGCGTCGTCTTCTGACAGGCCGCAAGCAGCGATAGGGACACGGCCAAAACCGCGAGGCAGAAAAAACGGCGGGTCAGTCTGCTCATCAGTCGAGACTCCCTTTGGTGCTCCGCACCACGTTACCTGTGAGAGAAACGGCCTGAGCCAAGGCAAGCCCCAACCCCTTAGCCGCGGATTCCAACAAATGGTGCCCGTTGCGGCCATACAGGAACGCGACATGCACGTTCATGCGGGCGGCGGCGGCAAAACTTTTATAGAACTCGCGCCAAACGTCGCGTTCCTCGCCCGCGAGCACGGGCGGCAGCAGTTCGTCGCCCCGCCACTCCAGCCACGGACGCCCGGAAATGTCGAGCGTCACTTCGGCCAGCGCTTCGTCCATGGGCACGCGGGCGAACCCCACGCGGGCAATGCCCTTCCGATCGCCCACAGCCTGCGCGAACGCCTGCCCAAGGCACAAGGCGATGTCCTCGGCGGAGTGATGCGCATCGATATGCGTATCGCCCTTGCAGGTCAGGGACAGATCAAAGCCGGCCCAGAACGCCGTCAGGGTAAGCATGTGGTCAAGCAGCCCGAATCCGGTGGCGACGGACGTCTTTCCGCCGCCTTCAAGGCACAGGCTCAGCTCGATATCGGTTTCCGCCGTGGTTCTGGCGACGTGCCCGCTACGGATCATGCCTCACCTTCCTCTGCCGCCTTTTCCCGCTCCGCCTTCTTCTTGCCCACGAGCGCGGCCACCCATATGCTGACTTCATACAGCACAATCATGGGGCCCGCCATCATAAGCTGCGAGAACACGTCCGGCGGCGTCAGGATAGCCGCAATGACGAAAATCGCCAGAATGGCGTACTTGCGCACGTCACGCATTTTCTGCGCGGTGACGAGGCCCATGCGCGACAGGAAGAAGCTGAACAAGGGCATCTCGAAAATGAGGCCGAAGGCAAGTACCATCTTGAGCGCAAAACCCAGATATTCGTCGATCGACAGCATCGCCACGATATTGTCGGTCGAATAGCTCATGAAAAATTCGAAAGCAAACGGGAATACGCCGAAATAGCAGAACATCCCGCCCAAAATGAAGAACAGCGCCGAGGCCAGGGCCAGCGGCACGATGTATTTTTTCTCCTCTTCATACAGGCCCGGCGCGATGAACGCCCAGATCTGATAGAACAGGAACGGGCACGCCACGAACACGCCGGCCACGAACGCGACCTTCATGTCGACGAAGAACCCTTCCGCAACCCCGGTATAGATGAACTTGGAGTCGGCGGGCATGACCTTCAAAAGCGGCAGGGAAAGATAATAGAACAACTGCTGGGCGAAGCCGTAGCAGGCAAAAAAGCCGATCAGGATGGCCAAAAAGCCACGCACGAGACGCTTGCGCAGTTCCCCAAGGTGCTCCAGCAGGGTCATGGGCCGTTCTTCTTCCGGCTCCTCTTCCTCTCCTGAAGGGGGATCGACGGGGGCCGGAGGCTCACCGCCGCCGGCAGGCGCCGGCAACGCTTCCTCAGGGGGCCAGACCGACGACGCGCCCTCGGGGATTTCGGGCAACCCCGCCGAAGCGTCGGCATCGGCGGAGGCCGCCGCTTCCGGGCTTTCGGCAACGGCTTCCTCAACCGGCGGAACGGGGCCGACGGCGTTTTCCTCAACCGCGGGGCCGGGTTCAGCTGCGGCTTCGTCCGGCTCCTTCGAACCGGCGACGCCCGGAGCGTCTACCGCCCCGGGCCCGTCCTCGGATTCCACGATCGGGGAATCCAACAAGATTTCCTGTTCCTCCGCCGCGCCTGCGGGCGCGGCGGGGGCCTTGTCTTCGCGTTCTGTCATGCCTAACCCTTTACGGAAGGATCGGTTTCCGTCGGGGCGGCTGCCGTCGCTGCGGCGGCCGGTTTGGCGGCGGGCGAAGCCGTTTCGGCGGGCTTCGTGGCCGCGGTGGCTTTCTGTTCGGTGCCGAACAGTTCCTTTTCCGCTTCCTGCTTGCGCTTTTCGTGCTCTTCGAGCTCGATTTCCGTATTCAGAGTCCGCTGGAATTCCGTAGAAACCTTACGGAACTCACCCATGGCCCTGCCGAGCGTCCGTGCAATCTGGGGGACACTTTTAGGGCCGAGGACGATCAGCGCTACGACGAGAATCACCAGCAGTTCTGTACCGCCAATACCAAACATGATAATGCCTCTCTATTCCCATTCAATGGTGCTCGGCGGCTTCGAGGAGACGTCGTACACCACACGGTTCACACCCTTGACTTCGTTGATGATCCTTCTGGAAATCCGTTCCAGCAGATCATACGGCAGACGCGCCCAGTCAGCGGTCATGGCGTCCACGCTGTCCACACAGCGCAGGGCGATGACGTGCTCATACGTGCGCCCGTCGCCCATGACGCCCACCGTCTTCAGCGGGAGCAGCACGGCGAAGCCCTGCCAAATCTTACGATACCAGCCGGCATCACGCAGTTCCTGCTGCACGATGGTGTCGGCCTTGCGGAGGATGTCCAGCCGTTCGCGGGTCACTTCGCCGATCACGCGGATGGCGAGGCCGGGGCCGGGGAACGGCTGGCGCCAGATGACGGATTCGGGCATGCCGAGTTCCGCGCCCACCTGACGCACTTCATCCTTAAACAGTTCACGCAGCGGCTCGATGAGCTTCATGTTCATCTTTTCCGGCAATCCGCCCACGTTGTGGTGGCTCTTGATGACCGCGCTCGGCCCCTTGTGGGACACGGACTCGATCACGTCGGGATAGAGGGTCCCCTGAGCCAGCCATTCCACATTGCCGATGGCGCGCGCCTCTTCATCGAACACGTCGATGAAGGTATGGCCGATGATCTTGCGCTTCTTTTCGGGATCTTCGACCCCGGCGAGCAGATCGAGGAAGCGATCCTGCGCGTTCACCAGCTTGAGGTTCAGATCGAAGTGCTCGCGCAGGTAATTGACGACTTCGTCGCCTTCACCGGAACGGAGCACGCCGTTGTCGACAAAGATGCAGTGCAGGTTCTTGCCGATGGCCTTGTGCAGCAGCACGGCGACCACGGTGGAGTCCACGCCGCCGGAGAGCGCGCAAACGACGTGCCCGTCGCCCACGGTTTCGCGCACGTCGTTGATCACGCGCTCCACAAAGGAGGACATGGTCCAGTCAGGCGTAATCTTGGCGATCTTGAACAGGAAATTGCGGAGCATGGTGTCGCCGTCCACGGAGTGGTGCACTTCGGGATGGAACTGCACGGCGTAGATCTTGCGGGCCTCGTCGGCCATGGCGGCCACTTCGAGGGTATCGGTGCTGCCGGTGACGAGGAAGCCCGCCGGGGGCGTCTTCACGGTGTCGCCGTGGGACATCCACACGCGGGAAAGCTTGGTCAGATCGATGCCGTCCCACAGGGCGCAGGAACGAACAAACCGCAAGTCGGCGGGGCCGTACTCGCGGGTTTCGGACTGTTCCAGCCCGCCGCCGAGGTTGAAGGCCAGAAGCTGCATGCCGTAGCAGATGCCGAGGACCGGCACGCCCAGATCGAGGAAGCCCTTGTCCAGCGCGGGGGCGTCCTTTTCCCCTACGCTCGCGGGGCCGCCCGACAGGATGATCGCGGAAGGCTGCATGGCCTTGACCTGCGCGGCGGTGACGACGCAGGGGTGGATTTCGGAATAGACGCCGGCTTCGCGCACCCGGCGGGCGATGAGCTGGGTAACCTGAGAGCCGTAGTCTATGATGATAACTTTGCTGGGCATCGTATGTCCTTTTGTTCGAGAGACAGCGTTGTCTCAGAGTGTCTCGGTGTCAATGAGAATCCCCGGGCATCCGGGAAGGCGGCGGGGAGGAGCCCCCCCCCGCCAAAAGGAAACTACGCGTTGTCCACGCGGTAGTTGGGAGCTTCCTTGGTGATGATGACGTCGTGGACATGGCTTTCGCGCAGGCCCGCGGCGGAAATTTCCACCATCTGGGATTTTTCGAAGAGTTCCTGAATGGTCGCCGCGCCGCAATACCCCATGCCGGAGCGGACGCCGCCCACAAGCTGGTAGATGGTTTCGCTGGCCAGCCCACGGAAAGGCACGCGGCCCACGATGCCTTCGGGGACGAGCTTCTTGCTCTTCTGTTGGAAGTAGCGGTCGGAGCTGCCTTCCTTCATGGCGTCGATGGAGCCCATGCCGCGATAGATCTTATAGGTACGGCCTTGATAGAGAATGGTTTCGCCCGGGCTTTCCTCGGTGCCTGCGAGCAGGCTGCCGACCATGACGGAGTTCGCGCCCGCGGAGAGGGCCTTGACCACGTCGCCGGAGAACTTGATGCCGCCGTCGCCGATGCAGCAGCGATCCATTTCGCGGGCGGCGCGGGAGCATTCCATGATGGCGGTGACCTGCGGCACGCCCACGCCGGCGACCACGCGGGTGGTGCAGATGGAGCCGGGCCCGATGCCGACCTTCACGGTGTCGGCGCCGGCCTTCAGCATGGCGCGGGCGCCCTCATAGGTCGCCACATTGCCCGCGACGAGCTGGCAGTCCGGGAACGCGCCCTTGACGGCGGACACGGCGTTCAGGATATTTCTGGAATGGCCGTGCGCGGAGTCGAGCACGAGCACGTCCACGCCCGCGGAGATGAGGGCGGCGGCGCGCTTTTCGCCTTCCGGGCCCACACCGATGGCCGCGCCGACGCGCAGGCGGCCCTTGTCGTCCTTGCAGGCATTGGGGTACTTCTGAACCTTGTCGATGTCCTTCATGGTGAGGAGCCCGGCGAGCTCGCCCTTTTCATCGACCACGAGCAGCTTTTCGATGCGGTGGGCGTGCAGATGGCGCTTGGCCTCGTCGAGCGTGGTGCCGGTGGGGACGGTGATCAGGTTTTCGCTGGTCATCACGTCCCGGACGCTGGTCCCGGCGAGATCTTCGACGAAGCGGACGTCGCGGTTGGTCAGGATGCCGACCAGCTTCTTTTCCCGCACCACGGGCAGGCCGGACACGCGGTAGGCGTGCATGAGATCCAGCGCATGTTCCACGGTGTCGTCGGGCTCAACGGTGATGGGATCGATGATCATGCCGCTTTCGGACTTCTTGACCTTTTCGATCTCCAGCTTCTGACGCTCGATGCTCATATTCTTGTGCACGATGCCGATGCCGCCGGCGCGGGCCATGGAAATGGCCATCGCGGACTCGGTCACGGTATCCATCGCGGCGGAAACCAGCGGAATATTCAGAGAGATGGACGGAGTCAGCCAAGCGGTCACGTCCACCAGATCCGGCGTGACTTCAGAATAGGCGGGCACCAACAACACATCATCGAAGGTCAGGCCTTTGCTCAAAATTTTGGACATCGTGCCCTCCTGAGGACAAAGACGCTCCGGGAGGTCGCGCACACCGGAGGCCGTAAATGTGAGATATAAAAATGGAATGGATAAATGTACTCTGACGGGACGTTATTGTCAATCCGACCCCCCGGCCGGAACGGGCTCTCCATGTTTCTGCAACTGTGCGGCGTTCCTGCGTATCCGCATCCTTTCAGCAGCGTCCCCGCCCCGTGAATAGAAGCCTTGTCACTTCGTTCCAGCCCGTGTAACATGCGCTGCGATCCCTTCAAACAGACGCACCTGCGTCAATCTTAAGGAGCACGTATGGCCTACAATCGCATCCTCTTGCCCGTCGATGGTTCCGAACACTCCATGCACGCCGTGGCTCATGCCGTCAGCCTGATCCGCGAAGGCGGCGAAATCGTCGTCGCCACCGTCCTTCCCCCCATCCCCAACGTCATCGGCGGCGATGCGCGCAAAGAAGCTGAAGAGGCCGTCAAGACCGACGCCAGCCTCATCACCCAGCCCGTCATGGACGTCATCGCCAAGGACAACATCGCCTGCCGCGAAAAGATCGTCCTCCATACCTCCACCGCCGAAGGCATCATCGAAACCGCCGAAGACATGAAGTGCGACCTGATCGTCATGGGCTCCCGCGGCCGCAGCGACATCGAAGGGCTTCTGCTCGGCAGCGTCACCCACAAGGTGCTCACCCTTGCCAACGTTCCCGTGCTCGTCGTCCGGTAACCGCCGGAGATACGCGGAGGGGGAGGGAAAACATCTCCGGAAAGGTTCTCCCTCCCCCTCCATGCCGCCCCTTCCCCATAGATTTCAGCTGACGGGAAAGCCTCCCGGAAAGGGACGCCTCGTCCGCCGCTCGGAAAGCCGGGGAACAGGAGGCGCCATGCTTTTTCAATCCGTTTCCGGAACCCCCGCGCCGTGCGGAAAACCTTTCGGCCCGCAGAAGCCGGACGCGGCACGGCACGCTTAGCGGAATCCCCCTCTCCATGTCCGGTACAGGACAGGAAACGCCTGTCGCATCTTCTTCCCCCAGCAGATTCGGAGTAAGGGTCCGGGGCGGGAGATTCCAAGAAAGGCCCTTCTCCCCGTTCCGCCTATGCTCTACATCTCCCTCCTGCTCGCGCTGCTGGCCGTGGCGTGCCTCATCTTCGTCCCGAACACGGTGATCCTCCTGATCCTCGTGGCGATCGTGCACGGGTTCGCCATCTACAGCGCCGGGCATGCCCTGCTGCACAAACGCGACTCGCGGGCGGCCCTCGGCTGGATCGCCATCATCCTGCTCATGCCTCCGGCCGGGCTGCCCCTCTACTGGCTGTTCGGAATCGCCCGGATCGACAGCCAGGCCGTCCGGCTTATGGAAAAAGCCGCCCGGAAAGTCATGGGCGGCCTTGTGGATCTGCACGGCAAATCGCTGACGGAAAAGCCGGAAGGGTTCATCGACAAGGACGAAGTCCCGCACGCGTGGCACTACCTCGTCAATCCCGGCTCAAGCATCACCGGGCGCTGCATGATCGAGGGCAACGACCTCACCGTGCTGCACAACGGCGAAGCCGCCTACCCGGTCATGCTCAAGGCCATCGGCGCGGCCAAGGAGCGGGTGTTCCTGTCGAGCTTCATTTTCGGATACGACGAAGTCGGCAAGAGCTTCGCGGCCGCCCTGCGCGCCGCCGCCGAGCGCGGCTGCGACGTGCGCCTGCTCATGGACGGGGTGGGCTCCTTCCACCTGTGGCCGGGCTGGCGCAAACGCCTCGGCCCGGATGTGAAGCTGGCCTACTTCCTGCCGCCGCGCCTTATCCCGCCCCAGTTCTCCATCAACTTGCGGACGCACCGCAAGGTGCTGGTCTGCGACGGCGAGGTCGGCTTCACAGGCGGCATGAACATCTCGCAAAACCACCTCGCCAACCTGAAACGCCGCTCGCGGGTGCAGGACGTGCACTTCCGCTGTGCCGGCCCCATCGCGCAGCAGCTTGCCATCGCCTTCCTCATGGACTGGAGCTTCGCCACGGGGGATCATGCGAACTTCACCGTGCACCCCGCGAAGAAACAGGGCGGCTCGTTGTGCCGCCTCCTCATGGACGGGCCCGGCACGCCGGAGGACACCATCCTTGATCTCGTCTGCGCCCAGATTTCGGCGGCGCGGCATTCCGTGCGGATCATGAGCCCGTACTTCCTGCCCCCGCACCGGCTGCACGGCGAACTCGTGAGCGCGGTCCTGCGCGGCGTGGACGTGAGCGTCATCCTGCCCGGCGAGAACAACCACCGCCTTGTGGACTGGGCCATGCGCCACCAGATGCCCATGCTGGCGGACAGGGGCGTGAAGATCTACCGGCAGCCCCCGCCCTTCGCCCACACGAAGCTCCTGCTCATCGACGGCGAATACACCCTGCTCGGCTCCGCCAACCTCGATCCCCGCAGCCTCAACCTCAACTTCGAGCTGGTCATGGAAGTGCTGGATCTCCGGCTGGCGGAGCAGCTCAGCGCCTTTTATGACGAGGTACGAAGCCGTTCCGTTTCCGTCCCGACGACCTACCCGGCGCTTCCCTACCGCCTGCGGAACGCCGCGAGCTGGATTTTTTCGCCGTACCTGTAGCCCCTTCAAGTTCAAGGTTCACCTCAAGCCGCCCGATGTTCACGTCGGTCAGCCGCACGGTGACGGCCTGCCCCAGACGGAAGCGCCGCCCCGTGCCCACGCCGATGAGCTCCTGACGGTCCGGGTCGTACTCGAACCAGTCGTCGCGGAAAGCCGTGAGCCGCACCATGCCCTCCACCGGCATTTCGTCGAACTCCACGAAGAAGCCGAACTCCGTCACCCCGGAAATGACGCCCGCAAACGTATCGCCCGTGCGCTCCCGCAACAGGAGGCACCCGAGGCGGCGGGCGATTTCCCGTTCCGCCTCGGTGGCGGCGCGCTCGCGGGCATTGCACTGATCCGCCGCCATGAGCAGCTTATGCCCGGCGAGGATGGGCCCCGGCGTCGCGCCGAGGGTGAAGGAGAGCGCCCGGTGCACCAGCAAGTCGGCATAGCGCCGGATAGGCGACGTGAAGTGGCAATAGCACGGCGAGGCCAGCCCGAAATGCTCGCCCGGTTCCGGGGAATACCGGGCCTGCATCATGGAGCGCAACACAAGCCGCCCCACAAGATACTCCTGCGGCGTGCCCCCGGCCTGCGCCAAGATGTCCCGGAGACGCGACGGCGGCGGCGTTTCGCCCCGCTTGAGGGTCAGGAGGTCGCTCTGGGCGAGATCCGTGGAAGCCAGCGTGCGGAACAGCGTGGACAGCCGATCCGGGTCGGGGGCGGGATGGATGCGGTACGGGAACGGCGTGCCCTTCTCGGTAAGGAAGCGGGCCACGGCCTCGTTCGCCGCCAGCATGAATTCTTCGATCAGCCGGTGCGCGAACAGGCGGACACGCCGCCGGATGTCCTCCACCTCGCCGGTGGAACGGTCCACGATGAACTGCGCCTCGGGCAGATCGAAATCAAGGCTGCCCCGCGCCTGACGCCGTTCAAGCAGGATGTGCGCCAACGCCTCGGCGTCCTTCAGATACGGATGCCGCTCGGCCAGCTCACCGCCCTGCTCCAGCGCCTTCTGCACGCCTTCGTAGGTGAGCCGCCCCCGCGACCGGATGACGCCCGGGAAAAAAGCCGCCGCGCACGGGATGCCCCGGTCGTCGAAGCCCACCCGCGCCGCCATGACCAGCCGGTCTTCATCGGGGCGCAGGCTGCACAGGCCGTTCGAGAGCACCTCGGGCAGCATGGGCTCCACGGAGGTCGGGAAATAGTAGGAGTTGCCGCGCTCGCGGGCTTCCCGATCCAGCCGCGAGCCGGGCAGCACGAAATGGCTCACGTCCGCGATGGCGACCCACAGTTCCCACGCCGCGCCGCCGGGCGCGCCGGGAAGCCGCCGGGCATACACCGCGTCGTCGAAGTCGCGGGCGTCCTCGCCGTCGATGGTCACGAACGGCACGCCGCGCAGATCCTGCCGCTTCGATGTGGACGTCTTGGAAACCTTTTCGATGGCCAGCGCGTCCTCCACGTTGCCGAGCGGCTTCAGCCCGCCCAAGTCCGCCACGCCTTCCGCCGCCCGCGCTTCCAGTTCGGCGGCCTCGGCCAGCACGTTGGGGGGGAAGTCCAGCGGGATGCCGTGGTTCAGCTTGGTCAGGCGCTCCTGCACCATCGCGTCTTCCTCAAGTCCGAGCGACACACGGGCCGTACCCCGCCAAAGGCCGTCTTCGACCTTTTCCTCAGGCGTGACCAGCAACAGTTCGCCGATCTTCGGAACGGCCTTCAAAGCGGAAACGTCCACATCAAGCAGGAAGTCGAGCCGGGGATCAGCCGGGCGGCACAGGACGCCGCGCGGCGTCTGGTTCCGGGTGACATGGACGGCCAGTTCCTTCTGGCGGCGTTCGAGCACGCGCACGATGCGGCCTTCGGGGTTGCGCATCTTGCCGCCCCGGTGCTGCGGGGCGGGCTGCATGGCCACCTCCACGCGGTCGCCGTGCCACGCATCCCCAAGGAAGCCGGGATGGATGAAGATATCGGGCTGCAAGCGCGATTCCGGGCGTTTGCGCTTGTCGCCGTCCACGGGTTTGGGTGCCTCCTCCGGCGAGCCCTGCACCGCGTCAGGGGTCACGAAGCCCGCCCCGGAACGCTGGATGGACAGCACGCCGGTCACGATGCGGGCCTGCGACGCCTCCACCCACTTGCCGCCGCGCAGCCGGATGACCCGGCCCTCGGCCTGCAAGGCGTCAAGAAGGTTCTCAAGCGGCTTCTTGTCCCTGCGGGACAAGTCAAGGAAGCGGATCAGATCGTCGAGGCGCACGGGATGACGGATCTTGCCCATCAGCCCCAACACTTCGTTGGCGTCCAGCCCTCCGGGGACGCTTACGAACGCCTGTTCGCCGTCCGTGCGGGGAGAGGGTTTCTTGCCGGGCCGGGCCGGGCGGGAAGCGCCCTCGCGGACGGTATCGCCGAAATACCCGCGCTGGCGGGGGTGTTTTTTCATAGGAAAACCTTTTTGGATGGGGGAAGAGAGGAGAAGGGGAATCGGGGAGGGGGAGGAAGAACCCTTCTGAAGAAGGGCTTCTTCCTCCCC
>USCL01000008.1 GCA_900553145.1 uncultured Desulfovibrio sp.
GCCACGGTGCTGCATTCGCGCTGGACGTGCAGGAGCAGGGCGATCCCGTTTTGCCGGGGCGGCAGGCTTGCAAGCAGCGGGAAGGGATCGACGGTGACGAGTCGGGGGAAGAGCCCTTCCGCCTCGAAGGCGTCCAGCCATGAATCCATGTCCGTTTTCCGGATGGAAACGCTGATCGCCTGCGCGCCGTTCTTGAACCCGGCGGACGCCGCGGCGGTCCCGGTCAGGCAGACGCGGTGCGCGAGCGTGTCGGCGTCAAAGGGAAATTCGGTTTCGAGCAGCAGGGAAAGCGCCTGTTCGACCTTGGCCCGGGAACGGAAGGGAAGGGCCCAGTCCCGGAACAGGGCGTTTTCGGCGGACAGGCACACGCGCACGTCGTCCGGGCGTTTCAGGCCCGCGGCGGCGAGGCCGTCGAGCAGGGAACGGAGGCCGGAAGCCAAAGCCTGCGGGGTCCGGTCGGCGCAGACGGCGCGGTGCAGATAGGGCACGTCGCGGGTTTTCAGCCCGGTGCGGCACAGCGCGCCCGTGAGTTCGGTCCCGGACTGGAGGATGATGAAGCTGTCCTTGGCGATCATGGGGGCTCTCCGGTCAGGGCTGCACGTCAAAGGAGGGGCGGCGGAAGGTATCCCGGATGCGTACCCGGACTTCGCCTTTCTCCTTGAGGGATTGAAGCGTCCGTTCCGGCATGAGTTCCTCCCGCAGCTGTTCAAGCGGGACGCGCAGGGCGGACTGCACGTCCATGCGGCTCGCGGGGAGATCTCGCGGAACGAGGGTGATCTGCCCCTGCACGGTACATGCGAGCAGCGGGCTCCGCACGGTGATGTGATGCAGGGTCAGCCGATCCTTTTTCCAAGCGGTTTCCAGCTTGCCCTCCACATTGTCCAAGCGGGAACTCTTGAGCATGGGCACTCCGAGATCCGCCACGGCCCCGCGCAGGGCAAGATCGAGCGAGCCTTCGCCCGCAAGCGGCTCGGGCCGTCCGTTCAGGAGGGGCAGGTCGAGGGTTGCCGTGCCGTCCAGTTTGCCGCCGCGCACCTGCACGAGGGCCCCTTTGCCCATGAATGGCCTGAGCAGCGGCTCCACGCCGGCCCCGGAAAGGGCGGCCCGCACGGCGAGGCGTTCGGGGCTCCAGATCGAGGACGGGACCACGGCCACGGCCAGCCCGCCCCCCGCGATGTCGGCGTCGAGGGAGAGGCCAAGCGGGAATACGGTCAGCCCGGCCCGGACGTTGTGGAAAGACAGCGGTTCCGGGGAATCCGGCGGCCGCACCGTCAGGTCGGCGATCGTCAGCGAGGGCGGGAAGAAGGACATGTCCGGACGGCTCATGCCCACCTGAACGCCGGGCAGGCGTCCGCACCATTGGCGCAGGCCGACCACGCCGATCTCGCGCACGTGCAGCATGCCGAGGAACAGGGCGTACAGCAGCAGGCCGAACAGGAAATACAGCCCGCCCCGCACCAGCGAGGCGCGGGAGGGCGGAGAGGGAAGCATGAAGAGGATCCTGTCCAGAAATGACCGCATCATGTGGCCGCTCCATACGGCGAACGCGTTCCGCGGCTGCATCCGGCCGATGGCGCCGCGGTACGCGGGCGGGACGTGCCGTTCGTTTTGCTACTCATTGGTCACTCTCGCCACTTCGGTCAAGGAAGTCAGGCCCGCGATGACCTTGAGCATGCCGTCGTGCCGCAGGTTGCGCATGCCTTCGGACAACGCGCACGCCCCGAGCACGTTGGCGTCGGCCTTGTCCACGATGAGCCGCTTGAGGGGTTCGCTGACCGGCATGATCTCGTAAATCGCCATGCGCCCGCGATACCCCGTATCCATGCATTCCGGGCAACCTTTCGCCCGGTAGAGCGGCTGGCCCGGCCTGTAGGCGGCACGGGCGGCCCCAAGCTTTTCCAGTTCCGCCTCGTCCGGGGGGTAGGCTTCCCGGCAGCGCGGGCAGAGCATGCGCACGAGGCGCTGCGCCACCACCGCCCGCAAGACGGAGGAGAGGAGGAATGATTCCACGCCCATGTCGAACAGGCGGGTCACCGCGCCGGGCGCGTCGTTGGTGTGCAGGGTGGAAAAGACGAGGTGCCCGGTCAGGGCGGACTGCACGGCGATGGCGGCGGTTTCGGCGTCGCGGATTTCGCCGATCAGGATGACGTCCGGGTCCTGCCGCACGATGGAGCGCAGCCCGTCGGCGAAGGTCAGCCCGATCTTGGGGTTGACCTGTATCTGCCCTACGCCCTCAAGCTCGTATTCCACGGGATCTTCAATGGTCAGGATGTTCCTGTCCGGAGAGGTCAGCTCCTGCAATACGGCGTACAGGGTCGTGGTCTTGCCGCTCCCGGTAGGCCCCGTAACCAGCACGATGCCGTGGGTGATCCCGGTAAGCGAATGCATGAGCCGGAGATCTTCCTCACCAAGCCCCAGTTCTGCGAGGGAAAGCACGCGTTCGCTCTTTTCCAAGAGGCGCAGCACCACGCGCTCCCCGAACGAGGTCGGGAGGGTGGATACGCGCAGCCCCGCCTGACGCCCCCCGAGGGAGATGGCGATGCGCCCGTCCTGCGGCAGGCGTTTCTCCGCGATGTTCAGCTTGGCCATGACCTTGATGCGCGATACCACGGCGGCGTGGTGGGCCTTGTTCAGGGTGTGGCGCTCGTAGAGCACGCCGTCCAGCCGGAAGCGCACGCGGGAAACGTCGCGGTAGGGCTCGATATGGATGTCGCTGGCCCCGGCGCGCACGGCCTGCGCGAGGATCATGTTGACCAGACGGATGAACGGGGCGTCGCTGCTTTCCTCCAGCAGATCCTCCACGGCGTTTTCGTTGAAGTCGTCGATGGCATTGATCGAATCGCCGAGCACGTCCGAGACGCTCCCCTCCGAGCGCGTGGATTCGCCGAAGATCCGGTTGATGATGTCCATGATGTCGTCTTCGCGGGCAAGCACGGGCCGTTCAAGGCGTTCGCCGAGCAGCATCCCCAGCTCCTGCGCCAGAAGCCAGCCGGACGGATGGCAGATCGCCAGAGCCCGGGCTCCATCCCGACCGCGGACGGGCACAGCCTTCTGTTTCCTGAGCCACGGCAGGGGCACCTTGCAGACGCGCTCGGCGTCCGTGGCCCAACCGGAGCCTTCCTTATCCATGAGGGCGGCGAGCCGCAATTCGCAGGGCATGGCGTGGCGCGCCGCCGCAATTTCCAGATACTGGGCTTCGTTGATGCGCTCCGCTTCGTACAGCGCCCTCTCAAGGGGGATGCCCGAGGCTTCGGCGTTCAGCGCGCAGGCCTCCAGAATCCCGGGATCGAGGCTGAGGCGTTCCAGCAGGGAGGTCAGCGTTTCCATGGCGTCAATTCACAAAGACGGGTTTGAGGAGTTTGGGCTTGCTCATGATCGGCAGGCCGAGGCCGTCATGCCCCACGCTCGTTTCATGCAGGACGAGCTGCTTCTCGCGGGTGAGGGCGGCGGAGTCGTCCGCGTTCCTGATGACTTTGGGCGTGATGAAGATGAACAGGTTGGTCTGATTCGACTGCTTGCTCCGCGACTTGAACAGCCAGCCAAGGACGGGGATGCTGCCGAGCCCGGGGACCTCGCTCTGGTTGTAGGTCTTCTGGTCGTCGAGCAGGCCGCCGATGACGGCCGTCTGGCTGTCCTGCAGCAGGATGGTGGTCTTGACCAGACGCTTGCGGGTGGTCGGGGCGACGATCTGGTCGCCGTTGGTGAGGGTGATGAGCCCCTGCGTGACCCGGCTGACCTCCTGTTCCACTTCAAGGCGCAGCGAGCCGTCGTCGCTGATGCGCGGCGTGATCTTGAGCTTCACGCCCACGTCCTTGTAGTCCATCGACTGCGTGGTGAAATCGTTGTCGTTGCGGGTCGTGCTTTCCTTGGTGAACGGGATGTTGTCCACGACCTCGACGCTGGCTTCCTCGTTGTCGAGCGTGAGGAGCTGCGGGGTAGCGAGCACGTCGACGTCGCTGTTGCCCCTGACCGCGTTCAGGATGGATTGGATGTTGTAGCTTGTATTGCCTATGGTGATGGCGTCTTTCAGGATCGCCCCGATGCTCACGCCGGAGGGGAGGGATACGGTCTTGTTGGCGCCGCTGGAGCTCAGGGAGACGGTGCCGCCGTTGAGGTTGACCCCGCCGATGATGGCGGCGTCCCCGGTGTTGCCGCCGATGGCCCAGTTGATGCCGAAGGAGAACGAAGCCTCGCTGCTCACTTCCATGATCAGCGCTTCGATGAACACCTGCTTGCGCACCACGTCGAGCTTGGCGACGATGTTGCTCAGGGCCTCGAATTCGTCGGGGCGGGCGGTGACCACGAGGCTGTTGGTGGATTTGTCCGCCACCACCTTGATATCCTTGGAAAGCACGGTATCCGGCTTCTGATCGTCCGTCCCGGCGGTGCGCTGGCGTTCCACCAGCGTGTTGATGACCTGCGCCAGATCCTCGGCCTTGGCGTTGGACAGCGAAATGAGGTGGACGTCGCCTTTGCCCTTGGGCGTGGGGATGTCCAGCGAGCCGACGGCCTCGCGCGCCATGTCGATGGCTTCGGAGTCGCCGTAGATGAGCAGGCTGTTGGTGCGTTCGTCGGCCAGCACGAGGCTGACGGTGGGGCGGCCTTTCTTGGCGTATTCCTCATCCCGGCTTTTGAGGATTTTGGCGAGCGTGGCGGCCAGCGTCTTGGAGTCGCCGTATTGCAGGCCGATGGTGGCGGAGGCGCCCGTCGCGCCGCTGGCTTCCACCTGCTCGAGGAAGGCCATGGCCTTGGCGACGTTGGGGGCCGGGGCCGTCAGCGCGATGGTGTTCGACGGGGTATAGGCGGAGATGGCGTAGTCCTTCCCGAGCAGTGAGGGCAGGATTTTGGCGAGCTCGGCCGCCACGCCGACTTTCAGGGGCACGATCTGCGTGACCACGGTTTCCAGCTCTGAGCCCATCTTGCGGCCCACGGCGGCGTCTTCGCCCTGTCCGAGGCCTTCCTTCAACGGGACGATTTTGTAGGCCGTGCCGCTTTTCTGCACCGCGTACCCCTGCACGCGCAGGATGGAAACGAAGGTTTCAAACGCTTCATCCGGGGAGATTTTGACCGGGGAATAGACGGTCACCTTCCCTTTGACCGAGGGATCGGTGATGAAGTTCCGCCCGGTGGCCTCGCTGATGTACTTGATGAGGGCGTGGATGTCCGCATCCTTGAAATCCAGCGTCAGGCCGTTTTCGGGCTCCGCCCACGCCGGAGCGGCGGACGGGAACCCCTGCGCGCAGAGCAGGGCGAGGAACAGGACGGATACACGAAGGGCCGTTGCCGCTTTGCTGAACGAATCGAACATGGCATCAACTTTGTACATCATACCGGATGATGGTTTTTTTCCCGTTGCGCAGGACTTCGAGCGTGATGGCTCTCTTGTCGGCCAAATCCCCGAGCCCGCCCAGATCGCCGAACCCCTTCAGGGGCTTGCCGTTGGCCCCCAGCAGGAGGTCGTCTTTCCTGAGCCCGAGCTCTTCAATGTAGCTTCCCGACTGCATGTCGATAATGCGCAGGCCTTGATAGCCGCCCACGGTCTGGGGGGAGACGGAGACGGCGCGCATCAGGGCGCCGACGTCGCCGAGCTCGTCCCGCAGCCGGGCGCGGCTCACGGCCTTTTGCTCGTCGGGCTTGGCTTCTTCTTTCTGAAGGATGGGGTCTTCGCTCATGAGCAGCCGTTCTTTGGAACCGCCCTTGGCGACGACCACGGTACGGCGCTGCACAAGCGCGATTTTCCATCCTTGTATGGTATCCCCTTCCTTGTAGGGCTGTTCCGTGCCGTTCGCCTGAATGACGGCGCGGCTGGCTTTGCCCGGCCCCGTGTTCACGATGGTCCCGAGCAGCTTCCAGTTCTGCTTGCTGATGGGCAGCGCGTCGATGCCGTCGGCGGAAACGCGTTCGCCCCCTTCGCCGGAGTCCGCATCCGCGCCGTCTTTCTGCGAACGGCGGGCTTCGGGCGGAAACACGGAGACGCCGAGGAGGTTGCGCCCGGTGATGCCGTCAAAGGCGGGGAGTGGTTCAGGCGCGGCAGCGGCGTTTTCCGCAAGCCGGGATGCGGATCCGGATGTTTCGAGGGCCGTCTCCCGCAGGGCAAAAGTGCCCCGGGCAAGGAACCATGCGATCAGCGCGATGCAAAGGAGGGCGAAGAGGGTGGGCAAGCGTCTGGACATAGTCATCCTGCGAGGGTGCTCATTTCAAAAATGGGCAAGATAATGGCGATGACCACAAAGCCGACGATGCCGCCCAGCAGGAGGATCATGACCGGTTCCATCAGGGAGGTGACGACCTGAAGGCGCGAAGCGACCCTGTTTTCGCTGTCGTTGGCGACCCAGAGCAGCATTTCGCCGAGCTGGCCGCTCCGTTCCCCCGCAGCCACCATCTGGCGGGACAGCGGTGGGAAGACGAGGGGATCGTCCATGAATTCCGAAAGATCCCGGCCCGCCTGCACGCCGTCGATCATGTTCTGGATGGCGTGGGCCATGAGCCTGTTGTCCGCCACGGATTTGACGATGTGCAGGGCCTTGAGCAGCGTGACGCCGTTTTTGAGGAGCATGCCCAGCGTGCGGGTCATGTGCCCGACGATCAGCGGGCGGTAGATGCCGGCGATGCCGGGCAGGCGCAACAACAGGCGGTGGGTGTAGCGCCTGCCGCCTTCGGTCCTGCGCATGCGCCAAACGCCGATCACGGCGCACAGAACGAGGAGCAGGATGATCCACCAGCCGGATCGGATGCCGTCGCTGACGGCCAGCAGGATCTGCGTGGGCACGGGGAGCGCGCGGCCCATGTCCGAGAAAATCTGCGTGACCTTGGGGATCACGAAGGTCAGGAGAAAAACGACGACGCCGATGCCCACAAACAGCATGAGGATGGGGTAGGCCAGCGTGGCCTGCACCTTGCGCACCAACGCCACCTGCTGTTCGATGTGTTCGGCAAAGCGCTCGATCACGAGTTCCAGCGTGCCGGAGGCTTCGCCCGCCCGCACCATGGTCACAAATGTCGATGAGAAGACATTGGGGAACTCCGCCAGCCCGTCGGCGAGATCCCCGCCCGCCATGATCCGGTCGCGCAGGCGGGAGACGATGCCCTGCATCCGGGAGACGTCGTCATGGGCGCAGATGCTCGCAAGGGCCTCATCAAGCGGAAGGCCCGCGTGCAGCAGCGTGGCAAGCTGGCGGGCCATGGCGGCGACGGCCGTCTTGGGGACGGGGTGGAGCGATTCGAGGATTTTTTTGAAGGAAAACCTGGATGAAGGAGTCCCCGGATTGGCAACGGCGGCAGATGCGGATTCGACGGAGAGCGGCACAAGCCCCTTTTCGCGCACGGACGCGATGGCTTGCCGTTCTGTGTCGGCCTCCACCATGCCGCGTACGGTTTTGCCGTTCGCGGAAATGGCCTTGTAGCAAAAATTCGCCATGAAACCTTGAGCGGGAAAGGAGCCTCCACACGCGATGGAGGCCCCTTTTCAGCTGATGTTATTGTTCGTTGCGGCGGCGCAGCACGCGGACGGCGGCTACGGCCGACAGGCCGAGGAGCAGGACCAGAAGATCATACGAAGGCGTGGAACCGATGGTGCAGCCGCTGCTGCTTCCGCCGTCGTCGCTATCCGTCGTCCCGCCGTTGGAAGGCATGGTGCCGGAGCTGCTCACCAGAGAAACGGGGTCAACAATCTTGCCGTCGGATGTGTCGGCGTCAAAGGTGGCGTCGTTGTCCTTGATGATGAAGAAAGCAATATACTGCTTGTCCATTTCCAGGACGGCATCTTGAGCCAGTGCAACTGTCGGATTCGTGAAGTCGGCGATCCACCACTGGCCAGAGGCGGAAGCCATGTTAGCCGACTCGGGGCGTCCGTACTCATAGGCGGTCTTGCCGTTCGCAGCCAGTTTGTACAACTTCAGGGCGCTGACGGCTTCGCCGTTGCCGAGCAGATTCATCTGGAAGACGGCACTGGAGCCAGCGTCCACCTCTGCCGTAAACGATACGGTACCGAAACGCTTTTCGCCTACATCCAGAGATGCGTAGTTCTTTTCGGCCGTGGCGTGGTCAATGTACTGGCAGTCGATGATAGTGACATTGGTATCAGAAGCGGGCTGGACATACGCGGCACGAAAATCGTTCACAAAGAAGTCCGTGTCGGGCAGCACGCCATGAACGACCCTGTCTCCCACGATGGTGGCGGCTACACGCAGCTTCGCTATGGTCATCGGTTCAGTCTTTGCAACGTCAAAGATGTTCTTGTCCATGATCACGAAGTCGGCGAGCTTGCCTTCGGCAATGGAGCCGACGCGGTCATCCACCTTATTCTGGTATGCAGGAGCGATGGTGACGGCGCGGAGAGCCTGAAGCGTATTGACGCGCTGGTCATACGTCCAGAAGTCACGGGTTTCGGTATCGGTAATGCGGGCTTTGTATTGTACCTTAGCGTTTACGTCCTTGCCGGTGCCGTTCACTTCGAGGTTTTCCTGATTCAGTGCGGCGAGGGCATCGCCGGAGAAGCGGGTTACGCCGGACTGAATGCTGCGCAAGGGCGAAATCGGAGTCACGAACGTGTCGTTATGGAACGAGTAGGGCAGGTCATAGGCTTCCGCCCAGCCAGCGGGACTCATGTTGTAGGCGCGGCCGGGACCGAAGAACTTGTTGGTATGGCGATAGCCGTAGAAATAGGTGTGGTTGTTGAAGAACGAAATGAAGTTATTCTGGGCCCTCATCAGCTCGGGGAGGTTGCCGTTGGACAGTTTGCCGCCGAGGGTCGTATCTATATTGCCATCCTTGAAGGCCCCATCAAGATCTTCATACATGTCGGACGTACCGGCGAGGCCCGCATAGTCGCCCATCAAACGCTGGATGTGCTGACGTTCCACGGTCTGACCGTGAATGGACGTGTGGCGGGTATCCTTGACTTTAGGGTACATGCTTACAACATTTTCAAGGGCGGTTACCCATGCTTCAGCGGTGGCGGAACCGTTGGTATGGGTCTCCGTACTCTGGCCATACTTGTGGAAGATGCTGATGACGTGGGTCAGGCCCTCGGTGGTGTAGTACCGTGTGCCGGGGAGTCCGTTGAAATAACCAGCCTTGTCGAAGCTGTCTTCGGCGGTGTAGTCGCCCCAGTCGTAGTAGCCGGGCTTCTTCATCCACGCGGTATATCCCTGAGGAGATCCGTCACCGAGAATTTTCCACGCGCCGAGCATAATGCGGTTTTCAGGGAGATCCGCCTCAAGTACGGAAGCATAGGAAGGGTCGAGCTGTTCGTAGGGAATTCCCATGCCGGGTTTGGAGTACATGACGACAGGCAAAGACGTAATGTCCGAACCAATGGGCAGCGCATTGGAACCATTCGTATAATATTCCTGAATGCCGTCGTCGGTAGTACCGTCGTTGGTCCAGCCCAGAGCGGCGCGGCTCATCCAGCCATACATATCTCGCGTGGTGCCGTAGTATCCCATGGGATGGAAGGCAAGGCGGATGCTCAGGGTGTCCTTGAGCAAAGCTTTTTGGAAAACAGGGATTTCCTGTACGACGGGAGTGGTGCCGCTGTCGCCGGTTGTAACGCCAGCCGCAGCGTAGACCTGATTGGCGCGGGAAACATTCAGGAGAGGATCGGATGTTACCTTTAGAGGGACAAGGGCCATAGCATCCCCCTCAAGCAAAAGTCCGGTAGGCTTCCCGTCCTTGTCCTTGACCAGCCCTTCTGTCTGGTTGCTTCCGTCAATCCCGTAGAGTTCCAGCGCTGCAGAATTGGCGACGGACATGTGGCCGGAAATGTGTCTGACCAGAATAGGATGCTCGGAGCTGGCCTTGTCAAGGTCATATCTGGTGGGATGAACCTGCTCGAGCAGTTGTGTATCGTCGTAGTTGTCGCCGACGATAGGCTGACCGGGAGGCGTGACTTTCGCTTTGTTGGCAAGCGCTTCAATCAGCTTGTCCATGCTGTTGACAGTACCATCAAGCAACGGGCTATTCAGATTGACTTTATAAAGATCGCTTTCACCCTGCTGGGGAAAGTGACCGTGGCCATCCACAAAACCGGGGAGCATGGTTTTCCCGCGCAGGTCAACGATCTTATTGACATTGGCAACACTGAGAAAACCCTTGCTCTCTGCGTCCGCCTTGGATCCGGCAAAGATGATTTTGCCGTTAAGGGTGGCGACGACGTCAACAGTTCTGGCATCGTTGCCCTCTCTCGCTTCGGCTGCGGTTTCCGTAACGGTATAGATTTTACCGTTGTGGTAGACCGTATCGGCAATTTTGTCCGCAGCGTACAGCTGCATGCCGCCGCCAAGGATCATCGTTACAGCCGCCGCGAATGACAACGCCTGTTTCCTGATCTGCTTTTTCATGAAACGCCCCTCTCTAGTTAAAAGACAAAAACGCTCTATTCCTATTCTGTCGAACTGCTCATTTATGAATCCGCCCCGGGCGGAACCCGGGGCGGGATGTAATTAATCGTTGCGGCGGCGCAGCACGCGGACGGCGGCTACGGCCGACAGGCCGAGGAGCAGGACCAGAAGATCATACGAAGGCGTGGAACCGATGGTGCAGCCGCTGCTGCTTCCGCCGCCGTTATCCTTGTAGGCATGATCAGCCGTACCGCCGTTGGTGGGCAGCGTACCGCTGGTAGAAACCAAGGATACGGGATCGACGATGACGCCATCGGTCGTATCTGCGTCAAAGGTGGCGTCGTTATCACGAATGATAAAGAACGCTACGTAGGTCTTGTCTTTTTCCAGAATGGTGTCGCTGGGCAGGGCGACGGTGGGGTTGTCGAATGAACCGATCCACCACTGGCCGGAGGCCGAGGCCATTTCGCTGGCCGAGGGACGACCGTAGGTATATTCGGTCTTGGAGTTAGCGGCTAGTTTGTACAACTTGAGCGCGTCGACCTTTTCCCCGTTGCCGAGGAAATCCATTTGGAAGATCACGCTGGAGCCAGCTTCAACTTCGGCTGTGAAGGAATAGGTACCGAAACGCTTTTCGTTGGCTTCGAGAGACGCGTATTCCTTTTCGGCTGTGGCGTCGTCGATGAGTCGGCTGTCCATCATAGTGACGACTGCATCAAGAGACGGCTGATCGTAGCCTGCGTAAACCTTACTGGCGAAGCTCTTGGTATCCGGAAGGAAGCCATACACGACGTCATCGCCCACGATGGTGGTAGCCACGCGCATCTTAGCAATGCGAAGAGGCTCGGAGTTGGCCACATCTATGATATCTTCATCCAAAATGACGAAGTCGGCGAGCTTACCTTCCTCGATGGAGCCAAGGCGATCTTCAACCTTATTCTGGTAAGCGGGAGTAATGGTATTGGCGCGGATGGCCTGAAGGGGGTTGATGCGCTGATCATAGGTCCAGAACGCACGAGTTTCAGTATCGGTGATGCGTTCCTTGTATTGAGCAGTGGCGTCCAGATCCTTACCTTCGCCGTTTACCGTGAGGTTTTTTTGGCCAAGCGAAGCGATCGCGTCGCCGGAAACGCGGGTCACAGCGGACTGGATACTGCGCAGGGGCGAGATGGGCGTGATGGTTGTATCATTATGGAAGGTATACCGCTGACCATAGGCTTCGCTCCAACCGGCGGGGCTCATGTTGTAAGCGCGGCCGGGACCGAAGAACTGGTTGGTATGGCGATAGCCGTAGAAGTAAGTGTGGTTGTCAAAATAGGAGTTGACGGTGTTTTGGGCCTCCATGAGTTCGGGCAGGTTGCCAGCGGGCAACTTGCCGCCCATGGTCAGATCGACCTTACCGTCTTTGTACGCGCCGGTCAGGTCGTGGTACATGTGAGCTGTCGCCTCAAGATTTTCATAATGTCCGGAGAGGCGTTCCACATGCTGACGTTCCATGGTTTGGCCGTGGATAGACGTATGGCGGGTGTCCTTGACATTAGGATAGGTGGCGACGGCGTCCTCAATTGCGGACACGTAGGCCTCGGCGGCTGCGGAACCATTGGTGTGGACCTCTACGCTCTGGCCCTCGGCGTGGAAGAGTTTGATAAGATCGGCGAGCACGTCGGGAGCGATGTTCTGCGTGCCAGCAAGGCCGATGAAGTAATCCGACTTTTCGAAGCTGTCTTTTGCCGTATAATCTTTCCAGTCATAATAGCCCGGGGACTTCATCCACGCGGTGTATCCCTGCGGAGAACCGTCAAAGAGGAGCTTGTAGGCACCGAGCATAAGATAATCGGAAGGCAGATTGGCGGGGACTTCTGTGTTGCCGATGTTCCAGCTTGTGATGTCATCGCCAACCTTGGCCGCGTCGGTGGCGTCCGAGAATTTGCCATCACCGGTGTCCTTCCAGCCCATGGCCTTACGGTTGGTTGCCCCCATGGCGTCGATAACGGTGCCATTAGGCAGAGCATAGCCATAGTAGCCAAGCGGATGAACGAGGACACGGAGATAAAGTTGGTTGGAGTCTAGGGTATTTTGGAATGCGGGAATTTGCTGTGCCTGTGCGCCGCCACAGTCGGCAGTCGTTACGCCTGCCGCCGCATAAACCTGTGATGCCCGGGCAATACCAGAGTTCTCGTTGGTTTCGAGTTCACTGGAAAGGGAAACGAGACCCATGGCTTTCGTTTCGAAGAGTACACCGGTGGGCTCTCCGGAGGCGTCCTTTTCAACGCCCTCCGTCGTTGTTGCGGAGGTTACATTATATTTTTGCAGCGCAAGCGAGTTGGCCGCCCCCATATGGCCGGAGATGTGCGAAACGTAGATAGGATGGGTGGTGCTGGCCTTGTCCAGATCGTGGCGGGTAGGGTGGCGCTGCTCAGCAAGCTGCGTATCGTCGTAGTTCCAGCCGATAATTGGGCTGCCAGCGGGAAGGGTTTCGGCCTTCTTGCGCAGCTCCTCGATGAGCTTATCCATCGTGTCCACGGTGCCGTCGAGCAGCGGACTGTTCAGGTTGACCTTATAGAGGTCGCTAGTACCTTGTCCCGGGAAGTGCCCGTGGCCGTCAACGAAGCCGGGCAGCATGGTCTTGCCGCGCAGATCGACAATTTTGTTGACCTTGCTCTCGTCAAGATATCCCTGAGCCTTGGCATCCGCTTCCGAACCGACAAAAACGATTTTGCCGTTTAGAGTTGCAACGACATCAACTTTTTTTGCATTTTTAGTATCTTTAGCTTCTTGGACGGTTTCCGTAATGGTGTAAATTTTACCATTGTGATACACCGTATCAGCGATTTTGTCAGCAGCGAACAACTGCATGCCGCCTCCAAGAATCATAGCCATGGCCGCCGCGAAAGACAGTGCTTGTTTTCTTACACCGTTTTTCATGAATGCTCCTCCTGTGAAAAGTTGGCAGTGCCGGACGCGTTCCTGTTGGTTCCTTTCCCTGTTTCGGACAACAGGAACGTGTTTTCCCCGGATTGCGGATAACAAAAAGACCAGCGATGCGTTTTACGCATGCCGGCCTTTTCATTCGGAAGGGTAGAGTGCTTGATCTTGGAAGGGAGAATAGAAAAACGGCATTCCTTAAACAAGGGAATGCCGTACAAAGATGCTGAAGGATTGTAGCGGGAAGCTATGCTAGAGCAGAGAGAGAGAGAGAGAGAGAGAGAGAGAGACCTTCCTTCAGAGAGCCCTCTTCCCCGGGAAAGTTCCCCTTCGTCCCAACACCACGAAAGGCCGTCTGAAACTCAGACGGCCTTCCATATTCTCACCTGCGCACAGGAAGAATCAGTCAATCATTCCGCCGAAGCGGGCCGGTGTGAGCCGGACTTAGTTCTTTTCAGCCGCAGCTTCAGGCTGGCGGGTGAATTCGAGGATCGCCATGGGAGCACAGTCGCCCTTACGGGGAAGCGCCATCTTGGTGATCCGGGTGTAGCCGCCGGGAACGCCGGCGAACACGGGAGCGACCACGTCGAAGAGACGCTGCACGAGCTGGTGGTCGTTCAGGGTTTCATAGGCCAGACGGCGGGAGTGCAGGTCGTTGCGAAGGGCCAAGGTGATCAGAGGTTCCACCACCCGGCGCAGTTCTTTGGCCTTCACTTCCGTCGTGCGGATCTTGCCGTAAGTGATCATCGCGCAAGCCATGTTGCGGAACAGAGCCTTGCGATGCGAAGGCGTTCTGCCGAGCTTTTTGCCGGAATTGCTATGCCTCATGGTGTTGTTTCCTCTTCCATTCCTGATATTTCTTCTCGAAGTTGTCGATCTTCATGCCGAAATCGAGTCCCATGCTTTCGAGCACGGCCTTGATTTCGTCAAGGGACTTCTTCCCAAAGTTCTTCGTCTTCAGCATTTCGGCTTCGGGCCGCTGCACCAGTTCGCCCACAGTGGCGATGTTGGCGCTGCGCAGGCAGTTGGTCGCCCGCACGGACAGCTCAAGCTCATCGATACCCTTGAAGAGGTTATCGTTGATGTCGGCGCTGCCGCCGCCTTCCCCTCCGCTTTCGCCGGAGATGCGTTCATCAAAACTGATGAAGACCGAAATCTGATCTTTGATGATCTTAGCGCTGTAGGCGATGGCGTCTTCAGGAATAACTGAACCGTCCGTCCACACTTCAAGAATCAGCTTGTCGTAGTTGGTCATCTGGCCCACGCGGGCCTGTTCCACGGTATACGCCACCTTGCGCACGGGAGAGAAGCTCGCGTCCAGCTTGATAAGCCCGATCGTGTCCGGAAGACCTTCGTGCATATCAGCGGGCACGTAGCCCTTGCCCATGCGCACCTCGAACTCCATGCTGAGCTCCATGTCTTCGGTGAGGGTCGCGATGTGCAGTTCCGGGTTCAAGACTTCCACATTGGCGTTGGTCATGATATCCGCGGCTGTCACCGGGCCTTTCTTTGACACGGAAAGCGTCAGATGCTGGGGCTCGTCAGTCGTCATACCCAAGCGAACCTGTTTGATATTCAGGATAACATCCGTAATATCTTCCAGCACTCCGGGGATGGTGGTAAACTCATGCTGCACGCCGGAGATCTTCACAGCCACGAAGGCTGCGCCCTGAAGGGACGAAAGCAGTACCCGACGCAAGGCATTGCCGATGGTGACCCCATAACCGCGTTCGAGAGGTTCGTAGGTGAACTTCCCGTACATGGTATCGCTGGGATCGCTGTCGCACACAATCTGTTCCGGCCGAACGAGTTTGGCCCAGTTGCGTGAATTGATAAGCCTGTTGCCTTGTCTGAAGAGCATGTAAGCCCCCGCTTATTTGGAGTAGAGCTCGACGATGAGGTGCTCGTTGATGGGGAACTGAATGTCGTCGCGCTGCGGCAGTGCTTTCACAATACCCTTGAAGTTGGGAGCGTCCACTTCCAGCCAGGAGGGGCAGCCACGACGGGCCACGGCTTCCTGAGCTTCGGCGAGAACAGGGATGGTCCTGCTCTTTTCGGGAACTTCAACGCTGTCGCCAACCTTCACCTGAAGGGAAGGAATGGTGACCTTATGACCGTTCAGCGTAAACACGCCGTGGCGGACCAACTGACGGGCCTGAGTCCGGGAGTTGGCAAAGCCGAGGCGATACACAACGTTGTCCAGGCGGCGTTCGAGGAAAGCGAGCAGGTTCGCGCCGGTCACGCCCTTCGCCATATCGGCGTGGACGAAGTAACCGTGGAACTGCTTTTCCAGAACGCCGTAAACGCGACGCACCTTCTGCTTTTCACGCAGCTGGACGGCGTAGTCGCTCAGTTTTTTACGGGCGCGGCCATGCTGACCGGGCGCGTAGGGGCGGCGGTCAAAGGCGCACTTGTCGGTGAAGCAACGGTCGCCCTTCAACAAGAGCTTCGTGCCTTCACGACGGCACAAACGACATTTGGCATCATTATATTTGGCCAAGGCGGTGTCCTCCTGTGAGCGCGACTAGACGCGACGCCGTTTCGGCGGGCGGCAGCCGTTGTGGGGGATGGGGGTAACGTCACGAATGAAGGCAACCTTGAAACCGGCGGCGTTGATCGCGCGCATGGCGGCTTCACGACCGGAACCCGGCCCCTTCACGTAGATACCCACAGTGCGCATGCCGTTGTCCTGAGCCTTGCGGGCGGCCTGTTCGGCAGCGACCTGCGCGGCAAAGGGGGTGGACTTGCGGGAACCCTTGAATCCACTCTGTCCGGCACTCGCCCAGCTCACGGTATTACCGCGAGTATCGGTAAAAGTAATAATGGTATTATTGAACGAAGCCTGGATGTGAGCAACACCCAAGGGAACGTTCTTCTTTTCTCTTTTCTTGGTAGCGCGTTTTGGTCTAGCCATGATTTGCTTCCGTAACCGGGCGTATCCGGTCGTATCAGTGAACGTTTCGCACAATCAGCCAGCCGAGGCGGAGACTGGTCGTGCCGGAAGGTTCCTTTACTTCTTCTTACCTACAGCACCACGGCGGGGACCCTTACGGGTACGGGCGTTGGTGTGGGTACGCTGTCCATGAACGGGCAGGCCCTTGCGGTGACGCAGGCCACGGTAGCAACCGATGTCCATGAGACGCTTAATGTTCATCGTAATTTCGCGGCGCAGATCGCCTTCCACCTTGTAGCTCTGCTCGAGTTCCTTACGGACTTCGTTCAGTTCTTCAGCGGTGAGATCATCGATGCCACGAGTCCAGTTGACGCCGGAAGCGTCAAGAATTTTCAAGGCCGTTACACGGCCGATGCCGTAGATGTAAGTCAACGCGATGTCCGCGCGCTTGCCTCTGGGCAGGTCAACACCAGCTATTCTGGCCACAGTCTTTCTCCTGAAGGCTAGCCCTGGCGCTGCTTGTGCCGGGGATTGTCGCAGATAACCCTGAGTACGCCCTTACGCCGGATGACTTTGCACTTCGGGCAAATCTTTTTTACGGATGGCCTGACTTTCATGACAAGTCTCTCCACAGGTTTCCTCGGCAGCATAAAAAATACCGCCGGAACAGGAAGCCTTAGCTCTTTTTTTACATGCTGTCAATGCACGACATGGTTTTCTTCAAGGAAGGTCCAATATCTGGGGTCCGCCCGGAAGGATAGCCACACAATGCTCAAAATGGGCGGCGAGACTCCTGTCTCGGGTCACCGCCGACCACTTGTCGTCCAGAATCTCCACTTCCGGTGTTCCCACCGTGATCATGGGCTCAATACACAGCACCATGCCGGTCTTGAGCGGTAACGCCGGTTTCGTGGTCACAACGTAGTTGGGAACTTCGGGTTTTTCGTGCAACGTCGAACCGATGCCGTGCCCAACAAACCGTCTCACCACATGGAACCCGGCACCTTCGGCGTGTTTTTGCACAGCGCCAGCGATGTCATTGAGTTCGTTACCGGATCTCGCTTCGGCCACGGCCAGGGCGAGACTTTCTTCCGTCACCCGCAGCAAGCGGGCCGCCTCGGGGGAAACATCCCCCACGGCGAAGGTACGGGCCGCGTCCCCATAAAACCCTTCGTATACGGTCCCCACATCAAAGCTGACAATGTCGCCTTCTTTGAGGATGACGTCTTCGGAAGGGAAACCGTGCACGATGACTTCATTCACCGAGCAGCACAGGCCGTACGGAAAACCGTACATACCCTGGAACGCGGGCTTCACCTTGAATTCGCGACACATGTTCTGGACGATCTCTTCGAAGTGCATGGTGGGGAGGCCGGGGCGAACCTGCCTGCCCAACTCGTCCAAAATCATCGCGACCATTCTATTCGCTTCGCGCAGAAGGCCTATTTCCCTCTCATTTTTGAGGAAAACGCCGCGGTACTTCTTCACGATCAGCTCCGCCCCTTAATCCGGTTCTTGCCCATCAGCCCTTCGTACTGCCGCGAAATGAGGTGAGACTCAATCTGCGACATGAAGTCCATAGCCACACCCACAAGGATGAGGATACTCGTGCCGCCGAAATAGAACGGCACGTTGAACTCCGCGATGAGGAGCATGGGGAGCACTGAAATAACCGAGATATACACGCCGCCCCAAAGGGTCAGGCGAGAAAGCACAGCGTCCAGATATTCCTGCGTCTTCTCGCCGGGACGAATACCGGGGATAAAGCCGCCAGCCTTCTTCAGGTTCTCGGCCACATCCTTCGGATCGAAGATGATGGCCGTATAGAAGAAGCAGAAAAAGAAAATCAGGGCGATAAAGATCACGTTATACAGGATGGAAGAAGGCGTAAACCACGAGGCCGCCGTCTTCAACCAGTCCGCGATGTCGAAGTTCGCCATCGTCGCGGGGAACAGCAACAAGCTTGACGCAAAAATGGGCGGGATAACCCCGGCCGTATTCACGCGCAGGGGCAGGTGCGTCGACTGGCCGCCATACATCTTCCGTCCGACCTGGCGCTTGGCGTACTGGATGGGGATGCGCCGCTGGGCACGCTCCATGAAGACGACACCGATGAGCACCGCGACCATCAAGAGCACGAGGGCAAGGGCGATGAACAGGCTCATGTCGCCCAGCTTGATGAGCTGGAAGGACTTCACCAGAGCACCGGGAATGCCCACAACGATACCTGAAAAGATAATCAGGGAAATACCGTTGCCAATACCCTTTTCCGTAATCTGTTCGCCGAGCCACATAATGAGCACGGTACCGGCGGTCAGGGTCAGCATGGTCATGATGCGGAAGGTCCAGCCCGGTTCGAGGACGACGGGGACGCCGCCGGGGCTGTACATGGTTTCAAGGCCCACGGCGATGCCGAAGCCTTGAATGATGGTGATAAGGACCGTGCTGTAGCGCGTGTACTGGGTGATTTTACGGCGACCTGCCGCACCCTCTTCCTTGGCCATGCGCTTCAGCTCGGGGCTGACCACCTGCAGGAGTTGAAGGATGATTGAGGCCGAAATGTACGGCATGATACCGAGGGCGAACACGGAAACGTTCCGCAGGCCGCCGCCGGAAAACATGTCGAACAGACCAAACAGGGTGCCTGCCACGCTTTCAAAGAAGTGGGCGAGGGCCCCCCCGTCGACGCCCGGAACCGGGATATGCACCCCGATCCGGTACGCGCAGAGAAGGCCCAGCGTCCAGAGCAGCTTTGTACGCAGTTCAGGCGAACGGGCAAGGTTATCCGCACCACCAAGAGCCACGAGTCACCTACCCTTCCACTTCCAGTTCTTTGACTTCGCCGCCAGCGGCGCGGATTTTGTCCGCGGCGGACTGGCTGAACTTGTGAGCTTCCACCTTGATGGCGGCGGAGAGCTCGCCGTCGCCCAGGATTTTCACCGGGGCGCCGAAGGGGCAGAGACCGCGATCATAGATGTCGTCAAGAGAGATTTCGCTCTTGCCTTCAAAGGCGGACACGAGGCGAGCGAGATTGATCACTTCGTATTCGACCTTGAAAAGGTAATTTTTGAAACCACGCTTGGGCAGACGACGCTGAAGGGGCATCTGGCCGCCTTCAAAGCCGGGGCGGACACCGCCGCCGGAGCGGGCGTTCTGACCCTTGTTACCCTTGCCGGACGTACATCCCAAACCGGAACCGGAACCGCGGCCCACGCGCTTGCGGGACTTGCGATCTTCCGCAAAGGGATAGAGTTCGTTCAGATTCATGCTTTGGTAACCTCAACAACCAGGTGGGACACCTTGGCGATCATGCCGCGAACGGCAGGGTTATCCGGAAAGGTCTTAACCATTTCGCGGCGGCGCAGCCCGAGCGCGTCCAGAGTCTTCTTCTGGTTGGGCGTGCAGCCGATACGGCTCTTAGCGAGTTTAATCGTAATTTCAGACATGGCGCTTACTTCCTGGGGGCTTCCAGTTTCATGCCGCGGATTTCGCTCACGGCGTCCGCGCTGCGCAGGGCAGCGAGGCCGGCCATGGTGGCCCGCAGCACGTTGTGGGGGTTGTTGGTCCCGATGGCCTTCGCAAGCACATCGTTCACCCCGGCCGCTTCCATGACAGCACGCACGGCGCCACCGGCGATGATGCCGGTACCGCGGGAGGCGGGCTTGAGCATGACGCGACCAGCGCCGAACTCGCCAAGGATTTCATAGGGGAGGGTCCCTTCGATCAGGGGCACCTTCACCATGTTCTTGCGAGCGTGTTCCGTGGCCTTGCGCAGGGCTTCAGGCACTTCCTGAGCCTTGCCGAGGCCGAATCCTACGTTCCCGTTACCGTCGCCAACGACCATCAGGGCGCTGAAGCTGAAGCGACGACCGCCTTTCACGACTTTGGCAACCCGGTTCAGGGAGACGATCTTCTCGATGAAACCCAGTTCATTCTGTTCCATGACAGTGCTATCCTCTCCGGGTTAGAACTCGAGGCCGCCTTCGCGGGCGCCATCGGCCACGGCCTTGATCTTGCCGTGGTAGAGATATCCGTTACGGTCGAAGACCACCTTTTCGATGCTCTTCTCCTTGGCCAGACGGGCAATTTCCTTGCCTACCGCTTCAGCGCCAGCCTTGTTGCAGCTAAGCGTTTCCCCACCCTTGGAGAGAACCAGGGTGGAGGTAGCGGCAAGCGTGGCGCCGGTGAGGTCGTCCACGACCTGCGCATACATGTGCAGGTTGGAGCGGAAGATCACCAGACGCGGCCGCTCGGCCGTACCGGAAATCTTTTTGCGGATGCGGATCTTTCTGCGCTGTCTGGCTTCATTCTTGGTCATAGTGCTCATAGCGCGCCCCGATTATTTACCCTTGCCGCCGGACTTACCGGCCTTGCGCAGGATGGTTTCGGTTTCGTACTTGATGCCCTTGCCCTTATAGGGTTCAGGCTTGCGGATGCGGCGAATGCGAGCGGCCATTTCGCCCACGAGGACTTTGTCAGCGCCCGAGATGGTGAGCTTCTGACCTTCGACCTTCGCAGACAGTCCAGCAGGCAGTTCCACGAGAACAGGGTGGGAGAAGCCCACCTGAAGTTCAATCACATTACCTTTAACAGCGACACGGTAACCGACGCCGATAACTTCGAGGGTCTTGGAGAACCCTTTGGTCACGCCCTCGATGCAGTTGGCAAGGAGGGTGCGGCGCAGGCCGTGCTGGGCGCGGGATTCGCGCGTCTCGGCCTTGCGGGTCAGAGTGACATGACCGTCGGCCACTTCATAGGAAAGAAGGTCGCATACCGGAGTGGTAAGCGCAGCCTTCGCTCCCTTCACTTCAACAACATCAGCCCCGACCTTCACCTCGACACCGGAGGGAATGGCGATGGGCAGTTTTCCGATTCTCGACATGCTACACCCGCCTACCAGATTTCACACAAAAGTTCGCCGCCCACCTTCATCTGGTGAGCCTTGTCGCCAGCGAGCACCCCGTGCGAAGTGGACAGGATGCAGATGCCGAGGCCGTTCTGCACGCGGGGGATTTCGTGGGCGCCCACATACACCCGGCGGCCGGGCTTGCTCATCCGCTTCAGACCTTCAATGGCGGGTTTGCCCTTGAAGTACTTCAGCTGGATGCTGATGTTGCGGTCTTCCACGGTTACGTCATCGACGTACCCTTCCTGCTTGAGGATGGCAGCAATGGCTTCCTTCATCTTCGAGCTCGGCACACTCACTTCCTTGTGCAGGGCCAAGTGCGCGTTGCGGATACGCGTCAGCATATCTGCAATAGGATCAGTCATCATCGAATGGTCTCCTTATACCCTTTCACGGTTACCAGCTGGACTTGCGAACGCCGGGAAGATCCCCGCGGAGGGCCATATTGCGGAAGCAGATACGGCACAGTCCAAACTTACGCATGTAAGCGTGGGGCCTGCCGCAGATGGGGCAGCGGTTGTAGCCGCGGCTGGAAAACTTGGGTTTCCGGGCGGCCTTTACTTCAAGAGAAGTACGCGACACTATCCTAACTCCTTACTTTCTGAAAGGCATGCCCAGCTGCTCGAGCAGGAACTTGCCTTCCTTGTCCGTGGTGGCGGTGGTCACGATGGTAATATTCATGCCCTTCGGGTTCTCGATGCGGTCGGCTTCCATTTCAGGGAAGATCGCATGTTCCTTGATCCCGAGGGTGAAGTTGCCACGGCCGTCGAAGCCACGATCCGGGATGCCGCGGAAGTCGCGCACGCGGGGCAGAGCGAAGTTCATGAGCTTGTCCAGGAAGTCCCACATGCGTTCCTTGCGGAGCGTCACGCGGCAACCGATGGGCATGCCTTCACGCAGCTTAAACGCGGCGATGGACTTCTTGGCGCGGGTCATCACGGCCTTCTGCCCGGCGATAACGGACAGCTCGTTCATGGCCTCTTCCATCAGCTTGTTGTTCTGGCTGGCAGAACCGAGGCCGATGTTCAGCGAAATTTTGACAATCCCGGGGATCTGCATGGGAGAGCTGTACGCAAACTCCTTCTGCAATACCGGGACCACTTTCTCGCGGTAAACGTTTTCAAGACGGGTCATGGTGGTTCACCTACAGCGTTTCGTTGCACTTCTTGCAGAAGCGGATTTTCTTGCCGTCCTCCGCGTAGCGGTAGCCCACGCGGGTGGGAGCGGCGCAGGCGGGGCACACGACCATGAGGTTGGAGACGTGGATGGGCATTTCCTTATCCACGATCCCGCCGGGCTCGCGCCGATAGGGGTTGGGCTTCACGTGACGCTTGGCCACATTGACCTTTTCCACCACAACAGAGTCATGCTTGTGCAGGACCTTCAAGACCTTGCCGATCTTGCCTTGGTCCTTGCCAGCGATGACCATCACTTTGTCATCCTTGCGGATACGAAACTGTTTCATGACAATGACTCCTACAGAACCTCAGGCGCGAGGGACACGATCTTCATGAAGTTCTTGGCGCGCAGTTCACGGGCCACGGGTCCGAAGATACGAGTACCCACGGGTTCGCCCTGCTTGGAAAGCAGCACGGCGGCGTTGGAGTCAAACTTGATGTAGGAACCGTCGACGCGGCGCACTTCTTTCGCGGTGCGCACGATCACGGCCTGCATCACGTCGCCCTTCTTCACCTTGCTGTGGGGGATGGCTTCCTTAACGGCAACCATGATGATATCGCCCACGGTGGCGTAGCGCCGGTGAGAGCCGCCCAGCACCTTGATGCAGGCCACTTTCTTGGCGCCGGAGTTATCGGCAACCTGAAGCGTGGATTCAACCTGGATCATGACGTACTCCTACACGGCCTTTTCGAGGATAGTCACCAAGTGCCAGCGCTTGTTGCGGCTCATGGGACGGAATTCCACGATTTTCACTTTATCACCGATGCCGCATTCGTTCATGGGATCATGAGCGGTAAACTTTTTGCGGCGACGCACAAACTTCTTGAGGAGCGGATGCTTCACCAAGGTCTCAACGCGAACGACAATGGTCTTGTCGTTCTTGTCGCTGACCACGGTACCGATAAGCATGCGGCCCTTGCGGTTTTCCATGGCTTGAGACATGGTGCTATTCCTTTTCCTTCAGGACGGTCAGAATCCGCGCAATGTTCTTCCGGGCGGCGGGAATGGACGAGGTCTTTTCCAGCTGAGCGGTAGTGTGTTGGAAGCGCAGATTAAAAAGTTCCTGCCGCTGTTCGGCGAGTTTGGCCTTGAGCTCTTCCACGCCGAGTTCTTTCAGTTCTTTTGCTTTCATACTACAGACCCTCTCTCACCACAATCACTGTCTTGACCGGCAGCTTGTGCGCGGCGCGGGTGAGGGCTTCCTTGGCCAGCTCGAGGCTGACGCCCTTGATTTCGTACAGGATGCGGCCGGGCTTGACCGGAGCGCACCAACCCACCGGGGCGCCCTTACCGGAACCCTGACGGGTTTCGAGAGGCTTCGCGGTGACCGGATGGTCGGGGAACACGCGGATCCACACTTTCCCGCCGCGCTTGATGTGGCGCATCATGGCGATACGGGCGGCTTCAATCTGCTGGTTGGTCAGCTTTCCGTGCTCCACAGTCTTCAAACCGATATCGCCGAAGGCGATGGTGGCGCCGCGGAGAGCGGGACCACGCAGGCGGCCTTTCTGCCACTTGCGGAATTTAACTCTTTTGGGAGCGAGCATTACCTTTCAACCTCTTTGTCAAGGATTTCACCTTTGTAGATCCACGCCTTGACGCCGATGATGCCGTACGTGGTACGCGCTTCGGCGAAGCCGTAGTCGATGTCGGCACGCAGGGTCTGCAACGGCACGCGGCCGTCACGATACCATTCGGTGCGGGCGATTTCCGCACCGGCGAGACGACCGGAGCAGGTCACCTTGATGCCTTCGGCACCGAACTTGCGGGCCATCGTCACCGTGCGCTTCATAGCGCGACGGAAAGCGACACGGCGTTCGAGCTGCTGGGCGATGTTCTCGGCCACCAGCTGGGAATCCACTTCAGGACGGCGGATTTCGTTCACTTCAAGAGAGAACTCGCGTCCGAACTTGGCACGCAAGTCGTTGCGAAGCTTTTCGATTTCCACACCCTTGCGGCCAATGACGATACCGGGGCGGGCGGTGGAAAGAATGAGGCGGATCTTGCCCCCGGCGCGTTCGATCTCGATCTTGGAGATCCCGGCGCTGTAGAGGAGCTTCTTCACATACTTGCGGACTTCGTGGTCTTCATACACAAAGGCAGGGTAGTCTTTCTTGCTGAACCAGCGGGACTGCCAGTTCTTGTTATACCCAAGCCGGAATCCGTACGGATGAACTTTCTGACCCATGACTTATTCCTGCCCTTCTGCGAGTATCACGGTAATGTGACTGGTACGCTTGTGGATGTTGGTGGCGCGGCCCTGGGCGCGCGGCATGAACCGCTTCCAGGTAGGACCTTCGTTCACCAGAATTTCCTTAACGACCAGAGCATCCACGTCCATGCTGGCGTTGTGTTCCGCGTTGGCGAGAGCCGAACGGACCACACCGAGAATGACGCCGGCGGGCTTATTAGGCGTGAAGCGCAGCAGGTTCATGGCAGCCTCGACAGGCATACCCTTCACGTTGCGGGCGACCAGCCTGGTCTTGCGCGGAGAAACGCGCACGAATTTGGCAGTAGCTTTCGATTCCATGATTGGCACCCGTTATTTCTTGGCCTTGGTCTTCTTGTCGGCGGCATGGCCGTGGAAGGTGCGCGTCGGCGCGAATTCCCCAAGCTTGTGTCCCACCATGTTTTCGGTGACGAAAACGGGCAGGAACTTCTTGCCGTTGTGCACGGCGAAGGTGATCCCCACCATTTCGGGCAGGACGGTGGACCGGCGCGACCAGGTCTTCACCACACGGCGGTCGCTGGTTTCGACGGCCGTTTCCACCTTTTTCATCAGATGGTCGTCCACGAAGGGACCTTTTTTCAGTGATCTGGGCATAACAGCTCCTACTTCTGGCCGCGGCGCTTAACGATGAGACGCGACGAGGGCTTCTTCTTATCGCGGGTCTTGTAGCCCTTGGAGGGCATACCCCACGGGGAAACGGGGTGACGGCCGCCGGAGCTTCTGCCTTCACCACCGCCGAGCGGATGGTCGACCGGGTTCATGGCCACGCCGCGAACCTTGGGACGACGACCGAGCCAGCGGTTACGGCCGGCCTTGCCCAGGGAGATGTTCTCATGCTGGATGTTGCCGACCTGGCCGATGGTGGCGAGGCAGGAGGCCAATACCTTGCGGACTTCGCCGGAGGGCATACGCAACAGGGCGTACTTGCCTTCCTTGGCCACGAGCTGGGCATACGTGCCAGCGGCGCGGCAGAACTGACCGCCGCGACCGGGGTTCAGTTCGATATTGTGCAGCACCGTACCCACAGGAATGCGGGCGATGGGGAGCGCGTTGCCGGGCTTGATGTCGGCCTTTTCGCCGGACAGGATCACGTCGCCCTGCTTCACACCCAAGGGTGCAAGAATATAGCGTTTTTCACCGTCGGCATAGTGCAGCAGCGCGATGCGGGCGGTACGGTTCGGGTCGTACTCGATATGGGCGACAGTGGCCGGGATATCGAGCTTGTTGCGCTTGAAGTCGATGATACGATACAGGCGCTTCACGCCACCGCCGCGGCGGCGGCTGGTGACACGACCATGGTTGTTACGACCAGCCTTTTTGGTGAGACCTTCCGTAAGGGATTTCTCAGGCGTGGTTCTCGTGATTTCCTCAAAGTCGGAAACCGTCTGAAAGCGACGGCCGGCCGAGGTGGGTTTCAGCTTGCGCACAGCCATGTTTACACTCCCTCAAAGAACTCAATCTTTTCACCGGACGCGAGGGTCACATAGGCCTTGCGCCATCCGGGGACGCGGCTCACCTTGCGGTTCCGCACGCGTTCCGTGGGCTTACGGGTAACCACGTTCACGTCAGTCACTTTCACATTGAAGGCGGTTTCCACAGCCTTCTTGATCTCAATCTTGTTGGCGTCCGGGTGGACGAAGAAGGTAACCTGATTTACGCCATCGCGCAGGAAGGTCGCCTTTTCGGTCACCACGGGCCGCAAGAGAATCTGCGTATGATCCATGGCCAACCTCTTATTTCAGCCGCGTTTCAACGGGTTCCACGGCGCCTTCCAGAAGCACGAGCTGCTTGTGCTTCAGGATCTCGTACACACTGAGCTGATCCGGGGTGGTCAGGGTGATGCCGGGCAGGTTCCGAGAAGAAAGCACCAGATTGCGCGATTCTTCAGGAGCGATGATGAGAGCCTTGGAAAGGCCCAGGTTCCCTGCGATCTTGGCGAACACCTTGGTCTTCGCTTCGGGCAGGTCAAAGCCCTTGACCACGAGCAGGTTGTCACCGGCAAGGCGCGAAGAGAGCGCCATGCGCAGGGCCAGCTTGCGGATCTTCTTGTTCACCTTAAAATCGTACTTGCGGGGCTGGGGTCCGAAAAGGATCGCGCCGCCACGCCACACGGGGGAACGGTTGGAACCGGCGCGAGCGCGGCCGGTGCCCTTCTGGCGCCACGGCTTCACGCCGCCGCCGGAAACCATCGCCCGGGTCTTGGTCGAGTGAGTGCCCGCACGTCTGGCGGCGAGCTGAGCCCGCACCACGAGGTGGAGAATCTCCGGCCTCACAGCGACCTCGAACACTTCGGGAGTCAGGGTCAGTTCGCCCTGTTCCGTCTTGTCCTGATCGTATACTTTCACGACAGCCATTGTTTCTCTCTCCCTACCTACTGCTTACGCACCAGAACGAGACCGTTCTTGGGTCCGGGCACGGAACCACGGATGAGGATGACGTTGTCTTCCATCCGCACGTCCACGATTTCAAGGCCCTGTACGGTAACCTGTTCGGCACCCCAGTGACCCGCCATTTTCCTGCCCTTGAACACGTGGCCGGGGAAGGTGTTGTTACCGATGGAACCACCGGAACGATGCACCTTTTCACAACCGTGCGTGTCTTTGGAGCCCTTGAAGTTCCAGCGGCGCATAACGCCCTGATACCCCTTACCGAGGCTCGTGCCAGTTACTTTAATTTTGTCGCCGGCGGCGAACACGTCCGCGGTCAGCACGGCGCCCACTTCGTAAGCGGCCGGACCGTCGAGGCGGATTTCGCGAACCTTGCGATAAAGAGCCGTTCCGGCTTTGGCAAAGTGACCCTTCATAGGCTTGGTCACGTGCTTTTCCTTGGCTTCTTCGAAGGCGATCTGCAGGGCGTTGTAGCCGTCCTTATCGGCGGTCTTGACCTGGGTAACAGGGCAAGGACCAGCCTGAACAACCGTCACAGCCACGGCAGAGCCGTCTCCAGCGAAGATGCGGGTCATGCCAAGCTTGCGACCCAGAATTCCCATTTTCTCAGCCATGACATTCCTCGCTAAAGCTTGATTTCCACATCCACACCCGCAGGCAGGCTGAGCTTGCCGAGGGCGTCCACGGTCTGCTGCGTGGGTTCCAGGATGTCCATAAGCCGCTTGTGGATCCGCATTTCAAACTGTTCGCGGGACTTCTTGTCCACGTGCACAGAGCGGTTCACGGTGAATTTATTGATATTGGTGGGCAGAGGAATTGGCCCTGCCACGCCCGCGCCCGTATTCCGAGCCGTATCGACGATTTCCGCCACAGCCTTGTCAAGGATGCGGTAATCGTAAGCCTTGAGCTTGATGCGGATACGATCACTGCTCACTGTCGTCATTGCGTCTACTCCGTTATCTGGCAACAATTGTCCGGTGTCGTTCATAAAGAGCAACGAAACGAACCGAACTTCCACACAGCAGCCGACCTTCGAAAAGGCCGGTTCCAAAGCGTATGTACGTGAACGCTTCGGCCAACCCTGGCAAAGACCAGACGGCAGCTACGGGGTCGCCACGAACCTGTTGGTTACGTGCAGACTTCAATTATGTATGCGGGAGATTGGGACGAGGAGGGAAGGCCATTCCGGCGTCACTCCGACTGCTCTCCATTTCCATAATGAAGTCAACCCATGTTTCGCCAGCCTGGCCTGTATTGGATGAACATCCAATAAGACAGGTAGTCCCGCAGGGTCACCTACAGGGCTTTCGCCCTTTCACAAGACCTTTACAATCCGGGATTCGTGAGGGATTCCCGCGACTCTAACGGCTCTTGACATCCTTTCGGCAATCAGTGACGCCTGCAAATGTCAAAGTCGGCCTGATGGCCGACATAGCAGGATGGACAGTGCATCCACCCTTCCCTGCCGCACAGGGATGACCCACATCAAGTGGGGAAACGCATATCTATACAAAGAATCCTAGGGCGTCAAGGGTTTTCTTGTCATTTTCGGACACCTCCCTCTTTTTTCTCTTTTCGGCAAAAGCGGCGGGAAGGCCCCGCGCCGCCGCAAGGGGCATCCCCCCTGCCCTCAGCCGAATAGGGGCATTGCCTTCCTCCCCCGTCGAGGCTACACTTTCATAATCCATATCCCTTTCAACAGCCTGGGCCGACGGCCAGGCAAGGTCCCGCCCATGATCACTCTGCTGCTCACCGTCTTTCTCGTGGTGCTGATTTCCGCGATCTGTTCCATGACCGAGGCGGCCCTCTACTCCGTCCCGTGGACGTATATCGAAAACCTGCGCAAGCAGGGGACCGCCACGGGCGAGCGGCTCTACCAGCTCCGGTCCCGCATCGATCAGCCCATCGCCGCCGTCCTCACCCTCAACACGGTGGCCAACACGGCCGGGGCAGCCGTCGCGGGCGCGATCGCATCCAATGTCCTTGGCGCGGAAAATACGGCCCTCTTCGCGGCGGGCCTGACCGTCCTCATCCTCGCGTTCGGCGAGATCCTCCCCAAGACGCTCGGCGTGGTCCACGCTTGCGGCGTCGCCGGGGGCATGGCCCGCCCGCTTCAGCTGATGGTCCTCATTTTCAAGCCGTTCATCTGGTTCTCCAGCATGCTGACGCGGCTCGTGGCCACCCCCCAGAGCGGCCCCTCCGCCACCGAAGACGACATCCGGGCGATCACCAGCCTTTCCCGCCAGACCGGGCGCATCCAGCAGTATGAGGAGAACGCCATCAGGAACATCCTCTCGCTGGATGTGAAGCACGTGCGCGAAATCATGACCCCGCGCACAATGGTCTTTTCCCTCCAGGAGGACATTTCGGTCACGGAAGCCTACAACCATCCCCAGATCTGGCACTACAGCCGCATCCCCGTCTACGGCGACGACAACGAGGACATCGTCGGCATCGTCCTCCGCAAGGACATCGGGCGCTACGTCTCTCAGGGCCAGACGGAAAAGACGCTGTTCGACATCATGCAGCCCGTCCGCTTCGTCCTTGAGAACCAGACCGTGGACAAGCTGCTTTTGGAATTTCTGGAGTCGCGGCTCCATCTCTTCATCGTGCTGGACGAGTACGGCGGGCTGGCCGGCGTCGTATCCCTCGAAGACGTGCTTGAGGAGATGCTCGGCCGGGAGATCGTCGACGAGACCGATGCGGTAGCCGACCTGCGCGAAGCCGCCCGCCAGCGCCGCAGCGCCCTGACCCAAGCCCGCAACCAGCAGAACGCCGCCCTCAAGGAAGCCCGCGCCAACGCGAATAAAGAGTAAGACTCTGTCCCAGTAAACGATTGATATTTTATTTCATAAGATTTTAGACAGATACCAAAGAGAATTTCCTTTGCTGCGGAGCTCGTCAACAACAAATATTGTAAATTCAACACAGTATGGATGTATATCAATTAAATGCTATGACAGAGCCAAGAGTAAGAGGTAAAGATGGGTCGAGGAAGTGATTGTACGGCGTCATGTACGGACCGTATTCATCAGGGGCATCCTTCCTCTGAAGCCCATGTTTGATGACGCGGATGATGTCGCTGACAACGCGTCCGTCATCAACGCGGGGAACGCCTGAGAACGGGGAAAGAAAGGTTTGATACGCTCCAGCTGGCTTGCAGAAAGATAAAACAGGGTACGCATGGGACACCTCCGTGCCCCCGGCATACCCTGTTTGGGCTTGTTTGAAAATAACGAGTCTTGAGCCTAGCTTCTCTCGCCTTGCGGAACTTGCTGAGACATAATCACTGAATTTTTTTTGGGGGGAGAGGAAAAGATGGACGATCTGGAAAGCATTCTTAATATGCTGGATTGCGGTGTAGTAAAAATCATATTTAATGGAGATCACCGTACTGTAGAGTGGGCAAATGATGCTTTCTACTCTTTAACAGGCTCCACGCGTAAAGAATATGAAGATGAATCAAAAAGCGGTAATCCTCGAAATGTATTGCATCCAGATGATTTTGAAAGAGTTTTTGCTGCATTTGATAAACAGAAAGAGAGTAAAAAAGCGTTAAATATTCAGTATCGTGTTTTTCATAAAGATGGCAGCATTGTATGGCTTGATGTTGTATCCAACTTTACTGGCTATAAAGATGGTAATGCTTGCTTTATCAACATAATGAATAATATTACTGAATCAAAAAAAAATCGAGAACTGAGAGAGTATGAGCTCAAACGCTATCAATTGGTTTGTGAATTGAGCCACGATATATTGTTTGAATACGACATCGAAAGGGATGAGATGATAAATTATTCATCAACTTCATATCATTTAGGCACGTCCTCCATTGATGACTTTCTTTCCAATCCAGAGGCTCATGGGATGTTGACAGAGGATGGCATAGATATTTTGCGTCAGTTCTTTTTGAAGGAGGTTATTGACAACAAGCAACATAACTGTTCCCAGCCTATTCAAATCATGACAAAACAGGGTTACAAGTGGTTTACTGTCACCTGCGGCATCGCTAATCATGTCATCATAGGTAAATTAACCGATGTGGATGAAGATGTGAAGCTCGTACGCAGCTTACGCCAAAGCGTCCAATGTGACGCGATGACAGGACTACTTAACAAAGCCGCCATGCTTAACCAAGTCACACAACTGCTTAGGCTCTCTCCTGTGAGTGGCCGTCCCCCAAAAGCCGAGAGAGAGAGAGAGAGAGAGAGAGAGAGAGAGAGAGAGAGAGAG